>CALMQI010000287.1 GCA_937871935.1 uncultured Burkholderiales bacterium
CAGGTACTCGTCGGCACGGCTTGGCTCTGGTGCGCCTGACGGGTGGTTGTGCGCCAGGATGACCGCCGCAGCGTTCAGCGCCAGGCTTTCCTTGACGACTTCGCGGGGGTAGACCGAGGTCTGCGTCACTGTGCCCCGGAACATCTGCCGCAGCTCGATGATGCGATGCTGCGCATCCAGGAAGACGACGCAGAAGACTTCATGCTCCAGCCTGCCGATCTCCAGGCGCAGGTAGTCCTTCACGTCCTGCGGCGACGACAGCGTCACGCCGGGCTTCACGCGATCCGCCAGCACGCCCCAGGCCTGCGAAAGAACCTCGTCGGCACTGGCCACGCGGTACTGGCCGTCGACGTCACGGACCAGCAGCGCGTTCGTGAAGCGTGCTTCCGTACAAGAGACAGCGAAGGAGAATGAAGACTGCGACATGAGGAACTCCGGTCTTGATCGGGCGGGATTGCCCGAGACCGAATCCCTCACGTTGCAGCGCAGCGGTCAGGGTTCGAAGACGACCGAAGGGCGCAAGGGAGCGCCGCGCGCTCACGCAGACCTTGACGGCGAGAACGACGTGATACGGTGAGTCGACACAGCAACCCACACCCCCCACACCACCGGCCTCGACCTTCAGGCAAGCGAAGCGCGCAGGGCTAGGGTGGCCTGGAAGGTGTCGGCGCGCCGGCAGTCCCGCAGGGACCAAGCGCGCCGGCGCGCGCCTGGAATGGGCATCCCGGTTTTCGCTCCCGCGAGAAAGCCTCAGCAGGCCTTGAGGTCGCCCAGCTCAGACTGTGCTGGTCTAATTTCCACGGACACCTTGATAAGTGGAATCCACCTGGACGGGAAACATGACCAGCACACATGGCCGAGAAAGAAGCTTGGCTGGTTCGGCTGCCTGAGCCGGGTGAACTGGAGACCTTGCCCAGACTGCACCACCAATGCCCTCTCAACACTGTTGAGAGTTTTGATTCGCGCCGTGGCCTATCGACCACCTCGCTGAGCGGCAATCGCTAGCAGTTCCTGCGGACTCGGCTTGTCCCAGTCGGCGCCTTTGAAGAACCGTATGAGTTCGCCGGCCACGAGCTGGTGCTTCCACCCGTGGGAATCGAGCCGTTTGCGAATCGACGGGTGGGCACCCCGCTCAATCAAATGCGTGCGAAGCCTTCCAACCCATTCAGCTTGGGCTTCGACTGACAAGGCTTCGAACTCCGCCACCACCAACGCCCGCCTCCGACTGACCCATTCCGCGGTCCATCCTTCCAAGGCGGCGGCCGCCACGACGCTGTTGTTCGTGGCCGGCTCGGCGAGCTTCTCCGCAGCCTTCTTCGCGGCACTGGCAGAGTTCGATTCAAGGAGCGCTCGCAAGTACCGGTAGGGATCGCGCAGCGGCTCCGGGAACTCGCTTGCGATGCGCTTGTGCAGCGCATCGAGCCCCGCAGTCATCGCGTCATTTCCATGGGCCTGGATCAATGCCTCAGCGTCTTCCGAGCGGATGCCTGCTGCGGTTGCGCGCACGACCTGAGACAGGTCTACCGGCACAGGCGGATGCCGCAACGGCAAGGACTCCTGCTGCTTCTTCGCCACCCTGAACTGGATGTCGGCGATGAAGCGCCCTGCTTTGTGCTCGATCAGTTCGACATCGAGGTCGGTGACGGCATTGATCTCGGCGATGGCCAGCTTCAGCACATCGCGCTTGAAGAATCGGTACTCTTGCTTCACCGAGTCTTCAGTATCCGGACTTCCGGTCAGCACAGGTCGCCACCATGGCCACGGCTGCCGCGCGGTCAGCCCTACGTCGCGATAGCGGGCGCAGATCTCGTAGAGCACAACTCCCGAGTGGCGCCGAAGCTGCGAAATGACGTCGAGGCGCAGGCGGGCGAATCGTTGCGGTTCAAGCAGCTCATGCTTGATGTTCGGGGCGAACGACCATTCAACCCAGTTTTCGCCGGACTGCTTGTAGACCTTCGCGTGCGCAAGGAGGCCGGCGACGTTCCATGCCTCGCCCTCCCCTGCCGTCGGCGACTGCCACTCAACGGTCGTGCTGACCATCGCGCGCAGGTGCTGCTTGACGATCTCTCTGGCGTTGGAATTGAAGTCCACACCGCGCAGAATGCTCTGTAGCGGTGCGCGGAAGACTTCTTGATCAATGCCCTGCTCTTGCGCGATGTAGAGCAGCACGTTGTAGGCCTTGCGAGCCAGGACGGTGATCTTGCTGGACTTCGTTGGCACGATGGCCAACGTATTGACCGGCTTGCGAAGCGGGTTCTCGATCACTTCCTTCTGAGCAGCCGACGAACGGGTCATGTGAATCGGTCCATTCCGCCATGTTAACGTGAATTACCTAGCTCACATTGAGTCGCAGAAACCTAAACGTCCTCACGTCAGCGTGGTCGGACGCTTGCCAGCGTCGTGTTGAGGCACGCAATTGGTACCCAAAAGTCCTCACGTCGGCTCTTGGAGCGGGACTCCCAAAACCCCTCACCTTTGTCGATCGCTTGCGAAGACCCGAAGCTGAACCCGAGCGGAAGCTTGATCGACCTGGACGCCACCGGCTTTCGGGCACCGGAAGCGGGAATTGGTCGGCAACCATGCCCAAAACAGCTCACCTTTGGCCGGCGGCTCGCTCCTGACGACCCGCCACGGCCTAACTTCGTCGGAGTTGTCCACAAACCCATATCCACTCACGGAAGGCCCTAGACGCCCTCACGTCGCAACCCATATCCACTCACCTGCTTGCCTAAAGGTACTCACGTGACCTCCTATTTCCCCTCACGTCGATTGACGTAAGTGCTTGATTAAATAGGATTTTTTGTCACCTAAAGGTTCTAAAGGATTAAAGGCTTGTGAACTAATTGAACCCGCTGTGGGTTTTCTGGGTTCGAGAACGAAGGCAAATGCAATAGCTGCGGCTGATTTTTGACGCGACCCACTGTCCTGTTTACGCTTTTTCGATTGTGTGCCGACTAAGAGTAAAGCGAGCGCTAAACTAGCGCCTGGAGGACTCCATGTCAAAGCTCACCATCAAGTCGCCGGCTCCGATCGGACTGGCAGATATCGCAGAGCAGGCGGCCCACTCGGTCGAGATGATGTCGCAGATTCGTGCTGCGATGTTGTCTCCGACGACCCGCAAGGCGGCCCCCGTCTGGAATCTGAGCCAGCTGGCTCAGCTTCTCAATATCGAGAAGGGGTCGCTGACCCATCGCATGAGCCGCGGCGACTTGCCACAAGGCGCCCTCAATGAGGTCGGCAATCGTCGGCAGTTCACGTTGGCAGAGGTCCGGACCTGGGTTCGGGAGTACCGCAAGGAGAGCCTGCGGCCGGCCGGTGCCGAGGCGGTGACCGTAAGCATCGCCAATTTTAAGGGGGGTGTCGGCAAGACAACGACGGCCGTCACCCTTGCGCAGGGCATGTCGCTGCTGGGGCACAAAGTTCTCGTGATCGATACCGACCCGCAAGGCTCGCTGACGACGCTGTTCGGCATCCTGCCGGATTCCGAGGTGGAAGAAGAGGACACCATTCTTCCGCTGGTCATGGGTGCTGAGACGTCCATTCGGTATGCGATCCGGCCGACCTACTGGGACGGCATCGACCTGGTGCCGGCCGCACCACTGCTCTTCGGAGCAGAGTTCGCCCTCCCCGCCCGGCAAACCAAGGAAGAAGGCTTCGAGTTCTGGAACGTTCTGAACTACGGAATCGACGATGTGCGCGGCGACTATGACCTGATCGTCATCGACACGCCCCCTGCCCTGTCGTACACAACGATCAACGCGCTTCTGGCAAGCAACGGGATCATCATGCCGTTGCCGCCCAGCACCTTGGATTTCGCTTCGGCGGCCCAGTTCTGGTCACTGTTTTCTGACCTGACAACACAGTTGCTGACCAACCGGGGGCTGGACAAGCATTTCGACTTCATGAACATCCTGCTGAGCCGGGTCGACAGTTCGGACGCCACTGGCGCGATCGTCAAGCAGTGGATTCAGACTACGTACGCCAACCGGGTGTCCGTACTTCCGATGGAGATTCCGAAGTCGGCCGTCACTGCCTCCGCGACGGTCGAGTTCGGGACGGTCTACGACATCACGAAGTACGACGGCAATGCGCGGACGTTCAAACGGGCTCGGGATGCGTACGACCTGATGGTGGGCTACATCGAGACTTCTGTGCAATCAGTCTGGCGACGCCAGATTGATCCAAGCCAAGGCGGTTCAGACGCGCAACCGCGTGCGCCGGTGTTGAACCGTTCAACACCCGCTATTCAGGGAGCTGAATGATGGTCAGGAAGATGTTTGAGAAGGCCGGGATGGTCCCTGGCTTGCAGGCAGGTCCGAAGCCCGTCGCAGACCCCATCGACCCGGCCAAGTCGAAAACCGCACCCGGCACGATGATGAGTTTCCTGACCGCGCAGTCGACGGTGATGGTCGAGGCAGAGGCGCTCAAGGAGCGCGTCAAGACGCTCGAAGGAGAGTCTCCGCTGCGGAAGCTCGATCCGTTGACCATCAAAGCGTCGAAGTGGGCGAACCGACACGAAGCATCATTTCTCACGGCCGAGTTTCAGGAATTGAAGGCAGAGATTGCGGCCGCTGGCGGCAATGTTCAGCCGATCAAGGTTCGCCCCGTGCAGGTGTTGAACGGTTCAACACCCCCAACCGATGCGGCCTACGAGCTGATCTTTGGCCATCGCCGACATCGGGCATGCCTGGACCTGGGAGTCTCTGTGCTTGCTGCCGTCGAGGAGGCTTCTGACGTCAGCCTGTTCGAGCAAATGGAGCGGGAGAATCGGGGTCGGAAAAACCTGTCTCCCTGGGAGCAGGGGACCATGTATCGGAAGGCCCTTGACGACGGGCTCTACAGCTCCCTGCGGCGCCTGGCAGAAAGCTTGGGCGTGGATGTCTCCCTGGTCTCAAAAAGCGTTTCCCTGGCGCGCTTGCCGGAGCCGGTGGTGGCCGCGTTTCAAAGCCCGCTGGACATCCAATTTCGGTGGGCAGCACCCCTTGCCGAGGCCATGCAAAAGGACCCGGATGGCACGCTTGAGAGGGCGCGCACCTTGGCAGGCGCGCGCGGAGACTTGAACGCGGCGGGCGTCTTTTCCAAAATGATCGGACTTCCGGACCCAGTGTTGAACGGTTCAACACCGGTGACTCTGGCGATTTCGAAGGCCGGGAAAGTGGTGGCGAAATTGACGGCCGACAGCAAGGGCAGGGCGGTCGTCCGGTTTGAGACAAATGCCTTCCCGGACTCCAAACGAAAGGCGCTGGTGAAAGTGATCGAGGACTTCCTGAAGGGCTGACGGCCGGTTGGGTTTGCCCTGCCGTCGAGGCAGGGCGGAGGTATCTTGGCGCTGCACATGAAGAGGCCTTTCGGTAGGCTTGAGCTCCGCCAGATCGCCTATGGGAAAACCGCCCTGTGACTTCAGCTTCGCGGCAACTCTTTGACCAAATGCCGCCTTAGAGAGCTGCACTTTCCGAAGTGCCTTCACTTGCAGTGCTGCGTAAAAGGTGCTTAAATAGTGCGTACATGGTGCAGACGCAAATGGAGTTTTGACATGACCGAAACAGCAGTCATCGACGTCCCGGTGCTCGGTGGGACCTACCAGCACTTCATCGACTACCTCAGGGATCCGGACACCCTGGCGCCGGTGCTGTCGCCCAAGCGTTTCAGCGAGGCGCTGAACATCGACCTGCAGATGCTGGCCGAGCAGGCACACGTTCACCGCAACACGATCAGCCGCGCCCCTGGCTCACGCGGCGTCCAGGACTTCCTGCGCGAGGCGCTGCGAATCATCAAGGCGGCGACCGACCTGACGGGTGACCTCAACAGGGCGTTGTTCTGGTACCGCACCGAGCCCTTGGCCGTGTTCGGCTACAAAACCGCCGAACGGTTGGCCTCCGAAGGGCGCACCGACGATGTGCTGCGCTACGTGAGCTCGCTAGAGGCCGGCGCCGCCGGATGATTCTCACCAATCTGGACTCCGTCACAGCCTATCGCATGCACACGCCGATGCGGGCGACCGCTCCCACGAGCGGAGCTGGCGCGGCGACACATGGCGGGCGGGCCAATCGCCCCGGCATACAGGCTCTTTACTTGGCGCTCGAGGCGGACACGGCCGTACGGGAGTACCAACAAGTCTCCCCGTTGATGCCGCCGGGCACCCTCGTGAGCTACACGGTCAGCGCCAAGGCAGTGGTCGACTTCCGGCGAGGCTACGACTCGGCGGCCTGGTCGCCATTGTGGGAAGAGTTCTACTGCGACTGGCGCGAGCTCTGGTTCAACCAGCGCGTCGAGCCGCCCAGTTGGGTGCTGGCCGACGAAGCTCTGGCCGGGGGAGCGAAGGGCATCCTGTTCGGGTCGCGGATCGCGCCGGGCGGTACCAACCTGGTGCTCTACAACGAGATACTGAGCGCCGCCGACGCGCTGACCGTCTACGACCCGGCGGGCACGCTGCCAAAGAACCAGGACTCCTGGCGCTGACAGCAGGTGAGGGCGCGCACGGGCTAGCCAGAATTTAGCCGAGCCTCACGTCAGTCAGCTACATGATAAGTATCCTTATCATGATGCTTAGAAATGGGTGACAAAGTAGCCACTGCCAGTTCACAATCGGGCAACTGATTGATCCGAAAGGAGATTCCCGTGGCTCTGCCCCCGCCCTCAACGCCTCAGCCCTACAACGACGACGACTTCGAACGCATCCGTCTGCGCAAGGGCGAGGCGACCGCCAAGGGCGGTCAGGCCTTCCTGCGCTTGTTGACACTCGCCGAAACCCGCGACTCTGGCCAGGTCCACCGCATCGCCTTGTTCCTCGCCGCGACATACAACGGCGAGGCCTTCCCCTTCGACCTGTTCGAGCTGCGCGCGGTCGACGAAGCGATCAGCGACGACATGATGCTGTGCATCGACGCGCTGCGCTGGGGTCAGGCCGACCTGTTCGGGCTCGTGCCCGATGGCGACCGGCGGGTGAGGGCGGTGATCGACAAGTGGGGGTTGAAATGGCCGGAATCGCTTTGATGGCTTGCAGCGTGAGTGCCTGAAGCATGGCGCTCCCGCCGGCATCGTCGCGATGCCTGGGGCTCCCACGATGATCGAAACCTATCCCGCGCCGCTCGATGACGCAGCGCTCACGGCGAGTTGGGACGCGGCCTGGTTGGCGCTGGGAAAGTCGGCGCCTGCGGGCCTGCAGGTCGAGCTGCTGAATGCCTGGGCCGAGCCGCACCGGCACTATCACGATCAACGTCACCTGCGCGAATGTCTGGCGCTCTGGACGCGCTGGCGCAGTCACAGCGCGCGAGCCGGCGAGGTCGCCGTCGCGCTCTGGTTCCACGACGCCATCTATGACCCTCAAACCGGCAGCAACGAACTGAACAGCGCCGCCTGGGCAGCGCGTTCGCTCATTCGTGCCGGCCTGGCCAGCGAGACCGCGCAGCGTGTCCACGACCTGGTGATGGCCACGCAGCGCGATGCGCCTGCGACGGGTGCGGACGCGCAACTGCTCGTGGACATAGACCTGTCCATCCTCGGCAGCCCGCCCGAGCGCTTCGAACGCTACGACCAGGACGTGCGCAAGGAATATGCGTGGGTGCCCGGCTTCCGCTACCGGGATCTTCGCGCTCAGGTCCTGCAAGGCTTCCTCGATCGGCCGCGGCTGTACCACGGTGTGGCGGCCGTGGACTTGCTCGAAGGGCAGGCCCGTATCAACCTCGCCGCCGCGCTGTCGCGACTCGCGCAATGAACGCGCGCGACGGCAAGCTGCTGGCCGTCGCGGGCACGAATGGCGCGCGTGCAGGGCAGGGCGCTTCGGTGCCTCTATTCAGCACATCCGCGCGCAGCCACGTCCAGGTCAGCGCCGCCCGGCAGCGCAAGCTGCACGTCGGGCACTTCGCTTTCATGCGCTCGGTGGCGCAAGGGCTCGATCCGCGCGAAAGCTGGGAGCGCTACTTCCGCGTCGAAGGGGAGGCCACCGATCAACGCATCGTGCGCGCCACCATCGCGTGGATTCGGGACGAGTTCGCTGCTGCCGCGAAACGCCAGGACCGGCACGGTACCGCGCGGTTGGTGCGCATCGACGTCAGCAAGATTGCAGATCCGGCGCAGGCGCTGCCCAGCCTCGAAGCGTTTGCGGAATCGCGGGGATTGGAGGACTTTGCTCAAGCCGATCAGGTCGTCGCTTACGAGGCCGAGTTCGGACGCGCGACGCAGAGGCAACGTCGGCGGGCGGGACTGATCGCGCGCCAGCTCGACGCGCTGCGCTGGCTGGAAGGCCTGGCCGCGCAAGCGCCACGCGCGGGTGACTCAGTTGCGGCCTGGTTGAACCCGGCGCTGGCCGAGCACCTCGAAGCCGCCGACATCTTCACGCTGGCCCAGCTCGTCGAGCGCATCAACGGCATCGGCCGGCGCTGGCATGCGGGCATCAAGGCGATGGGCGAGGGCAAGGCGCAGCGAATCGTCGAGTGGCTCCGGGAACATCAGCACAGCATCGAACTTCAAGTCGGTCGCCATGTGGCGATGGCGCGTAGCCAGCTCTACGCCCACGAACTGAACGCCGTGGTTGCGCCGGCCACCGATATCCGACCCCTCGAAAAGTTCATCGTGCCGGCCGAGCTCGATGGCACCCGCGGTCTGTACCGCCGCCCGCCGGCGCAGTGCCTGCTGAAGGCCAGCAACGACTACCAGGCCATTCTCGCGTGGCTACGATCCAAGCACGGCCTCACGCCGGATCAGAAAGCTCACCTCAAGGCCCGCCGGCGCCAGCGCCAGATCGGGAACGGAAGCGGCGTCGAGCAGGGCCTGGACTGGCTCCAGGCGCTGTCGAATACTCAGCGGGCGTATCGGAAGGAGGCCGAACGCTTCCTGCTCTGGGCGATCACGCACAAGGGCAAGGCGTTGTCCTCGATGAGCAACGAGGACTGCATCGAGTACCGGGACTTCCTGGCCGATCCGCAGCCGCGCAGCCGTTGGTGTGGTGATCGCGGGCGCGAACGCTGGTCGCCGCTCTGGCGGCCGTTCGAGGGGCCGCTGTCGGCGTCCGCGCAGCGGCATGCGGTCACGATCTTGAAGAACTTGTATGGGTTCTTGGTCGATCAGAACTACCTGATGGGCAACCCGTGGTCGGCCGTCGGCGTGCCCCGGAGCGCGGGTCCGAAGGTGAATGCGGGGCGAAGCTTCAGCCTGGCGCAGTGGGGGTTCATCGACGGGCAGTTGAAGATGCTGCCAGCAACTTCGGCGAACCAGCGGCTGACGTTTGGACTGCGCCTGCTCTACGCGACCGGCTTGCGGCTGTCGGAAGTAGTGGCGGCCACCATCGACGACATGCAGTGGGTCGAGTACCCGGCCGATTCTTTCGACGATCAGCCGTTGCAGGGTTGGATGCTGCGGGTGATCGGCAAGGGGCAGAAGGAGCGCGAAGTGCCGTTGCCAGTCGACGTGGTGGGCGAGCTGGCCAGGTACCTGGGATCACGCGGGCTCGACCCCGACCCGGAGGACATCGGCAACCAGGGAGCGTTCCTGCTCGGCAAGGCCAGCGACGCTGCCTTGCGTGCGCCTGGGTTGAGTACGGGGCAGCTGCGCGATCCGCGTGAGGGAGTTGCAGCGACGACGTTTTACGACCAGATCAAGGCGTTTTTTGCGGACTGCGCCACGGTGCTGCGAGGGCAGGGCGACGCCAGGGGTGCGGAGCGATTTGCGAAGGCCAGCACGCACTGGATGCGGCATTCGCACGCGAGTCACGCGATCGCTGGCGGCATGCCCATCGAGATTGCGCAGCAGAACCTTGGGCATGCGTCGCTGGCAACGACTACGGTCTATGTGACGACCGAAAGCAAGCGGCGGATGAAGGCCGTGGAGATATTCTGGAAGCGGTAGCTGTCGAGTCTCACTGAGTTTCGAATTCCTCTCACTCAGTTCTGAACTCCCCGTCGACTCTCGTGGTGCCGGCGAAGCATGTCACCATCACACGATGGTGACGGTCGCCCGGATTCGAACCGGGATCTCCTGCGCTGTACCATGAGGGTGTCACCCAACCCACGGCCGGCCGCCTTCAGAGGGCGGCACATGCCGCTGGCGCTCTATCCATTTGAGCTACGTCGCCTTTAACTCTTCCTGCCGCCGTCGATCAGCGAGAACGCCGCGATCGGCGTCACCCGCTTGCTCTTGTCTTCGGCCGCCCGTTTTGCCCGCGTCTCGATTTCGTGCAGAGCGAACTTTTCGGCCTTCTTGACGAAGCCTCGGAGGTCGTATTCGTTCGTAAGGTTGTCGCCGGCCTTTGCCTTGCGCGTGATCCGCTTGATGTAGCCCAGTTTCTCCATCGACTCGATGTGCCGCTGCACGGTGCGAGGGTCTACGTCGATGGCTTCGGCGATCGTGGCCTTCGCGGGCCACGGGTTCTCTGTCGGCTTCCACCAATAGCTCGCCAGGTGCAGGAGGATCACGACATCGAGCGGCTTCAGCTTGAGAGCTTTCTGATACCGGAAGGTCACGTCGGGAAGTGCCGTGAACCCCGCGGCAAGCAACGTCTTTCCCCACTTAGCTTCCAACACTTTGTCCGTGCCGATGGTCACTGCCTTGACTGCTGTCTTGGTCTTCATTTGTTGCTCGCTCGCATTCGGTAGGACGAAGTGTCAGGCTGCGAACTCCGGACGACAAGATGTCGGCGTATTCGCTGGGGAGGCACTGCGGTCCTCCCCCGTCTACGTATGTAGGGTGTGCGTCCCTGCGTCTCCTTCACGCTGCGTATGTTTACCAGGGCAATGCTGTCGCCCCTGGTACAGGCAGCAATGACTCCCCGGGGAGGTGGAATTGCCTCCCGTTAAGACTGGGCTCGTCGAGGAAGGATGGCGGTTAGCGCAGATAACAATGGGGGACTGACATCGCCGGAAAGCCCGAATGGCCAAGTCCATCCCGTCGCCCCTGATCGCCATCGTGGCAAATATCGTCTCAGACGCTGAGACCCACGCGAGCATGAACAGCCTGTTCATGTACGCCGAGGCCTCGGGCGACGCGCCCGAGGGAAGCAAGCCGGTCAAGGCTCAGGAATGGCTGCGTGCCACGAACAAGCAGCACCCCGAGCCGCTTGCAGTTCTAGGCCGAATCATCTGCAGCTACATGGAAGATCCGGTGATGTCTGCCGACTTCAAGCCACCGGCCTGGACCACCGAAAGCGAGAGCATCCAGAAGAGGCGCGAGAACGTGCGAAAGATGGAATCCGCGCTGGCCAACAACGGCTTGCAATATCGTATCGGCGGCTTCATTACCGGAGGTGGCTCGGCACCGAGCAAGACGCTCGGGCAGCTCATCAAGGGCAGAGACATGCCCGCCATACATCGCGAGTTCGATCGAGCCATGGAAAGCGTGGAGGCGAAACCGCGAGAGGCCGTCTCCGCAGCCTCCAACATCCTCGAATCGATCTTCAAAACCTACATTGAGGACAACAAGCTGTCGATGCCCGACAAGCAGGATCTGCAGCCCGTGTTCAAGGTGGTTCGAGCTGACCTCGGACTCGAACCAGGCAGCATTGAGGATCAGGATCTGCAGCGGATCATCACCGGCCTGTTCTCAATCGTCGACGGCATCGGCGCATTGCGCACGCATGCTGGGAGCGCTCATAGCGAAGGCCGCAAGGGCTACAAGCTGGAACCCCGTCACGCACGTTTGGCGGTGAATGCCGCTCATACAGTCGCGACCTTCGTAGTGGAAACCTGGGACAAGAAAGTTGGTTTCAAGCCCGCACCAGAGAACCACACGCCGTCATCAAAGTGGTCCGCCGCTTGGTTGAAAGACCTGGACGACGACACGCCGTTCTAGCGGGCGATTCATCGCTTCCTATCGATCGATCGGCGCGCGAACTGACAGCCCGGCGCCGAGAGTCGGACCCACCCTGGCGCGAGCAACGGACAGTCTAGCCAGGCTGCTGGAGTCGGCCGTCAGTGCTTCTTGTCAATCGGTGGATGCGGGTCGTTGCCGTAGCTATTGCTGTTGCGGATGGTGCCGTCCGGTCGATGAATGACGACCTCGACGTGCTCGCGCTTCGCCTGTTCACGGGCTTGCTCGAAGGCTTGCTTCTGCGTGTCGGCGGTGTGGCCGACGCGCTGCGCGCCTTCTTTGCGGGTGGCCCAGCTACCGTTATGCGGTACGACGTGAATATCCTTCTTGGTCATCGCTGACTCCTAGTCATCAGTCCCAACGAGACCCAGATTTAGCGCTTTTGGTTCCTGAAAACGCCGGAAACACGCTATAGCTGGGACCTGTATATAATAACAGCTCTTGGTAGAATTCAACCTCTTTCAAGCGCACTCCTGGCGATACGAAGCGGGCCACCGTCCCGGCGAGGAAGCAAAGCGGTAGCGGTAAGGGGCCGAGTAGCGGTCGCCCGGTGCAAATCCGTAAGAGTCCGCGGGGCTGGCCGTATCAGCAATGCCCGGGGAGCGCGCGAGGCGCGCCATGTGCTGATCTGCGAATGCAGGGTGATTCCCTTCCAAACTCACGGCTCGTGGGTAGGGGAGGCCTTTGGGTGATTTCCCCCGTGCGCCTGCTGGTTCAAACAGAGGGAAAACAGGGTGAAAAGTGGCGGCGGCGCTTCGCGGAGAAAAATTTCGCGCTCCGCGCCTCGGGCACAAAGCGCCCGAAAAATTGCGGCAAAAAGTCGGCCCAAGCGTGAACGCAGGCAGTCGCCGCTAGATGTGCGAAGCCGCATCATTGGTGGCCTACAACGCCCGCCGTGGACAAGCCACCCATCCACAGGACGTGCCCTGTGGATGGCCCCTGCGGGATCCGTGACTTGACCACCGCTCCCCGGCCGCTGCCTACGGCCTGACGCGCTCCGCTTGCCGAACAGCCACTTTTAGGTGTCGAGGCAACCCAGCGAGCTAATCCCAAGGCGCATTTCACTGCGGACGAAGCCACACGGTGCGCATGTCACCGACCACTAAAGGATCGGGCAGCGCGCTGCTCAATTGCGAGTGCCCAGCATGCCGAGTAACAGGCCGCAAACAGTTACGCCATTCGGCAGATTTGTTCGACTTCGTCGGGTAGAACGGGTGAGCAGACCTCGTCTGCACAAGGGAGAACAATGAAACGCAGATTGATGCTGGGGTCGATGGCCTTGGCAACCTTGCCCGGCATTGCCTCGACGTTGCAGCCCAAGGCGTTCCTCACCGTGAGCGGGCGCATCGGCCGTATCAACAACAAGACGACGAACACCTACGACTTCACTGAGTCGGACTTTCTCAAGCTGAACCAGTCGAGCATCACGACCGGCACGTCCTGGACCCCGACATCGGTCTTCGTAGGTCCGTTGCTTCTCGATGTGATGCAAGCCGCCGGCGTCACGTCCGGCACGCTGACCTTCAAGACGCTGGACGACTACTCCGCGCCGATCCCTTGGGAAGACCTTGTACGCTACGGAGTGATCCTGGCGCACAGCCAAGACGGCAAGCGTTTGAGCAACAAGCGCTGGGGACCGTTGTGGACAATCTACCCGCGCGATCAAAACCCGGTCGCGCTCAAAGGGCCGATCGCGGAATCGAGGTTCATCTGGCAAGTCAACAGGATCGAGGCGAAGAGCTGAGCGGCACAACGGAACGCCGGAGTCCGGTACAACCTTCCGTCGAACCGGAGCAAGGCGGCCGCCGGTTCAGCGACGCACCTGCATCAGCGGCGCGAGGCTGGTTGCCCGTGCTGGTCCTTGTGCTTTTGACCGTAGCGGTGGCCACGATGGCGCTGGTGAGCCAGCAGCTCACTGTTGTTCGGGCAACTAGCTCAGGCCCCGATGAAGGCTTCTACTGGACCGTCGCGCAGTACCAGATCGCGCACCATCGCCTGAAGCAGGAGTTGCGAGCGATCGCAGCCGGCGAGCCAGCCAACACGGAAGAACTCGGCCGACGTGCAGTGGTGTTTGCTTCGAAGGCGAGCATCCTCACCGAACCGTCGGAGGTCAAGGGCCTCCTGAACGGCGTACCAGGCTTCGCCGAGGCCACCCACCGCGTGGCCGAACTTCAACATCGGATCGGCGCGACCCTTGAGAAAGAGGTGTTCACGCAGGCCGATGCGATCAGCGTGCTGGGCGAGTTCAAGGCCATGGGCGATGACGAGCTGGCGAGTAGGCTTGCGAACGACGTGCGCTTGGCGGAAATAAGCGCCAAAGACGAGATGATGCGCACCTTGACCCGACGCATCGGATGGATCTGGGGCGGCTTTGCGCTGTGCTGGATCGCACTCGCACTGTGGCTGCTCTACGCGGTGCGTTCACGGCGCCGCTACCGAGCTGCGGCGCGCGACCGGCAAAGGGCGGTCGACGCGATGGAGCGCGCCATCGTCGCGAAGCGCAAGTTCCTGAGCATGGTGAGTCACGAAGTGCGTTCACCCTTGCAAAACATTGTTGCCTCTGCGGAGCTGCTGGCCATGAAGGACAGCCGGCCGGAAAGCGTCGCCGCGATCCGCCGCATCCGACATGCCGTGTCGGCGCTTCAGGGGCAGCTGCGCGACCTGCTCACGATCGCCCGAGGCGATGCGGCCCAGTTGGCCATGCAGGTGGAGACATTCGAGTTCGGCGAGATGGTCGGGGACGTTTGCTCGGAACTTGAAGAAACGGCTCACGCCAAGGGGCTGGCCTTTGGCGTCGAGGTTCCCGAAGCTCCGGTGACGGTCAACGCCGACCCGATCCGGATTGCCCAAGTGCTGAGAAACCTGGTCGAGAACGCCGTCCGCTACACGAACGCCGGCCGCATCGAGGTCCGGCTCGAGCCCTTCGATGGAGGCGCTTGGTCGGCGAATGACAAGCCGGACGCTGACAGATCGCCGATGTCAGGGTCGGTTCGGTTTTCAGTCCAGGACACAGGGCCAGGGCTGCCACCGCAGGCGTTGCAACGATTGCAAGGCGCGATGGTCCCGTTCGAGTCCAGCAGCGACGGCAGCGGCATCGGCCTCTTCGTGGTCCGCGATGTGCTGCAGCAATTGGGTGGGCAGATCGACGTGAAAAGCCACGACGTGCAGAGCGGCGAAGGGCAAGGCACGACCTTCACCGTAAGCATCCCAGCGACACTGTCCCGAGAAACAACCGCACCGCCCGGGATCAGCGGGAACACCGACCCGTTGAACATCCTGATCGTCGACGATCGGCCGGACGTTCTGAAGTCACTCAGCGATGTGACCCGCCGGCTGGGTCACTCGTGCAACGCGGCCAGCTCAGCCGCCGAGGCTCACAGCCTGCTGGACAGCACCCGCTTCGATACGGTGCTGATCGACCTGGAGATGCCCGACGAGGACGGTCTGGCGTTGGCCACCGAGATCCGACGCGGCGGTGGACTCAACAGCACCTCGATGCTGATTCTCATCAGCGCAGCGGAGAACCGGGCGACCGGCTTGGCTTGGCCCTTCGACGGCTTCCTGCAAAAGCCCATCGACTGCCAGGCCCTAAGCAGGCTCATCGGTTCGCGAACCCCGCACTGAACTGGCTCGCAGCGAGCGACGCGGTGACCGGCTTTTGCAGGAACAGCAAGCCGTGTTGCTCGATGGCGGCCACCAGCGCTTTTTCGTCAAACTCCTTGCTGCCCGCCTTGCCGGTTAGAAGCGCGATCGGGCAGGCGGCGCTTTGGCTGCGCAGCTTGGCCACCAGCGCTTCGGCCGTGCCGTTCGCCAGGACCCAATCAATCACGTAGCCGTCGAAGCTGTCGAACTGCAAGGCCGCTTCGAGCTGGGCTTCGGAGGCGAATGCGGTGGCTTCAAAGCCCAATTCGATCAGGCCGGCGGCCAAGCCGCGCGCGATGTCCAGGTCATCGTCGAGGATCGCAAAACGACGCGGACGATCCGGCTTCGGCTCGATGATGAGCCGCCTGACGGTGCAGGCCTGCGGTGTCGGTGTGTCACCGGCGACCATCACAACCCATTCCGAGCCCCCTTTGAGCGCAATCAGGTCACCCGGGCGATGTTGTGCCAGGGGCTGGCCCGGCCAGAGCCGACAAGTGACCCGCAGCGGGCCCGCGATGAGCACCGCTGTTTCGTAGTCCGCTGACTTCTGTTCTCCGAACAGATCCACCAAGGTCTCGCCGTGGTGCGATGCGACCGCCTGCAGTTCCTCCAGCGACCACGGCGCGATCCCCGTCATGCGGCGGTGCGCCTGGTGGTAGGACAGATTGAGCAATCCGCCAATGTGCGCGGAGTGCCTGTGTCTAGGCAGCCCCGCCCTGTCGAGCAGCGCACGGATGCACGTGGCCGCAAGCGAGCCTTGGCCGTCGACCTTTGCTGGCTCCGGCGTGGCCGGCGGGGTGGCAGGACGAGTGTTCACCGCACACCTCGCGGCGATTCATTGCTTATCACGCAACTTTTTGTCTTCATGAGTGCATCCGTATCGTGTAACAGAGGATATTTGCGTGCTATGCACGTTTTACTCTGCTACATTGTCTTTTCCCGCTACTGTATGGCGTCAGGTCTTCACACCAGCGAAAGGTTGGCAATGAAAGCACATTTCTACGCTGTCTTCAGGTCTCTCGTGCAAGTTGCTACGCCTTTCGGCTTGGCGCTGGGCCTCTGTGGCCCTGCGCAAGCAGTCGACGGCTGCAAGCTCTTGCTCTGCATGGCCGGCAACTGGCAAAACATCAGCCAGTGCACGCCCACCGTGCGCCAAGCCCTGCGCGACGTAGCGCGCGGTCGCGGCTGGCCGACCTGCAGCATGGGTGGCAACAGTGCCAGCGGGAACCAGTACGTCGCGCCCGAGCAGTGCCCGGAACAGTACATAACTGCCTCCGGGACCGACGAGAGCGGCCGGGTCATCTACAGCTGCCCCTTCAGCGGAGTCATCCATGTCGCCGTCGAGGGACGGCCATGGTCACGAACCTGGTGGTCGCCATCGGGCGATTCGGTTGTCGAGTGGCTGCCAGCCGCGAAGGCCGCCTTCGCAAGCACGCCGGATGCGATGGACGACCGGTTTGACCGCGACCACGCGGCATGGGTCATCAGCGAGCAAATCCGCTTGGCAGCCGAGGCTGCTGCAGCTGCGGCGCAAGGGGGCGGCGGGTGATCGACTTGGCTGCCCTGATGTTGACCTGCGCGCCGCTTGTGGCGCAGGACACAGCGCGCGCGCTGATCCAGGTCGAGAGCGGCGGCAATCCTTACGCTATCGGCGTCGTCGGCGGGGCGCTCGTGCGCCAGCCCACCAACCTCCCCGAGGCGGTTGCCACAGTCGCGGCGCTGGAAGCGGCGGGATGGAACTACAGCGTTGGCCTCGGCCAGATCAACAAGCGCAACTTCCAGCGCTACGGCCTGACCCCGGCGACAGCATTCGAGCCCTGCGCGAATCTCACCGCCATGCAGGGCATCTTGGGCGACTGCTTCGCTCGTTCCAGCCGGCGCGCCGCGAAGCAGTCGGCTTTGCGCGACGCCTTCAGCTGCTACTACTCCGGCAATTTCTTGACCGGTCACCAACACGGCTACGTGGGCAAGGTCCTCGCAGCGTGGTCGTCCAGGGCGGCGCACCCCGTCGGCGTCACTGGCCCCGTTTTATCCCAAGCCAAGTTCACCCCTTCCAACTCAGGAGCCTCGCAATGACCCGAATCAACCGCAACACCGCGCCACGCACCGCCATCGCCTTCATGGTCATCGCCGCCAGCCTGGCGGCCACGAACCCCGCGATGGCCCAGGCGCTCGAACCCGTGGTGCGAGGCGCCACCATCGCGCGCGACACGGTTGTCGCCATCACGCTCTTGCTGATGACGGTGGGCGTCGGCATGGCCGGCTACAAGATCATGTTCGCCGGCGCCAGCTTCCGCGATGTGTCCAATCTGCTGTTCGGTGGCGCCATCGCAGGCGCTGCCGCCGCGATCGCCGCGGTCTTCATGGGCTAGGCGGTGATCGAGACCGTCTTCAAAGGCGCCACCCGCCCCCCGATGAAATTCGGGGTCCCGCTGGTGCCTCTGGTGGTCCTGCTGCTGCCAGGCTTCATCGCCGGCATGTGGCTGTCCACGCTGGTGAACTGGCGCTTCGCGCCCGTCATCTTCGGCTCGCTCGCGGCCGCCTATGTCTGGATGCGCATCGTCACGAGCAGGGACGATCAGCGGCTGACGCAGATGGTGCTCAAGCTCAAGCTGGCAGTGCGCAACCCGAACCGGGTGCTGCGCCAAGGGGCACGCAGCTACGCGCCTGTGGGCTACAGAGGGGGGCGCAATGTTTGGCGCCGTTAGCCCCGGCTGGGCCACCCCGCGAGGCCCTCGATATTGGGAGCGCGCGGGCAAGGAATCCAACGTCGGCGAGTTCGTCTCGATTGGCGCACCGCTGTCGCAGCACGACACCGCGACGCGGTCGGGCGACTGCCTGCGGGTGTGGCGCATCGACGGCGTGGCCTTCGAGAGTGCCGAATTCAACCTCATCAAGGATCGGCACGACGCCTGGTGCAACGTGCTGCGCAACCTGCCTGCCGGGCGCACGGCCATCTATCACCACCGCATCCACCGGCGCATCCATGACCGGCTGACCGATGCGATCGAACCGGAGTTCAGCGCAGCCTTCTCCAAGGCCTACCAGGACCGCATCAGCGTC
>CALMQI010000288.1 GCA_937871935.1 uncultured Burkholderiales bacterium
GCGCGCGAGGTCGATGCCGAACAACAGGGCGACTGGGGTTGGGAGTTGGCCTACGCCAAGCGCGGCTCGCCATACGGCGACATGGTGTCGTTCCAGTTCACCTTCGAGCTGCCGTGGCAGCGCGGCGAGCGCCAACAGCCGCAGCTCGCCGCCAAGCAGAAAGAGGCGCAACGGGTCGAGGCCGAGCGCGAAGAGACGATGCGCCGCCACCGCGAGGAGATCGACATGCAGATCGCCGAGTTGCAGGCGCTCGATCGCCAGCACGCGCGCCTGGCCAGCAGCGGCGTGTTGCTGGCGGCCGAGCGGGTCGAGTTGGCACAGGCGAGCTACCGCGCCGGCCGCGGCGACCTGGGCGCGGTGCTGGCGGCGCGACGCGAGGCGGTCGACACGCGTCTGAAGCTGATCGAACTCGACGCGCAGCGCGCCGCGTTGCGCGTGCGCCTGACCACGCTGGTTGCGGAGTGACGACCATGTTGAACACCACGTTCTCGAAGACCTTGTTCGCCGTGACGGTGCTGGCCGCCGGCATCGGCGCCGGCTACGCCCTGTCGACCTGGCGCATGGCCGCCGGCGGCCATGCGACGCCGGCCGTGGCCAGCGGCACCACCACGGCCGCTGCCGCGGCCTCGGCGGCCGGCGAGCGCCGGATCCTGTACTGGTACGACCCGATGGTGCCGACGCAGAAGTTCGACAAGCCCGGCAAGTCGCCCTTCATGGACATGCAGCTGGTGCCGCGCTACGCCGACGAGGGTGGCGACACGGCCGGCGCCGGCGTGGCGGTGTCTGCGCAGGCGACGCAATCGCTGGGCGTGCGGCTCACCGCGGTCGAACGGCGCCGCGTCGGCGCGTCGATCGACGCGGTGGGCACCGTGCAGCTCAACGAGCGCGACGTCAGCATCGTGCAGGCCCGCACCGCCGGCTTCGTCGAGCGTGTGTATGCCCGCGCCCCGGGCGACGTGATCAAGGCCGGCGCCGCGCTGGTCGACGTGCTGAACCCCGAGTGGCTCGCTGCGCAGCACGAGTATCTGGCGGTGCGGCGCACCGGCGACGCAGCGCTGGCGCTGGCGGCGCGTGCGCGCCTCACGCTGCTGGGCATGCCCGCCGCGCTGATCGAGCAGGCCGAGCAAAGCGGGCAGCCGGTCGCGCTGCAGACGATCACCGCGCCGGGCGGTGGCGTGATCAGCGAGCTGATGGTGCGCCAGGGCATGACGGTGGCCGCCGGCATGACGCTGGCGCGCATCAACGGCCTGGGCACCGTGTGGCTCGAGGTCGCGCTGCCTGAGGCGCAGGCGGCGACCATCGCCCCCGGTCAGGCCGTCGAGGCGCGGTTTCCCGCACTGCCCGACCAGGTGGTGAGAGGCAAGGTGGCGGCAATCCTGCCGGAGGGCAACCGCGACAGCCGCACGCTGCGCCTGCGCATCGAGCTGCCGAACCCCGGGCAACGCCTGCGCGCCGGCCTGTTCGCACAGGTCAGCATCGCGGGACCGCAGCGCGACGCGCTGGTGGTCAGCGCCGATGCCGTGATCCGCACCGGCAAGCGTGCGCTGGTCTACGTGGTGGAGGCGCCGGGCCGCTACCGGCCGGTGGAAGTGCAACTCGGCGAGCAATATGGCGACCGGGTGGTCGTGCGGCAGGGGCTGGCGGCCGGCCAGCAGGTGGTGGCATCGGGCCAGTTCCTGATCGACTCCGAGGCCAGCCTGCAGGGCGTGCTCGCGCGCAGCGCAGAGCCGTCGGTCGCCGCGGCAGCGCCAGCGCCGACGGGAACTGCAGTGCAGCAGGCGGCCTCGACGGGGACCGCGGTGCACGAGGCCCGCGGCACCGTGGTCGAGGTCGACGCCGACAGCGTCACGCTCGACCACGAGCCGGTACCGGCGTTGCAGTGGCCGCAGATGGTGATGCCGTTCAAGCTCGCCGACCCCAAGCTCGCTCGCGGGTTGCAGAAGGGCCAACGCGTGTTGTTCGGCTTTACGCAGCACGGGTCCGACGCGGTGCTGGTGCGCGTGGCGCCGGCCGGCGCCGCCGCGGCGGCCAGCGGAGCGCCACGATGATCGCGCGGCTGATCCGCTGGTCGGTGGCGAACCGCTTCCTGGTGCTGCTGGCCACCGTCGGCCTGGCGGCGTGGGGCATCCTCGGCATCCGCCAGACGCCGATCGACGCGCTGCCCGATCTGTCGGACGTGCAGGTGATCATCCGCACCAGCTATCCGGGCCAGGCGCCGCAGATCGTCGAGAACCAGGTCACCTACCCGCTGGCGACGACGATGATGTCGGTCCCGGGCGCGAAGACGGTGCGCGGCTTCTCGTTCTTCGGCGACAGCTTCGTCTACGTGCTGTTCGACGACGGCACCGACCTGTACTGGGCGCGTTCGCGCGTGCTCGAGTACCTCAGCCAGGTGCAGGGCCGGCTGCCGGCGAGCGCGAAGACCGCGCTCGGCCCCGATGCCACCGGTGTGGGCTGGATCTTCCAGTACGCGCTGGTCGACCGCAGTGGCCGGCACGACCTGTCGCAGCTGCGCGCGCTGCAGGACTGGTTCCTCAAGTACGAGCTGAAGAGCGTGCCCAACGTGGCCGAGGTCGCCAGCATCGGCGGCATGGTGCGCCAGGTTCAGGTGGTGCTCGAGCCGAGCAAGCTGGCCGCCTACGGCGTCACGTTCGGCCAGGTGCGCGACGCACTGATGACGGCCAACCAGGAGAGCGGCGGCTCGGTGCTCGAGATCGCCGAGGCCGAGTACATGGTGCGCGCCAACGGCTACCTGGCCTCGCTCGACGACTTTCGCGCGATCCCGCTGGCCGCCCGCGGCGGCGTGCCGGTCCGGCTGGCCGACGTGGCCACCGTGCAGCTCGGCCCCGAGATGCGGCGCGGCATCGCCGAACTCGACGGTGAGGGCGAGGTGGCCGGCGGCGTGGTGATCCTGCGCTGGGGCCAGAATGCGCAGGCGACGATCGCCGCGGTGAAGGCCAAGCTGGCGAGCTTGTCCAGGAGCCTGCCGCCGGGGGTGGAGATCGTGCCCACCTACGACCGCAGCGCGCTGATCGAACGCGCGGTGGAGAACCTGTCGCACAAGCTGATCGAGGAGTTCGCGGTCGTCGCTGCGGTGTGCCTGCTGTTCCTGTGGCACCTGCGCTCGGCGCTGGTGGCGATCATTTCGCTGCCGCTGGGCGTGCTGGTCGCCTTTCTGGTGATGAACGAGCAGGGCATCAACGCCAACATCATGTCGCTCGGCGGCATCGCGATCGCGATCGGCGCGATGGTCGACGCGGCGGTCGTGATGATCGAGAACGCACACAAGCAGATCGAGGCCTGGCAGCACGCGAATCCCGGCCGCAACCTCGCCGGCGACGAGCGCTGGGCGCTGATCACGCGTGCGGCCGAGGAGGTGGGGCCCGCGCTCTTCTTCTCGCTGCTGATCATCACGCTGTCGTTCGTGCCGGTGTTCACGCTGCAGGCGCAGGAGGGGCGCCTGTTCGGCCCGCTGGCCTACACCAAGACCTACGCGATGGCAGCCGCCGCGGGGCTGTCGGTCACGCTGGTACCGGTGCTGATGGGCTACTGGATCCGCGGGCGCATCCCCGACGAACGCCGCAACCCGCTGACGCGCGCGCTGATCGCGATCTACCGGCCGGTGCTCGACGTCGTGCTGGCGGCGCCGAAGCTCACGCTGGTGATCGCTCTGCTCGCGCTGGCCACCACGGCCTGGCCGCTGATGCGGCTGGGCGGCGAGTTCCTGCCGCCGCTCGACGAGGGCGACCTGCTGTACATGCCGTCGGCCCTGCCGGGCCTGTCGGCGCAGAAGGCGAGCGAGCTGCTGCAGATCACCAACCGCATGATCAAGACCGTGCCCGAGGTGGCACGCGTGTTCGGCAAGGCCGGTCGCGCCGAGACGGCGACCGACCCGGCGCCGCTGGAGATGTTCGAGACGACGATCCAGCTGAAGCCCCGCGACCAGTGGCGTGCCGGCATGACGCCCGACAAGCTGGTCGAGGAGCTCGACCGTGCCGTCAAGGTGCCGGGCCTGGCCAACCTGTGGGTGCCGCCGATCCGCAACCGCATCGACATGCTGGCCACCGGCATCAAGAGCCCCATCGGCGTCAAGGTCAGCGGCGCCGACCTGGCTGCCGTGGACCGCGTCGCGGTGCAGATCGAGCAACTGGCCAAGACCGTACCCGGCGTCAGCTCGGCGCTGGCCGAACGCCTGACCGGCGGGCGTTATGTCGACATACAGATCGATCGCACCGCCGCCGCGCGCTACGGCCTGAACATCGCCGACGTGCAGGCCATCGTGTCCGGTGCGATCGGCGGCGAGAACGTCGGCGAGACGATCGAGGGACGGGCCCGCTTCCCGATCAATCTGCGTTATCCGCGCGAGTGGCGCGACACGCCGCAACGCCTGGTCGAGCTGCCGATCCTGACACCGACGGGCCAGCAGATCACGCTCGGCACGGTGGCGCGGATCACCATCACCGACGGCCCGCCGATGCTGAAGAGCGAGAACGCGCGGCCTTCGGGCTGGGTGTACGTCGACGTGCACGGGCGCGACCTGGCGTCGGTGGCGCACGATCTGCGGCGAGTCGCCACCGAACAGGTGACGCTCGAACCGGGCATGAGCATTGCGCTGGCGGGCCAGTTCGAGTTCCTCGAACGCGCCAACGCGCGGCTGAAGTGGGTGGTGCCGGCCACGCTGGTCATCATCTTCGTGCTGCTGTACCTGACCTTCCGCCGCATCGACGAGGCGCTGCTGATCATGGCCACACTGCCGTTCGCACTGATCGGCGGGGTGTGGTTCCTCTACGCGCTGGGTTTCCACCAGTCGGTGGCCACCGGCGTGGGCTTCATCGCACTGGCCGGCGTGGCCGCCGAGTTCGGCGTCGTGATGCTGCTGTATCTGCAGCACGCGCTGCAGGCCCGCCTGGCCGCGGGTGCGGCGCCGACGACGGCGCTGCTGCTCGACGCCATCCGCGACGGCGCGGTGCAGCGCGTGCGCCCGAAGGCGATGACAGTGGCCGTCATCCTCGCCGGCCTGGTGCCGATCGTCTTTTCCAGCGGCACCGGCGCCGAGGTGATGCAGCGCATCGCCGCGCCGATGCTCGGCGGCATGATCACCGCGCCGCTGCTGTCGATGCTGGTCATCCCCGCCGTCTGGCTGCTGATGCGCCGGCGCACGATGGCCCCGCGCTTTGCAGGCACGCCAACGCCGGGCACACTGCCGGCATGAGGCACCGAGTCACCCCCGAGGCGAACTGCGCGACGCGGCGCGCGGGCTGAGCCCATGGCCGCGCTGCATCACCACGATCTGCGACCGTTCGTGCACAGCCATGCGTTCGGCGACGCGGCGGCGCCAGTGCGCGAGCGCGCGCTGTGGTGGGTGACCGGCGTGACGCTGGCCGCGATGGTGATGGAGCTCGCGGTTGGCTACTGGAGCGGCTCGCTCGCGCTGGTGGCCGACGGCTGGCACATGGGCACGCACGCGATGGCCCTCGGCGGCGCGGCGCTCGCCGCCGCGCTCGCACGGCGTGCACACGGCAACGCACGCTTCGCCTTCGGCGGCTGGAAGATCGAGGTGCTGGCGGCCTACTCGAGCGGTCTGTTGCTGCTGGCGGTGAGCGTGTGGATCGCCATCGACGCGGTGATGGCGTTGTCGACACCACGTGTCGTCGCCTACCCGCAGGCCATCGGCGTGGCGGTGCTCGGCCTCGTCGTCAATGCGGTCTGCGCCTGGGTGCTGTCGCGGGGAGACGCAGGTGCGCGCGCCGCGGCGGGCGGTCACGCCGATGCTGCGCATCACGATCACGCGGCGTCGCCGGCGAGCCCACCGCACGAGCCCGCGTCGGCAGCCGGGCACGGACACGATCATGGCCATCGCCACGACCACCATGGCCATCCCGGCGGCCATGACCACAACTTCCGGGCCGCCTATCTGCACGTGCTGGCCGACGCGCTCACGTCGGTGCTCGCCATCGTCGCACTGGTGGCCGGACTGTGGTGGGGCCAGCGCTGGCTCGACCCCGCCGTGGCGCTGCTCGGCGGCGCGCTGATCGGGCGCTGGGCCTTCGTCGTGCTGCGCGACTCGGCGCGCGCGTTGATCGACGCCAGCGCATTGGCGCCGATGCGCGACGCCGTGCGCGCCACTGTGGAGAGCGACGGCGATGCGCGCGTGGCCGATCTGCATGTCTGGCAGATCGGTCCCGACGCCTGGTCGGCCGTGCTGAGCCTGGTGGCCGACCGGCCGCTGGAGCCGTCGGCCTACCGCGCGCGGCTGCATGGCCTGACCGCGTTGAAGCACGTGACGGTCGAGGTGCACCGCTGCCGCGGCGCGGTGGCCGAAGGTGCGGCCGCGTCGACCGCACCGTCGCCGCGGTGACGCTTGGGCCCGGTCGCGGCCCGCTACGATGCGCCTGCCGTTCGCTTTCGGGCGTTCGCCGTCCTCACCCGTTTGTCGCCTCGGAGAAGCCATGGCCTCGATCACCACCTCGCTCATCAACCACCAGGTGCGCCTGGCCGCCCGCCCAGTCGGCGCCGTGAAGGCGGGCGACTGGCAGTTCACCGAGGAGCCGGTGGCCGAGCCGACCGACGGCGGCGTGCTGGTCCAGGTGCTGGCGCTGTCGCTCGACCCGGCCATGCGCGGCTGGATGAACGAGGGCAAGAGCTACATCCCGCCGGTGGGCCTGGGTGAGGTGATGCGCGCCGGCGGCATCGGCCGCGTGATCGCGTCGAAGAACCCGGCCTTTGCGGTCGGCGACGTCGTCACCGGCGGTCCCGGCGTGCAGGAGTACTGGAGCGTCGCGGCCGACCAGCTCAAACGCAGCGGCGTCGCGAAGATCGACCTGCGGCTGGGCACGGTGAACCAGTGGCTCAACGTGCTCGGCATGCCCGGCATGACCGGCTACTTCGGCTTGATGGACGTGGGCCAGCCCCAACCCGGCGAGACCGTGGTGGTCTCGGGTGCCGCCGGCGCGGTGGGGCAGACGGTGGGCCAGATCGCGAAGATCAAGGGTTGCCGCGTGGTCGGCATCGCCGGCGGGCCGGCCAAGTGCGGGTGGGTGGTGAAGGAACTCGGCTTCGATGCCTGCATCGACTACAAGAGGCCGGCCCCGGCCGGCGTCGAGCGCTGGGATGCCGTGCGCGAGGGCCTCAAGCAGCACTGCGCCAAGGGTGTGGACATCTACTTCGACAACGTGGGCGGCGACATCCTCGACGCGGTGCTGGCGCGCATCAACCGCAAGGCCCGCATCGTCATCTGCGGCGCGATCAGCCAGTACAACAACACCGGCGCGGTGACCGGGCCGAAGAACTACCTGTCGCTGCTGGTCAACCGTGCACGCATGGAAGGCATGGTGGTGTTCGACTACGCCGACCGCTACCCGCAGGCGATCGTGGAGATGGCGGGTTACCTGAAGGACGGGCGCATGAAGAGCAAGGAAGACGTGGCCGAGGGCGGCGTCGCCGTGTTTCCGTCGACGCTGCAGAAGCTCTTCTCCGGCGAGAACTTCGGCAAGCTGGTGCTGCAGATCGCGCAGTGACGCGCGCCTCGTGCGTCGAGGGCGACGCCTGGTGGCGTCGCCTAGAAGTGGATGCCCTTCATCATCTGCGCCATCGCGATCGCCTCGGGTGACAAGGTGGGCTTGCCGCTCTTGTCGCCCTTGGCGGCCGAACTGTCGGGGAACATGCGGAAGGTGGTGTTCATGATGATCTGCGTGATGCGCGGCGCCGCGGCGTGCAGCACCTCGCCGAACACGCCCAGGCGTGTCGCCACGCGCACCGGCTTGTCGATGCAGGCACGCACCACCATGTCGGCGGCCTCCTCGGGTGCGAGCAGCGGCATGTTCTCGTAGATCTTGGTCGGCGCCGTCATCGGCGTGCGCACCAGCGGCATGTTGACGGTGGTGAAGGTGACGCCCTGGTCGGCGTATTCGCTCGACGCGCAGCGCGTCCACGCATCCAGCGCGGCCTTGCTCGCCACGTAGGCCGAGAAGCGCGGCGCGTTGACCAGCACGCTGATCGAGCTGATGTTGACCACGTGCCCCTTGTGCTTGGCCACCATGCCCGGCAGCAGGCCCATCGTGATGCGCAGTGCGCCGAAGTAGTTGAGCTGCATCGTGCGCTCGAAGTCGTGGAAGCGGTCGTAGCTCGACTCGATGGCACGGCGGATCGAACGGCCGGCGTTGTTGATCAGGAAGTCGACACCGCCGTGCTCGGCCTGCAGCTTCTGCACGAACTCGGCGCAACTCGCCTCGTTGGCGATGTCCACCGAGTAGCTGAACACGCGAGCGTCGTTGCCGGCGTGGTTCTTGATCTCCTGCACCGCGGCGGCGAGCTTGTCCTCGCCGCGGCCGCAGATGATGGTCACGGCGCCGGCCTCGGCGAAGCGGCAGGCGGCCGACAACCCGATGCCCGACGAGCCGCCGGTGACCAGCACCACCTTGCCCCCGACCGTGCCCTTCAGGCTGCGGTCGACGAAGAGGGCCGGGTCGAGGTGGCGCTCCCAGTAGTCCCACAGCGCCCAGGCGTAGTCGTGCAGGTTCGGGCACTCGATGCCGCTGCCCTTGAGCGCCGCGTCGGTCTCGCGGCGGTCGAAGCGGGTCGGGTAGTTCACGAAGGTGAGGATGTCCTCGGGCACGCCGAGGTCCTTGATCACCGCGTTGCGGATGCGGCGCACCGGCGCGATCGCCATCATGCCCTTGCGCACGCTCTTCGGGATGAAGCCGAGCAGCGCCGCGTTGACGAACAGATTCATCTTCGGCGCGTGCGCGGCCTTGGCGAAGATGTCGAGCACGTCGCCGACGCGATAACCGACCGGGTCGACCAGATGGAAGCACTTGCGGTCGATGGCCTTGGCATGCGAGATGTGGTCGATCGCCGCGACCACGAAGTCCACCGGCACGATGTTGATGCGCCCGCCTTCGAGCCCGATCGACGGGAACCACGGCGGCAGGATCTGCCGCATGCGCTGGATCAGCTTGAAGAAGTAGTACGGCCCGTCGATCTTGTCCATCTCGCCGGTCTTCGAATCGCCGACCACCAGCGCCGGGCGGTACACCGTCCACGGCACCTTGCATTCCTTGCGCACGATCTTCTCGCTCTCGTGCTTGGTCATGAAGTACGGGTGGTCGAGGTTCTCCGCCTCGTCGAACATGTCCTCGCGGAACACACCCTCGTACAGGCCGGCCGCGGCGATCGACGACACATGGTGCAGGTGGCTGGCATCCACCGCCTTGGCGAACTCGACGACGTGGCGCGTGCCCTCGACGTTGACCTGGATCTGGCTGTCGGCGTCGGCCGACAGGTCGTACACCGCAGCCAGGTGGTAGACCGCGTCGACCTTGCCTTTGAGCGCCTTGATGGCGTCGGCCGACACGCCGAGCTTCTTGGCCGTCAGGTCGCCGCTGACCGGCACCGCGCGCTGCTTGCCGACGCCCCAGTAGTCGAGCAGCGCGTCGATCTTGCCCTCGCTGCCCGGACGCACCAGGAAGTGCACGGTCGAGCCGCGCCGCGCCAGCAGCGCCTTGACGAGGCGCTTGCCGATGAAGCCGGTGGCGCCGGTCACGAAGTACAGCATTGTGGTCTCCCGATGTTGATGGTGTGGTTTGCGCAGACGCCCGTGGCGCAGGGGCCTATTCTTCAGCAACTGCCCGCGCGTCGCGGCACGCGCTAACCCCAAGCCGGCACGCGAGCGCCCTGGGCTCGAGCTAGACGCACCACCCTAGCTATCGGCGCGCCGGCACGCATTCGGCTGCCTACACTGGCGGCAGCTGTCGAGCGCAAACCCATCTGCTCGACCCGACACCGCACCACGACAACGGAGTTCCATATGGTCAAGAAGCTCAAGGCAATGGCAGACAAGAAGGCCGCCAATCCGGCGGGCCTGCTGGACAGCGCGCTGGCGCAGACCGTCAAGGACTCGGCCCAGCAGATCTGGCTGGCCGGCATGGGCGCCTTCTCCAAGGCGCAGGCCGAAGGCACCACCGCCTTCGAGAAGCTCATCAAGGAAGGCACGTCGCTGCAGCGCAAGACGCAGTCGGCCGCCGAGGAAACCATCGGCGCGGCGACCGCCAAGATGACGGCGATGGCCGGCGAAGTGGGTGCCAAGGCCAACGCGCATTGGGACAAGCTGGAAGCGATCTTCGAGCAGCGCACCGCCAAGGCGATGGGCAAGCTCGGCGTGCCGACCGCCAAGGACGTGTCGGCGCTGACCGCCCGCGTCGACGCGCTTGCCGCCGCGGTGGCCAAGCTCGGCGGCAAGGTGCCCGCCGCGCGCGAGGCGGCGGCCCGCAAGGCGCCGGCCCGCAAGGCGGCAGCCGCCCCGGCGACCCCGCGCACCGCGGCCCGCAAGAAGGCGGCCTGAGCGCCGCCGAGTAGAACGTGGCCGCCGCACGGCCGCCGACGGCGCGACATACGTCGCGCGTCGGTCTGGCGCTGGCCGGCGGCGGACCGCTCGGCGCCGGCTACGAGATCGGCGCGCTGTGCGCGCTGCAAGAGGCGCTGCCGGGTCTACGCTTCGACGCGCTCGACGGTTATGTCGGCGTGTCGGCCGGCGCCATCGTCGCCGCCGGGCTGGCCAACGGCATGACGCCGCGCCAGCTGGCCACCGCGTTCATCGAACGCCGGGGCGACGCGGCCGACCGCGTCGATCCGGGGCTGCTGTTCCAGCCCGCGCTCGGCGAGTTCGCGCAGCGCCTGGCCCGGCTGCCGCTGCTGGCCGGTGAGGCGTTCTGGCGTCTTGTCGTGGAGCGCCGCTCGACGCTGTCGTCGCTCGAGGCGCTAGGCCGCGCACTGCCGTCGGGCCTGTTCAGCAGTGCCGCGCTCGAAGTCCGCCTGCGCGACGTCTTGTCGCAGCCCGGCCGCAGCAACGACTTCCGCCGCCTGCACACGCGGCTGGTGCTGGTGGCCACCGACCTCGACAGCGGCGAGGCCGTGCCGTTCGGCCTGCCCGGCCACGACGCGGTGCCGATCTCGGTGGCGGCTTCGGCCAGCGCCGCACTGCCGGGGCTGTTCGTGCCGGTCCACATCGACGGGCGCGCCTATGTCGATGGCGCGCTGAAGAAGACGCTGCACGCGAGCGTGCTGCTCGAGGGTGGCGTCGACCTGCTGTTCTGCCTGAATCCGCTGGTGCCGTTCGAGGCCGGCGGCCGGCGCGGCGAGGTCGTGCCCCGGCCGGCGCAGACGCCGATTCCGAGCCTGGTCGACGGCGGCCTGCCGCTGGTGTTGTCGCAGACTTTCCGCTCGCTGATCCACTCGCGCCTCGAACTCGGCATGAAGGGCTACGAGAGCAGCCATGCGCACGCCGACATCCTGCTGTTCGAGCCCGATCACCACGACCCGCAGATGTTCCTCGCCAACATCTTCAGCGTGTCGCAGCGCGCGCTGCTGGCCGAGCATGCCTATCAGAGCACGCGCCGCCGGCTGCGTGCGCAACGCAGCCGGCTGGCGCAGCAGCTGCGCCGCCATGGCCTGCGCCTGGACGACGCCGCGCTCGACGACCCGGCGCGCGCGTTGCTGGCGGCGCCGGTGAAGCCGTCGCAGCATGCGCTGCGTCGGCTGGAGGACGTGCTCGACGACCTGGAGCAGGTGCTGGCCCGTGTGCAGGCCGCACCGGCCACGCATCAGCCGAGGTAACGCGCCTCGAGGTGGGACTTGAAGTGCGCGGGGTCCAGCGCCTCGCCGCTGGCGCGTCGTGCCAGCTCGTCGGTGGTCCAGCGGCTCGCCTGCAGCCAGATGTGCTCACGCAGCCAATCGAACACCGGCGCATAGTCGCCGTGCGCGATGCGCTCGTCGAGGTCGGGCATGGCACGGCGCATCGCCGCGAACCACTGGGCGGCGTACATCGCGCCCAGCGAATAACACGGAAAGTAGCCGAACATGCCCAGCGGCCAGTGCACGTCCTGCAGTGGCCCGTCCTTAAAGTTGCCGCGGGTGTCCACGCCGAGCAGCTCGTGCATCTTGGCGTCCCACAAGGCCGGGATGTCCTCGGCTTCGATGTCACCCTCGATCAGCGGACGCTCGATCTCGTAGCGCAGGATGATGTGCGCCGGATACGTCACCTCGTCGGCGTCGACGCGGATGAAGCCGGGCTTCACCCGCGTGATCAGTCGCACCAGGTTGTCCGGCGCGAACGCCGGCTGCGGCCCGAAGGCCTGCTCGATCCACGGCGCGATCTGTGCCATGAAGCCGGGATGGCAGCCGAGCTGCATCTCGAAGCTGAGCGACTGGCTCTCGTGGATGGCCGCCGAGCGCGCCTGCGACGCGGGCTGACCGAGCAGCTCGCGTGGGCGGTTCTGCTCGTAGCGGCCATGACCCGTCTCGTGGATCGTGCCCATCAGCGAGCCGAGGAACTCGTCGTCGCGGAACCGCGTGGTCAGCCGCACGTCCTCGGGCACGCCGCCGCAGAACGGATGCGTGCTCACGTCGAGCCGGCCGGCTTCGAAGTCGAAGCCGAGCGCGCGCATCACACGGTCGCACAGCTGGCGCTGCGCCTCCTGCGCAAAGGGGCCCTGGGGAGCGCGCACCGGCTCGCGCGACTGCTTGTCGAGCACACGCTGCACGAGGCCCGGCAACCATTGGCGCACGGCACCGAACACCTCGTCGAGCCGCGCGCTGGTCGTGCCCGGCTCGAAGCGGTCCATCAGCGCGTCGTAGCGGCTGACGCCGAACTGCTGCGACAGCGCCTGCGCCTCCTCGCGCGCCGCCGCGAGCACCGGGCGGAAGTTGTCGACGAAACCGGCCCAGTCGTTGGCCGGCCGCTGGCTGCGCCAGGCATGCTCGCAGCGCGCGCTCACCAGTTGCGATCGTTCCACCAGCTCCTCGGGCAAGGCGTTGCTCTGCCGCCATTCGCGGTGCATCTCGCGCAGGTTGGCGCGCTGCGGGTCGGTGAGCGGCTCCTGTTCGGCGCGGGCCAGCGCGTCGGCCATCGTGGCGTCGGTGCGCAACCGGTGCAGCAGCGTCGCCATCTCGGCCATCGCCTCGGCGCGCGCCTGGGCGCCCGCCGGCGGCATGTTGGCGGCCTGGTCCCAGCTGACGATCGCCTGCAGGTGCTGCAGCTTGTGCAGCCGGGTGAAGGCCTGGGTCAGCGCGTCGTAGCCGGGCGTGTGGCTTTGCATCGTGCGGTTCCTTGGCGGCGGGCGGCGCGGGTGGCGCGGTGCCGGCTCGAGGCGTGAAGCGGTGGGCGATTGTGCCGCGCGTGCAATGACCCCGCACGGCAGTCCGAGCCGACGCGCGATCAGGGTGTGAAGATGCCGGGGAACACCCACAGCAGCAGGGCCGTCATCGTCACGTAGCGGGCGAACTTGCCGATCGCCATGTACA
>CALMQI010000289.1 GCA_937871935.1 uncultured Burkholderiales bacterium
GGGCCCAGGCGCCGGCGGTTGAGCGCCAGGGCATGCCCGCCCGCAGCCTTGCTCGCTCGGTCTCACAAGGGCGCGCAAAGCGGTCGGTCGATGTCTCACGACGGCCGAACCCCGACGCTCGCATGATCCGATCAAATTCAACGCACGCGAACCGACTCATTTCAACCGATCCGACTTGGTAAACGACTTCTGCCGCTTGAACATGCCGCGGCGGTAGAAGGGGAACAACTGGAAATAGGTGCGCAGCTTCAGCCAGCGGCCGTACATGCCCAGCGGTTCGAACAGCACGATGCCCACCAGCACGGAGCCATACACCAGCCCCTGCAGACCGCTGGCCTGGCCGATGGCGGGCGGCAGGTAGTCCTTGCTGACCGCGATGACCTGCGGCAACGCGATGACGAAGATCGCACCGAGGAACGCACCGTGCACCGAGCCGAGGCCGCCCACCACCACCAGCAGCAGCAACTCGATCGACTGCAGCGCGCCGAACTGGTCGGGCGAGATGAAGCGCAGCGCGTGCGCGTACAACGCGCCGGCCACGCCGGTCAGCCCGGCCGAGATGGCGAAGGCGAGCGTCTTGTACTGCGCGATCGCGATGCCCATGCTCTGCGCCGAGATCTCCGAATCGCGGATCGCGACGAACGCGCGGCCGGTGCCCGAGCGCACGAGGTTCAGCACGCCCAAGGTGACGACCACGCAGATCGCCAGGCACAGGTAGTAGAAGCCCACGCTCGAGCCGATCTCCCAGCCGAACAGCACCACGCCCGGCACGGTGCGGCCGGCATTGCCGTTGGTCACGCTCTCCCAGCGCGCCAGTACTTCCTCGACGATGAAGCCGAACGCCTGGGTGGCGATCGCCAGATAGATGCCCTTCACGCGTAGCGCCGGCAGGCCGACGATCACGCCGGCCGCCGCCGACAGCGCGGCCGCCGTCGACAGCGACAGCAGGAACGGCCAGCCCAGACCGAGCAGGAACGCGTGCGCATAGGCACCGACACCGAGGAACGCGGCGTGGCCCAGCGACGCGAGGCCGGTGTAGCCGGCCAGCACCATCAACCCGAGGCCGGCGATCGAGTAGATCAGGATCATCGACAGCTGCGTCAGCCGGTATTCGCCCGCCACCCAGGGCGCCACCAGCATCGCCAGCAGCAGCAGCCCGTACCAGAACGCCTGCCCACCGTGCTTGACGATGCGGATGTCCTGGTCGTAGTCGGTCTTGAAGATGAAGCGCATGTCAGTCGGCGCCGGGCCGCTCCCAAGCCGACTGAGCGCCCCCTCGGGGGGCAGCGAACGCTAGTGAGCTTGGGGGCGTCATGCTCAGACCTTCTTGCGGGATGCACCGCCGAAGAGGCCATTCGGCCGCACTACCAGCATCACCAGCACCAGCACGTAGGCGGCGATGTCCTTGAAGCCTTCGGCGAGGTACACGCCGGCGAGCGTCTCGACGATGCCGATCGCCAGCCCGCCGACGATGGCGCCGGGCAGGCTGCCGAAGCCGCCGACCACCGCCGCCGGAAAGGCCTTGAGCCCGATGAAGCCCATGTTCACGTGCACGAAGGTGAACGGCGCGAGCAGCAGCCCGGCGATGGTGGCCACCGCGGCCGACAGCCCCCAGACCAGCCCGTTGAGTCGCCGCACCGGGATGCCCATGTAGTAGGCGGCCAGCTGATTCTGCGAGCTGGCCTGCATGGCGATGCCGATGCGGCTCTTGCTGAACATCAGGTACAGCAGCACGCACAGCACGACGGTGACGACGATGACCACCACCTGCTCGACGCTGAACACCAGGCCGCCCAGGTGCCAGGTCTGGCCGCGGTAGGGGGCCGGCAGGCCGTGCGTCTCGGAGCCGTAGCGCGGCACCATCGAGACCAGCCCGCGTGCCATGTAGCCCAGGCCGATGGTGAGCATCACCACCGTGAACTGCGGCTGGCCCAGGATGGGCCGGATCGCCACGCGCTCGAGCAGCACGCCGAACGCCGCCATCGCCACGACCGCCAGCACCACCGCCACCCCGAACGGCAGCTGCGCCACCTCCATCAGCGCCAGTCCCACAAAGGCGCCCAGCATCATCAACTCGCCCTGCGCGAAGTTGACGGTTTCGGTGGCCTTGTAGATCAGCACGAAGCCGAGCGCGATGAGCGCATAAATGCAGCCCAGCGAGATGCCCGAGATCAGCAGTTGGAGGAACGCCACGTCGGCCCCGAATTGCAGCGGCGCCAAGCATGCCTGCTGGCACCACGTTTCCGGCGCCGGGACTTCCCCTATGACAGGCTAGGCGATCAGGCGATAGCGATAGGCGCCATCGTCGCCGGCTTCGCGCACCGCCTCGCCGAGGGCGACCAGGTGGTTCAGGTGGGCCAGGCTCTCGCCGGTGGCCATGCCCAACAGCTCCGGACCCTCGATCGGGCGAGCGAACAGCGCGCCGAAGACATCGATCGCACGTTTTGGTTCGACGGCCAGGCTGCGGCGCAGTCGCACCAGGCTCTTGTCGTGGCCCGAGGCCAGCCGGTCGAGCCGCGCATGCAGGCCGCGGAACGGCTCGCCATGCGAGGGCAGCACCAACACCTCGTCGCTCACCTGCGCGCGCAGCTTGGCGATCGACGCGATCCAGTCGGCCAGCGGATCGGCATCGGGCTCGGTCGGGAACACCGACACGTTCGACGAGATGCGCGGCAGCACCTGGTCGCCCGAGATCAGCACCTTCAGCTCGTCGCACAGCAGGCAGGCGTGCTCCGGCGAGTGGCCGTTGCCGACGATGACGCGCCAGTCGTGCGCGCCGATGCGGATGACCTCGCCCTCGCGCAGACGGCGAAAGCTGTCGGGCAATGCATGCACCACGCGGCCGAAGCCGCCGAAGCGCACGCGATAGGTCTCGATCGCCTCGTCGTGCCAGCCGGCGCGGCGGTAGAAGCGGATCGCGTCGTCGGGCGCCTCGCGGCCGGTGTCGGCCACCAGCGAGCGGCAGGTCAGGTACTCCAGCCGCGTCATCCACAACCGGCAGTCGAAGCGCCGCGTCAGCCAGCCGGCCATGCCCACGTGATCGGGGTGCATGTGGGTGACGAACACACGCGTCAGCCGCTTGCCGCCGAAGGCATCGGGAGCGGCCAGCAGCCGCGTCCAGCCGGCCAGCGCCTCGCGCGTCTGTGCGCCGGTGTCCACCAGCGCCCAGCCGTCGCCGTCGGCCAGCGCGTAGAGGTTGATGTGCGCCAGCGCCCAGGGCAGGTGCATGCGCAGCCACAGCACGCCCGGCGCGATCGCGCGGCCGTGCCCGTTGTCCGGCGGCTCGCCGCAGGGGTAACTCAACGGCGCCGACGGCTCGGCGTCGGCGCGACCGTCGGCGGTGATGGTCGTCTGTGTCATGCTGGGAACCATAACCGATGTTCACGCCACCGCTGTCGCCATTGCCTTTGGCCGCCGCCCTGCTGATCGTGCTCGGCGCCGGCATCGTGCGCGGCTTCGCCGGCTTCGGCGTCGCGCAGCGCCGCTATCCGCACCTTGCCGTTGCTGGTCTCACCGATGTTGCCGCACCTGGCCGAAGAGGCTTGGGTTGCGCTTGGCAATGACGGACTTATCGCGGGCCAGCCCTGGCCCGAATATGATCCGGCATTGCTGGTCGACGATGAAGTGACCATCGCCATTCAGGTGATGGGCAAGCTGCGCGACCGGGAAAACCACTCCGTCGACCCAAGCCGCAGTTATATTCTGCCGCAGATCGAAGATTGGGTTTCCCGCCGTCGGGCCGACCGTGTAGGTTACCGTTGCATCGGCAACGGCGGTTTGCGCCGCGCCGTCGAAAGTAAAGACCGCATTTATCGATTCGATATCGATAGGAACGGAGAGCAATCCGTCAACGGTCTTTGAAGGTGGAGCAAGGTGAAAATTCGTGCTCATGGTGTGTCCCTCCTTCGGACTTTACCCGGCCAGCGATCGGTGATAACCGGCCGGGTATTTTGTTACCGTTTCAATTGTTCTCAGCAACAGTCGTTATCGAGTTCGATGTCGACCGATATCTTCTTGACGCAGACCTTCTTGACCTTTTTGTCGCCCGAGATCTTCAGGCAATCGAGTAATTTCTTCGCGGCTCCGTCACAGTCCTTGCCGCCCGGCTGTTTTCCGCCCGAAGGCTTTTTCAGGTCGGGATCGACGTAATAGGACATTCCACCGAGCAGGATGCCGTTCGCAAGCAGGTTCACGTTTATCATCCTGTCGGTAGCTCCCTCGATGTCCGCCTTTGTGAATTGTGAACCCTGTTTGAGCTTTAACCGGACTTCGCGTTTCTCGCCGGCCTTTAGCGGAAACTTGTTGTCGGCAATACCGTCGAACTGCAAAAGCCAGCCTTTTTCGGCAAGCACTTTCGGCATCTCGACACGCAGTTCCATACCGGCCCGCCTGTTCAGGTTGTTGCCAGCCATGAAAAACGCGCCGTTCAGCGCCAACATCAAGGCTTCCATACCGCCTGCCCCGGGAACAACGGAAACATTACGTTGGCCGACGTTGTTGTTATGCGGAACGAGCCGCCATTCCTGAATCGATTCGGTACCGGTGAAGTTATCGATGTTGCTCGGATCACCGGCGACGGATGCGATCATCAGAACGCAGTCGTGACCGTA
>CALMQI010000290.1 GCA_937871935.1 uncultured Burkholderiales bacterium
CGGCACGTCCGACGGCGTGCGTGTGGCGGTCGCCGCCGGTCCGCACGGCGTCTGGCTGTAGGTGTTGCCGCAGCGGTACATCTTTTGTGCCGCGACGTGTCCGCTGCACGACAGCGCCAGCGTGAGGATGAGAAAAGGTCGTCTGCTCATGTCGCGTGCACCCCTGCCCTGGTCGCATTCTGCGCCCAGGGCAGCGTGGGTTCACCCGGCCGATCGCGCGCTGCGCTTCATTCAGGCGTTGGGCGTTCGACGCAGGAACGCGAGGGTGCGCTGCCAGGCCAGCGCGGCGGCGGGTGCGTCGTAGGCCTGCGCGCGGTCTGCTTCGGCGAACCAGTGGCCCGTGCCGGGGTAATGATGAAACGTCGCCGGGCGGCCCGCGCGGCGCAACGCCGCCTCCAGCGCGTCGACCTCGGAGCGCGGTTCGAACGGATCGGTCTCGGCAAAGTGGCCCAGGTAGGCCGCGCGTGCGGCCGTGTAATCGCCTGGCCGGGTGCCGTAGTGGACGACGACCGAATGCACGCGTTGCGCATCGCTCACCGACAGGTCGAGCGCGAAGAAGGCGCCCAGCGAGAAGCCGACCACCGCGAGCCCACGCGCGGGCCGGCCGGCCTGCTCGTGCACGAAGGCCGCCGCGGCCGCGAGGTCGGCGCGGGGCTGCTCGAGCCGGGCGAACAGCGCGCCGCTCAGCCGTTCCGCCTCGGCCACCTGCGCGGTGACCTGGCCGCGATAGAGGTCCGGCGCGAAGGCGGTGAAGCCGGCCGCGGCCAGTTGCGTGCAGTACGCCCGGACGGTGTCGTTGAGCCCCCACCAGGCATGCAGCACCAGCACGGGGGCGCCGTGGCCGCCGGACGACTGGGCGAAGAATCCGTGGGGACGAGTCTGTGGCACGGTGCGTTCCTCCTTCGTCGACTCATGCGGCGCCTGCGCGGGCGCCGACCGGGATGCCGCGACCAGGCTGCCCGTCACCCATGCGCCGAAAGCTCGCCGACGCACGCGAACCTACTCGCAGCGTCCACGCGACATCGTCGCCGCGTACGGCGCGGTGTAGTGGCGCACGATGTAGGTGCCGTCGGCGAGCAGCTTGACGTAGCCGCTCGCCTGCCGCGGCCGCAGGATCACGTAGGCGTCGTCGGTGTCCCACTCCACGCGGGCCTCGGCATAGAGCGCGCGCAGGTTGGCGGTGTCGGCCGCAGCGATGTCGATGGCGCCCGCGCTGCGCGTGGCCCTCAGCGTGAACGGCAATGCGCGCATCGACGACGGCCCGGCGCACGACACGTGGATGTTGCTGCAGAACAGCGGCATCGCCGGCTGGCACGTCACGGCGCCGGAACGCACCAGCGTGGCGACGGCGCTGGGCGCTGCGTCGGCGGCTGCGGCGACGACGGCCGCGACGCTCAAGCCCGCGCCGACCGCGCGTCGAATGCTCGCTTGCGTGGCGGCGCGACGGCCGCCGCGCGGCCGCGTGTCGTCGTGCACCACCGTCATGTCCGCAGCTCGACCGGCACGCCGGCGCGCACGGTGTTGTGCACCTCGGCAACTGCATCTGTCTCGCGCAGCAACCGCTGAACGTCTGCCGGCGAGGCCGATGACGATTGCACGTTCGCGCGGTACTCGATGTGGCTGGCGGCCAGCCCGACACCGGCGAACTCGGCGCTGGCCTCGACCTCGACCGCGTCGATGGCGATACCCAGGCGTGCGGCCTCGCGAAAGAGGTCGTTGCAGTAGCAGGTGGCCAGCGCCAGCATCAGGAACTCGCCGCCGTTCACGGCAGAGCCCCTGCCGCCCGCCTTCGTCGCCACCGTCAGCGACTGGCTCGCGCTGGCGGTGCGAACGGCCACGTCGTGCGCCGTCGGCGTGTTGCGGACGGTGGCGGAGATGCGCATGGCAGCACCGCTAGACGATATGGCGCGGCGCCGCCGTCGCGGCGTTGCCGGTGTTGGGCGTGCCGGTGGGTTCGATCAGCAGCAGCTGCGCCTCCTCGTCGGCCACCGGACAATGCTCCACCCCCTTGGGCACCACGAACAGCTCGCCCGGCCCGAGCGACACGTCACCGTCGCGCAGCCGGATCGTGATGCGGCCGCTCAGCACGAGAAAGAAGTCGTCGGTGTCGTCGTGCCGGTGCCAGACGAACTCGCCCTTCACCTTGACGACCATGAGATCGTGCCCGTTGAACTGGCCGACGACGCGTGGTTGCCAGTGCTCGGCAAAAGTGGCGAGTTTGTCGGCGAGGTTGATCGCGTTCATGGCGTCCAGGATTGAAGCGTGTCAGCAACGAGCCTATTTCGAAGCTGCGTCGCGCTGCAGAATGGCTTTCGAATCCTCGAAACCGATCGGCGCGGAGGTGTGCTCGTGCACGATGCGCAGCACGTGCCCCGACGTGCGCAGCACCCAGGTGAGGCGGTTCTGCATGGCGCGCAGGGGCTGCCCGTCGGCATCGACGCCGGCATAGGTGACGATCGCGCTGTGCAGAGCGAAGTCGGGACTGCCGACTGTGCGCGCCTCGTCGAAGCTCACCTTGACCCGCTCGGTCCCCAGCGAGTGAAGCCAGCCCTCCGCGGTGCGCTGCCAGGCCTCGATGCCCTCGTACGACCAGACGCCCCAGGCGTCGAACACCCGCACTGCGGGGTCGTACAGCCGCATCAGCGCCGGCACGTCCTTGGCGAACACCGCCGCCTTGTAGGACTCGACGATGCGCGCGATGGACTTGTCGATATCGCTCATGGTGTCAGCGCTCCGACAGCGCGAGATGGGCGCCGAGCCCGGCGAAGGCACCGGCGAAGCCGCAGCGCAACCAGGCCTGCACACGCGGCGATTCGATGACCGCCTTGCGGAAGGCGTGGGCCAGCAGGCCATAGACGACGAACACGGCGAAGGTCATCGCCATGAACACCGCGCTCAG
>CALMQI010000291.1 GCA_937871935.1 uncultured Burkholderiales bacterium
AGTTGCCGGGCCGTGCGTCGCGCGCCAGCGTGATGACGGCGCGTCCGTCGGGCTCGCGCATCACGGTGTCGGTGTTGAAGGCATAGCGCTCGGCCGCGTTCTGGATGAGGCCGCCGCGTCCGTCGAAGGCAGAAATCCCCCACCAGGCGATCTCGAGGTCCTCCACCACGATGGCGTATTCGCAGGCCGAGTGCAGCCGGCCGCCGCTGCTGTCGGCCGTTGCCACGTAGGTGAGCTCGAGCGTCGAGGAGAGGGGGAGGAGGGCGTTGCGGGCGGTGTGTGCGCGCGTGTAGGGATCGGCCTCCGGCCGCCCGGCCGCGGTCCAGGTGGTCCACGGGCCGAGCGTGCGCGTCGACAGGCGCGAGCCCGCCTCGATCATGTACCATGCCGTGCTGAGCCCGCCGCCGACGGCGAGCCAGCCGCGAGCGTAAGGCTCGATCGGAGCGTAGAGGCCGAACCGCTCTCGTGCCGGCATGCGGTCCGGGCTCCTGCTGATAACGACGTCGCCGAAATTACGTTTCATGGCCGCCCCGAGGCAAGCACCGTCAAGCCGCGTGGCTGCGCTGAACCCAACCCGATTCAGCCCGCACCACGGCGCTTGCGCAAGCGGGCAATCCGCATCTCACGGTCATAGATGATCTCGCCGCCGGGAACGCGGATGTCGCGCACGGCTTCGAGCGCGTGGCGGCTGGGTTTCGGCGTGACCGCACTGACGGCGAGCAGGGTCAGAGTGGCCGCGGGGATGCCGAATACCGCGGCCAGCGCGCTGTCGATCTCGATCCAGCGGGCTTCGCCGGCGATGATGGCCAGCACCGCCACGGCAAAACCGATGGCGACGGAGGCGATGGCGCCGAACTGATTGCCGCGTTTCCACCAGATCGACAGCACGGTCACCGGGAACGCGGCCGATCCGGTTATCGCGAACGCCCACAGCATCAGACGCAACGGGTCGGTCGGTGCGAAGGCCGCGATCGCCCAACCGATCGCCACGGCCACGCCAATCGCCGAGCGCCCGACCCACAGCCGGATCGACGGATCGGTAGGCTCCCACGACGAGCCGTTGACGATATCCTCGGCCAATACGTTGCCCAACGCCACGGTCGCCGCACCGGCTGCGGCGAGCGCTGCCGCGACGGCCCCCGCCAGCGCCAGTTGCACCATCACCGCGGGCATTCCGAGCGCCACCGGCAGGGCGAACAACACCGCGTCGCGATGGAAACTGAAGCTGGACGCCGACAGCCGCGTCGAGCGCATGTCGACTTCGGCGTGGCCTTGCGCGACGAGTTGCGCCAGCCAGTCTGGTATTTGCGCCAACCCATCGACGCTGACGATATCCAACACCGCATCGCGCATGAACACCGCAACCGCCGACACGGTCAGCATGACGAGGCCGAACAGCAGTGTGGCCCAGCCCAAGGATTTTCTGGCCTCATAAACGCCGGGAGCCGTCGCCACTCGCGGCAACAACCAGGGCGCGGCGGCGACGCCGGCCATGATGGTCAGCGTCGCGACGACGAAACCACCCGGACCAACGAGGCCGAACGGCGCGGTGAACCGCTTGGCCATCTGCTGCAGACCCTCGCCCGGCAGATCGAAGCCCATCAGTGCCGGCACGACGATCGGCAGCCCCTGCTGCGCCTCGATCTTGAGCAGCCCGCGCACCAGCGGCCCATGACTGAGCTGCGGCACCGGCATATTGGTGACCATTACGGCGACGATCGACACCGGCACCGCCAGCGCCAGCAGCATGACGATCGACTGAGCGACGTTGGACCAGGTCAGCGAGCGCATGCCGCCGAACATCAGCGCGCCGGCGATCGTCACAGCCAGCACCGGCATGACGACGGCTCCAGGCAGGCCGGTCATCATCGCCGCGGCATACGCGCCGATGCGCAACTCTGCGGCGATGATCAGCAGCATCGGAACCGACAGCACCACCGCGGAAAACACCCTCAGCGCCCGGCTTTCGAAGCGCCGGCCGAGATAGCTCGGCACCGTGAAGGCGCCGAACTTGCGGAAAAACGGCGCCAGCATCACCGCCATGACCACGAACCCTGCAAGGCCGCCGATCATCACACACAGCGCGTCGAAGCCGACGATGAAGAACGCCCCGGTCAGCGCCACGGTGCCGGTCGCGCCCATCGCCGTCACCGACAGCGCCAGCCCGTTGTAGGCCGACGGCACGCGCCGGCCCGAGGCGAAGAACTCGAGGGGATCACGGGTGAAAGCAGCAACCCCGATAGCCGTGTAGAGCGCGATCGGCACGACGAACATCAAGCGGCCGAGCGTCGCTTCGGACACGCCGAGCTGCTCGACGATCAGCAGCGTGGGCATGCGCGGGGGTGGTTCATCTCATCTTGCAGTCGCCGACGTAGGCGTCGCCATGGTCCTTGAGGATCGGCTGGTTGAACGACTTGTTGATCAGCCCGCCCTTGCCGTCGCTGCCCACGGTGCGCACGAAGTAGTTCTGGATCGGATACTGATTGGTGTTGAACCTGAACGGCCCGCGCACCGATTCGAACCGCGCCGCCTTCAGCGCCTTGCGCACGGCCTCGCGGTCCTCCAGCTTGCCCTTCACGTCACGCACCGCGGCGTGGATGAGTTGCGCCGCGTCGTAGCCCTGCGACGCGAACACCGACGGCACCCGCTTGTATTCCTTCTGGAACTCGGCCATGAACTTCTGGTTCGCCGCGTTGGCGAAGTCGGGCGACCAGTGCGCGGTGTTGAACAGGCCCGACATCGACGGGCCGACCGGATTGATCACGTCCTGGTCGGCCGAAAAGCCCGGCAGCAGCAGCGTGACGTCCTTGGAGAGGCCGGCGCCGACGAACTGCTTGATGAAGTTGATGCCCATGCCGCCGGGCAGGAAGATGTACAGCGCCTGCGGCTTGGCCGCGCGCACCTCGGCCAGTTCGGCCGCGTAGTCGAGCTGGCCGAGCTTGGTGTAGGTTTCGGCCACCACGCGCCCCTTGAACATGCGCTTGAAGCCGGCCAGCGAGTCCTTGCCGGCCTGGTAGTTCGGCGCGATCAGGTACACGCTCTTCATCTCGCGCTGGTTGGCCAACTCGCCGGCCGCCTCGTGGTAGGCGTCGTTGGGCCAGCTCACCGCATAGAACAGCGGGTTGCAGTCCTTGCCGGCCATCGACGACGGTGCGGCGTTCGGGCTGATGTAGATGGTGTTGTTGTCCAGCGCCTCGGGCAGCGCGGCGAGCATGATGTTGGAGAACACCACGCCGGTCATGAAGTCGACCTTGTCGCGCTTGACGTTCTTCTCGAACTGCTGCTTGGCGACGTCGGGCTTGAACTGGTCGTCGCTGACCAGCACCTCGGCGGGCAGGCCGCCGAGCTTGCCGCCGTTCAACTTCACCGCGAGCAGGAAGCCGTCGCGGATGTCGACGCCGAGCGCGGAAGACGGCCCCGACAGCGTGCTGACGAAGCCGACCTTCACCTTGTCGGCGGCCTGCGCGCTCAGAGTGGCCAGGGCGGCGGCGAGCGCCAGGGCGCCCAGGCGCGCGGTGCAACGGAAAGAGGAGGGCATGTCGGTTCTACCTTTCTTGTTCAGACCCAGATCTGGATCACGTAGTCGAACGGTGCCTGCGCATTGAACAGGTCCACGCGCTGCAACTGGATCTTCCATGCGCCATCGTCGGCGCGTACCAGCGTGTGTTGATAGCGGCCGCCGAAATGGCGGATGCTCTCGCGCCGCAGCTCCATCATGTGAAAGCGCGAGCGCGCGACGATGCGGTTGTTCTGCGCCGACTCCACCGCGACATGGCTGACGATGTGATTGGTCTCCCACAGCGGCGCCTGCGACCACGCATTGGGGTGCGTGACGCGGCCCTTGCGGATCTCCATCAGCAGCTTGTCCTCGATGAAGATCGACGGCGAGCTCTCCCATTCGGTCTGCTCCGGGCGCGCCGGCATCCAGTAGATGCCATCGTCGGCGAACAGGTCCATCCACGCCTGCCAGTGCTTGCCGTCGAGCAGCTCGGCTTGGGCGAACAGCAGCTGCTCGACCGCGCGCTGCACGTCGGCGCCGACCGGTACGCCGGGCAGCGGCACCGGCGCCGCGGTCATCTGCGGGCCACGCGGCGAATGCGATGGCTCGATCGCCTGCGCGCCGGTGGCGCCGCGGGCGACCGCGCCGTCGATCACGATGTCCTGGTCGAGCAGATGCTGCAAGTCCGGGCCTGCCGTGGGGATCGACATGCTCTTCGTCGTGCTCATGCCGCGCTCCCGTCCATATAGCGCGACCAGGCCGCGAACTGGCTGCGCATCACCACCTCGGAAGTGCCGTGGTTGGAGTAGGCCACGCCGTTCTCGATGCGGTCGTCGCCCATGTGGCGGTGAAAGCTGACCCAGTCGCCGCCGTCGGACTGCAGGCCCCACTGACCCTTGGTCCAGTTCTCCAGGTCATCGGCGTTGATCATCGTGGCCGGCGAGTTGACGAGGTTGTAGTACCAGAGGCTGCGGCGGTAGATCGCCTCGGGCGCGCCCTTCAGGCGGAAGTGCCAAATCTCCGACAACGTCCTGTCCGGCGCGAGCGGGCGCAGGCAGCGCAGCTGCTGCAGCGGCGACTGCACCGACAGGTACGGATAGACCAGCACGTGGTGGATGCTGCGCGACAGGTACTCCTCCATCTTCTCCTTGCCGTAGGCCTTCTCGAGCAGCGCCTCGGCGGCGGCCGTGTGTTCACCGGGCAAGTACAGGTACGCGAGCACGTTGGAGTCGACAATGATCATGGCCGCCCATCGCGCTTGAAAGCATCGATCTCGCGCGCGGCAAACTTCTTCGGGGCCAAAGCGGCTCGCAACTCACGCGCACGGGCCAGGCGTGCAGCGGGCGGCACTTTGGTCGGCGTGAGCACCGCTTCCAGGCACACGATGGCTTCGCTGTTCATGCTGCGCCGGTTCTGTTCGGCAGACGCCTTCAGCCGCTGATACACGGTGTCGGGAATATTTTTCAGCGTCAAGGTGGTGGGCATCTCTTTGGTTCCTAAAGGGAACCATTATGGTTTTTAAATGCAAGCTAGTCAAGAGCCGCCAACGCGCGCGCAATCCGCTGCTTCGCCACCCGCGTGCGCGGCACCGGGCCGTTGAACCAGCTGCGCACGTCTTCATCGAGCCCGATGCCGTGCATGTAGTTGTAGAGCGCCTTCTTCAGCGCGACGCCGAGCGCGTCGTGGTCGACGCCGCCGGGGTCGACGAAATCGACGTCGTTCTTCGCGAACGTCACCGGCGGCAGCGGCCGCAAGGTCACGCCATAGGCCGCCGGGTCCCGCCCAACTGGTGAATGCACGGTGCAGGCGAACCGGTGGAAGAAGCCCGACTGGATGCAGCCGGCGGCAAACAGCTGGCGCACGTATTCGAGCGCGTCGACGGTGTCGTGCACGGTCTGGGTCGGGAAGCCGTACATCAGGTAGGCGTGCACCAGGATGCCGGCATCGGCAAACGCGCGTGTCACGCGCGCCACCTGGTCGACCGAGACGCCTTTTTTCATCAGCGCCAGCAAGCGGTCGGAGGCCACCTCCAGCCCGCCGGAAATCGCGATGCAGCCGCTGTCGG
>CALMQI010000292.1 GCA_937871935.1 uncultured Burkholderiales bacterium
GTCGCCGGAGACCCTGCTCGAGATGAAGAAGCTCGACGTCGAGCTGCAGAAGCACATGTCCGACCTGGGCATCGACCTCGAGAAGATTGCCGCGGCGGACCGCGACAGCGCGCGCCAGCGCGAGATCAAGACCGGCGACAACCTCACGCCCCGCCTCCTGGCGGGCGTCATCGTCGGCAGCTTCCTGTACATGGTCTACTACACCCTCAGCGGCAGGGTGGAGGGCCTGAAGGACCCGGCAATCGCGGTGACGATCGGCACGCTGATCGGCTACGTCAGCGCCAAGGCGGATCAGGTCGTCTCCTACTACTTCGGCTCGACGGCGGGCAGCCGTGAGAAGAACAAGCTGCTCGCTGACTCGGCACCCCCAAAATGACGTTCCACACGTACGCGCCATACCGAGCGGACGCCATCGCCCGTCGGCTCCTGAAACGAAAGGAACAATGACCGTGCGCCTCGTACTCGTGGAGTGGCAGGACGCCCAGACCTTCGACGAGGGGGCGTGGATCGAGAAGAAGGACGCCCCCCCGGTGAAGCCGAAGATCTTCCACCAAGTCGGGTGGCTGGTGGCCTTCAGCAAGGAAGAGGGCTGCGTCCTGTGCAGCGCCGCCGACGAGACGACGATGTCCCAGCGCGACCAGATCCCGTACGGCATGGTCCGTTCCATTCGCGAGTTCAACCCGCTGAAAGGCGGAAAAATCTGGTATCGGGCTAAATGACCAAACGCATCACCCTCGACGAAGCCCTCCTGCGGTGGGCTTCCCCCGTCCAAGCCCAATATCTCCGTGAGATCAACGAGGGGGAGTACTCCAGCTTCCGCGCGTACGCCGACAGCAAGGGCATTCTCCACCAGTCGGTGACCGCCGCGCTGCGCCGGCTCCAGACGCACGCGGCGGTTCAGGGGTACTCCCCGGCGCACGACATGACACATGCCGTTCCGGATCCGTTCCGGATGAAGGGCGTCAGCACCTACTACGACAAGGACGGCAAGCCGCGGGGCCAGTGGGTCAAGTCGGCCCTGGACCACGAGAAGTGGCGCGTTCACGTCGTCGAGGCGGCTGCGGCTATGGCCGAGGACCTCCCGCGCGCGGAGCCCGTTGCGTTCTCCAAGAGCGAGGATGTGGCGCCGCAGCTGTGCAACGTCTACACCCTCACGGATTCGCACGTCGGCATGCTGGCATGGCACAAGGAAGGCGGGGCGGACTGGGATCTCAAGATCGCCGAGGCGACCCTGACCAAGTGCTTCCAGGCTCTGATCGAGTCCGCGCCGCGCGCCGGCACGTGCGTCGTGGCCCAGCTGGGCGACTTCCTGCACTACGACGGGCTGATGCCCGTGACGCCCACAGCGGGCAACGTCCTGGATTCCGACGGCCGCTTCGCCAAGATGGTGGAAGTTAGTGTGCGCATACTTCGACATGTCGTTCGCGCGGCCTTGAATCGACACGAGAAGGTCGTCGTGCTTATGGCCGAGGGCAATCACGACATGGCCGGTGCGGTGTGGCTGCGCATCATGATGAAGGCGCTCTACGAGAACGAGCCCCGCGTCGAGGTCATCGACTCGGAGAAGCCCTACTACACGCACCGGCACGGTGCTGTGATGCTCGCGTGGCACCACGGCCATCTGGCCAAGAAAGAGAGCCTCCCCCTGTCGTTCGCCGCGGAGTACCCGCGCCTGTGGGGCGAGACCACGTACCGCTACTGCCACACCGGGCACCAGCACCACATCGACGAGAAAGAACACCCCGGCATGCTGGTCACCCAGCACCCTACCCTCGCCGCGCGCGACGCGTACGCCAGCCGGCACGGCTGGAGCGCCCTGCGACAGATCATGAGCGTCACGTACCACGACCGCTACGGGCAGGTGTCGCGCAACATGGTGTCACCGGAGATGGTTGAATGACCCCCGAAGAACAGATCGAGCGCGAACGCGCCGCATGGCGCCGCCTCGGCGCAGAGAATCCGTGGCTCGTCGAGTCCCTCACCCGAGACTGGCAGCACGCCGTGAAGTACCTCACGGATGCGCCTGAGCTGGTGGCGATTCACAGGTCACAGGGCAAGGCGCAGTTCGTGAATGCCCTGCTCGCCAGGTTGGTGGGCGCAAACTAACTCTTGCGCTTTCCGAACTGACCCGCTACAATCGGTGTAGTGGGCACTCACCCCGCAACACCCGCAAGGGCTGCACAAGGAGTAATGATGTCCCAAGTTTCCCAATTGCCACGTCGTGTTCAACAGCAGCTGGAACAAGCGGAAGCGCTTGAGAAGGCCGCAGCAGAAGCGAAATCAGCGGCGGACGCCCAACGGGCGACCAACCTGACCAGCCTCTTGGTGGACCCCGTCGCCTCAACACCCGCCGCTCCGGCTCCAGCGCCAGCGCCGACACCGCCAGCACCAACCGAAGACTTCGAGACGAAGTACCGCGTCCTCCAGGGCAAGTACAACGCCGAAGTCCCCGCGATGATGCGGCAACTCCATGAGACCAGCCAGCAGATCGCCAAGCTGACGGCCCATGTTACCGAGTTGCAGACGCGGCCGGCCCCGACGCTCGACCCAGTGGCAAACCCCAAGGATGCCGAAACGTTCGGCGCAGACCTCCTCGACATGGTCAACCGTGTCGCTGGAACCAAGCTGCAAGAAGCCATGGGCCGCATTGCGACCCTTGAGCAGCACATTCAGGGAGTGAGCCGCCAGTCCGCGGCGACGCTCGAGGAACAGTTCTTCACGACCCTGACGGCAGCTCTGCCCGACTGGGAAACGGTGAACGATGACCCCGAGTTCAAGACCTGGATCATGCAGAAGGACCCTGTGTACGGGATCCCTCGGCAAGCTGCCCTGGATCGCGCGCGCGAGACGTTGAACGCTGCCCACGCCGTGAGCGTGTTCAAGACGTTCCTCGGCACTCGCGCAGCGGCCCCGGCTCCTGCACCTGCGACGGCGCCAGCTGCGTCCTTGGCAAGTCAAGTCGCCCCTTCGGGGTCCGGCGCACCAGTGCCCGCTGCCACGCAAGCGAAGCCCATCATCAGTTCGAAGGCCGTCGAGGCCTTCTACCGGGAGAAGGCGCAACGCAAGTGGGACGGTCGGGAGCAGGAGGCGGCGGCCATCGAAGCCCAAATTGATCTCGCCATGGTCGAAGGACGCATTCGGTAACCCCCGAGTCCCAGGTCATGGCGACCGCCCTACAAGGAGATTGCCATGACCACGATTACCGCCGCTGCAGTCCTGCCGGTTGCGTCCGGCTTCAACACCACGCCCGCCTACTCGGGCACGTTCATTCCGACCGTCTGGTCGGCGAAGATGAACGCCAAGTTCTACGCTGCGTCGACCTTCGCGTCGATCTGCAACAAGAACTGGGAAGGTGACATTTCGAACCTTGGCGACAAGGTCATCATCAACAACATCCCGACCATCACCATCTCGGACTACGTCCCGGGTGGCAACCTGAACTATATGACCCCGGTGCCCGACTCGATCGAGATGTCGGTCGATCGCGGCAAGTCGTTCAGCTTCCAGGTCAACGACGTCCTCGACTACCAGTCGAAGCCCGACCTCATGAGCGTGTTCAGCGACGACGCTGGCCAGCAAATGCGCGTCGTGATGGACAGCACTTGCATCTACCGGATGTTCAACCAGGGCTCTGCCTCGAACACTGGCCTGACGGCCGGCGTCCGTTCGGGTGGCTTCAACATGGGCACGACCGGCGCGCCGGTGCAGATGACCACGGCGACCATCCTGGGCAAGATCCTGGAGATGGCCTCGGTGCTGGACGAGCAGAACGTCCCCGACACGGGCCGTTGGCTCCTGATCGACCCTGCCACCCGCACGCTGCTCCTGCAGTCGAACCTGGGCCAAGCCTACCTGACTGGTGACGCGACGTCGCCGATCCGGAACGGCCTGATCGGGCGTATCGACCGCTTCGACATCTACGTGACGAACCAGCTGCCCTACGCCGCTGCCAACGCCACGGTGTGGACGTCGGGCGACGGTTCGGAAGCGACGACCGCGGCGACCACCAACGCCAACCGTCGGCGCGCTCTGCTGGCCGGGCACACCAGCGGCTTCGCCTTCGCCAGCCAAATGGCGAAGACCGAGACCCTGCGCAACCCGACCGACTTCGGCGATCTGGTCCGCGGCCTGAACATCTTCGGCCACAAGTGCGTGAAGCCTGAGGCGATTGTCCTGGCTGTCGTGTACTGATAGACTTCCCCCGGGTAACCCCCGGGGGGTCACCAACCTTCAACCTCAAGGAGTTACATCATGGCCCAAGGATTTCGTTTCGGTCGCGTCGACGGCGGTGCTCATGCCACGGTCGTCGGTGTCGGCACCACTCAAACTGGCGCGGCGCCCATCACGGCGCCCACCAACAACCTCACGTCGGAAGTCGGTCAAACCGCGTTTCTGCTTCCCGACAAGCATCCGGCCGGCTCGCCGATCGTGTGCTTCGTCGGTACGGTGGCGGCCCTGATTTTCCCGTCTCCGGGCGGCAAGATCAACGGCGGCGCGGTTGACGCGTCGTTCTCGGCCACTGCGGCCAAGTCGGTCATCCTGACGCCGCTCGACGACAGCGACAGCGACGGCACCAACTGGTTCGCCACGCTGAGCGCGTAATCAGCAAGGGGGGCTCGCCACTTGGGAAGGTGGCGTGCTATAGTAGCCGGGGGCTTCGTGCCTCCGGCTTTTTTACATCTGAGGAGCGCGCGTGGGCACCATCCTGGCTTCGGCCATCATCGACAAGGCGCAGATCGTCATGCAGGACACCGCGGCGACTCGCTGGGCGGACGCTGAGTGCCTTGGGTGGTTGAATCACGGCCAGCGCGCCGCGTGCGCCTTGCGGCCGGACATCAACTCCAAGACCGTGGCCCAGGCCACGGCTGCGGGCACC
>CALMQI010000293.1 GCA_937871935.1 uncultured Burkholderiales bacterium
CTTGACGACGTCACCCCGGCAACGATGATGTCGCTGCCGCCCACGATCCCCGTCCCAGCGTCTGCGCCGCGCCCGCCGAGAAAAGTATTGAAGACGCGGTTCGAACCTGTGGCGTTAATGGCCGCCACGAACGCTTCGGAAAGCTGCGTGCCCGCGATCACCGTGCCCGGCGCGCCGAGCGCGGCTTCGCCTTCGAGGAACGCATTGTCACGGTGCCGGTGGGCAGCTCCGGTGCCGCCGACTTCGCACTCGGCGCGGGCCTGCTGACGCTGCGCGCGGCGGCCGAGGATCTGGGTCTCGACGGACGCCCGATGCGGGCCGCGGTGGTCGGAGCGACCGGCAACATCGGCGCGGTGCTGGCGGAGCTGCTCGCTCACGAAGTGTCCTCGCTGGTGCTGATCGGCCGAGAGTCGCGCGGCGAGGACCTGGAAGCGCTCGCCGGCGTCGATGCTCTCGTAGTAGCCCCAGGGCCGGTGCACGCGGGTGTGGGCGACGTGCTCGGTGCGCGACTTCGCCTCGAGGTTGGCGACGGCTTCCTTCACTTCCTGGCTGCGCTGTTTCGCGGCGACGAGGATGGCGTCGCCGGTCTCGACGATGACCACGTCTTTCAGCCCGAGCGCGGCCACGTGCCGCTTGCCGGCGCGCACGTAACAGCCGGTCGAGGCGTGGAGGTAGACATCGCCGACGGCGGCGTTGCCGTCGGCGTCCTTGGGCGCGGCCGATTCCTCGGGCCGCCGCCGCGCGCTCTACGAGCCGGTGCACGGCAGCGCGCCGGATATCGCCGGCAAGAACATCGCCAATCCGACGTCGATGATCCTTTCGATCGGGATGCTGCTCGACTGGATGGGCACGCGCTACTCCAGGCCGATCTTCCACGAGGCGGCCGTTGCGATCGACAAGGCCGTCGACACCGTGCGTGATTACATCACGTTCCCGGAGCCGAAGGAGCCGGTCGCCAACGGCGCCGACCACCAGCGGACCAGCCGTCGCGCAGCCTGAGCGAGTTTGCGAGTGGCCCTGGCGGCCACACGGACGGGTGACGCGTTCCGCCATCCGACCGCAGGCGGCTTGAGGCCTCGCGCTCCGAGGCTTGAGGCTTCGCGCTCCGAGGCTTGGACGGCCAAGCGCCTGCAATGCAACAAGCTTCCGCAATGAAAAAGGCGCCAGCCAGCTGGCGCCTTTCAGCATTTTGGGACCAAGCGATAGGCGCTGGAGCAGCGCCTCAGTCGCGGCTGACCAGCCGCCAGATCGCCGGCAGCATCGCCGCTCCGAGCGCGGTCTTGATCGCCGTCGCGGCCCCGAACGGGGCGACGCCGATCAGCCAGGCCTTCTCGGCGCCGAGCAGGGAGGCGAGCCACGCGAAGCCGCCGAGGAAGATCAGGCCGTGCCCGATCACCATCGCCACCAGCAGCTTGAGGTGCGAACGGTCCCAGCCGCGCTCGGCCAGCAGCAGCGCACAGGCGGCGCCGATGCCGCGGCTGGCGCCGGTGATGAGGGCTGTACGTGTCTCCGCCACAGAGGTATCTCCTTGTCGTCGGCCAGGGGTGGAGCGCGATTGTGAACCTACGGACTCCCCCGGGTCGGCAACGGGCCCATGCTTGGGTACATTGACGGTCCGCCACCAAGGACGCTCCCGCCATGCAACGCCGCTCGCTGATCCGCCTGATTCCCGCCACGCTGGCGGCCCCGCTGTTCGTCCGTGCCCAGTCGCTCGAGAAGCCAAAGGTGAGCCTGGCCGTCGGCGGCAAGAACCTGCTGTACTACCTGCCGCTGACGATCGCCGAGGCGCTCGGCTACTTCAAGGCCGAGGGGCTCGAGGTCACGATCTCCGATTTCGCCGGCGGCTCGCAGGCGCTGCGCGCGGTCATCGGCGGCAGCGCCGACGTGGTGTCGGGCGCGTTCGAGCACACGGTGAACATGCAGGTCAAAGGGCAACGGCTGCGCGCCTTCGTGCTGCAGGGCCGTGCGCCGCAGATCGTGCTCGGCGTGAATCCGAAGACGATGCCCGACTTCAAGAGCGTGGCCGACCTCAAGGGCAAGAAGATCGGCGTCACCGCGCCGGGCAGTTCGACCAACGTGATGGCCAACTTCGTGCTCGGCAAGGCCGGCATCAAGCCCAACGAAGTGAGTTTTGTCGGCGTCGGCGCATCGAGCGGCGCGGTGGCCGCGATGCGCAGCGGCCAGATCGACGCGATCAGCAACCTCGACCCGGTGATCACGCTGTTGGCGCGCTCGGGCGACCTGAAGATCGTCGCCGACACGCGCATCGTGGCCGAGGCCGACAAGGTGTTCGGCGGGCCGATGCCCGCAGGCTGCCTGTACACGCCGCAGACCTTCATCGACAAGAACCCGGCCACCGTGCAGGCGCTCGCCAACGCCATGGTGCGCGCCGACAAGTGGATCCAGCAGGCCGGTCCGGCCGACATCATCAAGACCGTGCCCGAGAGCTACCTGCTCGGCGACCGTGCGGTCTACATCGACGCCTTCCTCGCCGCCAAGGGCGCGTTGTCGCCCGACGGCATGTTCCCAGAGGCCGGCGCCGACACGGCGCGGCGCGCGCTGGCCAGCATCGACCCCGAGGTCGCGAAGGCCACGGTCGACCTGAAGGCGGTGTACACCAACGACTTCGTGAAGAAGGCCAACGCCAAGTTTCCCAAGGTCTGAGCTTGACCGGCGCGCCGGCCCTGCAGCTGCAGGGCATCTCCTGCACCTTCGTCGACCGCGCGAACCCGGCGCAGCGCTACACCGCGGTACGCGATGTGGATCTCGCCATCGGCGACGGCGAATTCGTCTCGGTGGTCGGCCCCACCGGCTGCGGCAAGAGCACGCTGCTCAACGTGGCGGCCGGGCTGCTGGCGCCCAGCAGCGGCGAGGTGCAGGTGTTCGGCACGCCCTTGCGCGAGCGCATCAATGCCCGCGCCGGCTACATGTTCCAGTCCGAGAGCCTGATGCCCTGGCGAACGGCGCTCGGCAACGTGATGGCAGGGCTGCAGTTTCGCGGCGCGGCCGACCCGGTGGCGCGCGATCAGGCCGAAGGCTGGCTGCGCCGCGTCGGGCTCGAGGGCTTCGGCGACCGGTATCCGCACCAGCTGTCCGGCGGCATGCGCAAGCGCACCTCGCTCGCACAGACGCTGGCGCTCGACCCCGACATCCTGCTGATGGACGAGCCGTTCTCGGCGCTCGACATCCAGACCCGGCAGCTGATGGAAAACGAGGTGCTGGCGTTATGGGCGAGCAAGCGGCGCGCCGTGCTCTTCATCACCCACGACCTCGACGAGGCGATCGCGATGAGCGACCGGGTGCTGGTGATGAGCGCCGGCCCCGCGTCGCACCTGATCGGCGAATTCAGCGTCGACCTGCCCCGCCCGCGTGACGTGGCCGAGATCCGCACCGAGCCGCGCTTCATCGAGCTGCACAAGGCCATCTGGGCCGTGCTGCGCGACGAGGTGCTGAAGGGTTATTCGCAACAACAGCAGCAGCACCTGTCGAAGGCGAGCGTCGCATGAGTACACCCACCGTCCGTCCGGCGCGGCCTGCCGACTTCAACGCCTGGCTGCCGCTGTGGCGCGGCTACCAGGCCTTCTACAAGGTCGACATCGCCGAAGCGGTGACACGCGAGACCTGGCGGCGCTTTCACGACGACGCCGAGCCGATGCATTGCACGTTGGCCGAGGCAGACGGCCGCGCCGTCGGCCTGGTGCACTTCATCGAGCATCGCAGCTGCTGGACGAGCGGCAACTACCTCTACCTGCAGGATCTGTTCACCGACACCGCGGTGCGCGGCCGCGGCGTCGGCCGTGCCCTGATCGAGCACGTGTATGCGCAGGCCAAGGCGCGCGGCTGCGTGCGCGTGCACTGGCTCACGCACGAGACCAACACGACCGCGATGCAGCTGTACGACCGCATCGCCGACAAGCCCGGCTTCGTGCAGTACCGCAGGGTGATCTAGCTTGTCGATCTGGCAGAGCCTGCGCCCGCGCCCCGCCAACCTGCGCCTGTGGCAGGTCGGCGTGCTGGTGCTGCTGTTCGTGTTCTGGTACCTGATGACCACGCCCGGGCTGATCCCGCCGCTGTTCTTCGACAACGACCGCCAGGCGGCGTTCTTCTTCGGCGAGCCGCTCAAGGTGGCCGGGCGCATCTGGGTCTGGTTCGTCGGCCAGGGCGACATCTACCGGCACCTGTGGATCACGCTGGTGGAGACGCTGCTGGCCTTCGCCGCCGGCTCCACGCTCGGCCTGCTGTTCGGCCTGTGGCTGGCGCTGCAGCCGATGGCTTCGGCGATCCTCGAGCCGTACATCAAGGCGCTGAATTCGATGCCGCGCATCATCCTGGCGCCGATCTTCGCGGTCTGGTTCGGCCTGGGCGTCGCCAGCAAGGTAGCGCTCGGCGTCACACTGGTGTTCTTCATCGTCTTCTTCAACGTCTACCAGGGCGTCAAGGAGGTGAGCCCGGTGGTGCTGGCCAACGCGCGCATGCTGGGCGCCAGCGGCCGGCAGCTGCTGCGCCACGTGTACCTGCCGAGCGCCACGAGCTGGGTGTTCAGTTCGCTGCACACCAGCGTGGGCCTGGCCTTCGTCGGCGCGGTGGTGGGTGAATACCTCGGCTCCAGCCAGGGCGTGGGCTATCTCATCCTGCAGGCCGAGGGCACCTTCGACATCAACACGGTGATGGCCGGCATTCTGGTGCTGACCGCCTTCGCCCTGGTGCTCGATGCGCTGGTCGGCCGCATCGAGGCACGCCTGATGAAATGGCAGCCGAGAAGCGGCGAGACCGAAAAACTGTGATGCAGCGTCACAGACCCGTCATCGCAGGCTGAACAATCCACACCACGACGAGGAGACGACCATGGCCAAGGACTTCGACACCCTGGAAGACAGCAACCGCTCGGGCAACCCGAGCATCCACGACGTGTCGGACCCGCGCCGCCGCGTGGTGCTGCAAGGCGGCCTGGCGGCGGCGATCGCCGGCGCGTTCGGCCCGCTGCTCGCCAGCTGTGCCGGCATGGTAGGGCGCAGCGGCCCGCTGGTCGGCTTCAAGGGCATCCGGGTCGGCACCGGCGACGCGCTCGTCGTGCCCGAGGGCTACGTGGCCGAGGCGCTGGCGGCCTGGGGCGAACCGGTGGGCATCGCCGGTGCGATGCCGGCCTGGCAGCCCGACGCGTCGAACACCGCCGACGAGCAGGCGCTGCAGATGGGCATGCACCACGACGGCATCCACTTCTACCCGCTCGAAGGCAGCTCCACGCGCGGGCTGCTGGTGATGAACCACGAGTACGTCGACGACGGCCTGCTGCACCCGGACGGCCTGAAGACCTGGACACCGGAGAAGGTGCGCAAGTCACAGGCGGCGCACGGCGTGGCGGTGATCGAGATCGCGCTGACGGGCGGCCGCTGGCAGATGGTGCGGCCCTCGCGCTACGCGCGGCGCTTCACCGCGAACACGCCGTTCGCCATCGGCGGCCCGGCCGCTGGCCATGCGTTGATGAAGACGGCGGCCGACCCTTCGGGCCGCACGGTGCTCGGCACCTTCAACAACTGCGCCAGCGGCATGACCCCCTGGGGCACCTACCTGTCGGGCGAGGAGAACTTCGCCTTCTATTTCGCCGCCGGCGACAAGCCCGACGCGCACCAGCAGCGCTGGGGCCTGCGCAAGAGTGCCTCCTTCCGCTGGCCGGAGCACGACGAGCGCTTCGACGCGGTGAAGCATCCCAACGAGCCCAACCGCTTCGGCTGGGTGGTCGAGATCGATCCGATGGATCCGACCAGCGTGCCGGTCAAGCGCACCGCGCTCGGTCGCGCGGCGCACGAGGGTGCGTGGATCGCGACCACGAAGGACGGGCGTGCCGTGGCTTACTCCGGCGAGGACGCGCGCTTCGAGTACATCTACAAGTTCGTCAGCCGCGACCGCATCGCCCCGGGAGGTGCGAAGGCCAATCGCGAGCTGCTCGACCATGGCACGTTGTATGTCGCGCGTTTCGACGCCGACGGCAGCGGCCGCTGGTTGCCGCTGGTGCACGGGCAGGGACCGCTGACGACGGCAGGTGGTTTCGCCGACCAAGGCGAAGTGGTGATCAAGGCGCGTCAGGCCAGCGACGCCCTTGGCGGCACCAAGATGGATCGGCCCGAGTGGCTGGCGATCGACCAGAAGGCCGGCGAGGTGTATTGCACGCTGACCAACAACTCGTCGCGCGGCCAGCCCAACCAGCCCGCGGTGGATGCGGTGAATCCGCGCGCCAACAACGCGATGGGCGGTGTGATCCGCTGGAAGGAAGACGGCGACTTCGACGGCACTACGTTCCGCTGGAGCCACCTCGTGCTGGCCGGCGACCCGGCCAACGAGCGCGCCGAGGCCAAAGGCAACGTGAAGGGCGACATCTTCGCCTGCCCCGACGGCCTGGTGCTCGACACGCGCGGCGTGTTGTGGATCCAGACCGACGCCCACGCCACGCAGATGTACAAGGGCGAGCTGAAGAACATCGGCAACAACCAGATGCTGGCCTGCGACCGCACCACCGGCGAGGTGCGGCGCTTCCTCACCGGCCCGACGAACTGCGAGGTCACCGGCGCGACGCTGACACCCGACGGGACGACGATGTTCATCAACATCCAGCACCCGGGCGAGGCGCCGGGTGACCGCAGCGATCCCGCCAATCCGGGCAGGTTCTCGCGCTGGCCCGACATGGCGCCAGGCGGCCGGCCGCGCTCGGCCACGGTGGTGATCCGCAGGCGCGACGGCGGCGTGATCGGCAGCTGATCGATCTGGCGCGGCGTCAGGCCGGCTGCAACAGGGCTTCGTCGCCAAGCCAGGGCCGCAGCGCGTGGCGCCCGGCCGGCGTGACCTGCACGGCGCGTTCGCCGGCGCGGCGGCGCACCCAGCCGCTCGCCTCGAAGTGTTCGCGCAGCGCCCGGGCCAGTGCGCCGGCCAGGTGGTCGCGGCGCTCCGACCAGTCCAGGCACCCATAGGCCACGGCTGCAGCGTCGTCGACGGCGCTGCGGCGCCGCCAGTGCTCGCCGTCGAGGCCGAGCGCGCTGAGCTGCCGCGCCCCCGCCGGCGTGACGCGGTAGCGCAGCCCGCTCCCGGGCTCGAGCCAGTCGTGGGCGACGGCTTGCGTCAGCAGGGCCACGCCCAGGCGGCCGGCCAGATGGCCGTAGCAGCAGCGCGCGGCGCGCAGGCGCAGCCGCGCCGGACCCGACCACTGTCGTTCGTGCGTGCCGCGCTCGGCCACCAGTGCAAGCGCCTCGAGCGCGTGCGCCACGTCCGCGTCGGCGAGGCGATAGTAGCGATGGCGCCCGCGCGGCTCGCAGGCCAGCAGACCCGAGTCCAGCAGCCGCTGCAGATGGGCGCTCGCGGTGGCCGCGCCCACACCCGCGGCATGCGCCAGCTCGCCCGCGCTGGCCAGTTCACCGCCGAGCAGATGGCACAACATGCGCGAGCGGCTCGCGTCGGCCACCAGCGCGGCGACGCGCGCGAGGCGCGGCTCTTCACCGGCGGCGCGCCGCGCGTTCACGGCGACACTGACGCGGCGCCTGCCGGCTGGGCCGCGCGCCGATAGGTCGCCGCCACCACCTCGGTGAAGCGCCGCTCTTCGCGCACGATGAAGCGCTCGCGCTGCGCGAACGCGAAGTTCTCGCGTGCCTCGGGATCGGCCTTCAGGCGGGTGCGGTAGGCCTCGTAGGCGGCGAGCGAATTGAACGCGACCAGGCCCCAGGCCTCGACGTTGCTGCCTTCGTGCGGCAGGAAGTAACCGATCAGCTCGCCGCCGCAGCGCGGAATGATGCGGCCCCAGGCGGTGGCATAGGCCTCGAAGCGTTCGCGCTGGAACGGATCGATCTCGTAGCGGATGAAGCAGGTGATGGTCATCTGGCGGAGTCCTCGTGGCTGGCCTGCGTGCAAGTGTGCAGCGCCGCCCCGGGTCGACGCTTCGCTCGCCGACGAAGCGTTCCGGCGCTCAGCCGATGCGGTAGACGTCGAGCAGCACCGCACGCGCCTCGCGTTGGCCGACCGCCAGCGCCAGCACCTTGTTGAGGTGCGCCCAGGCCGGCGCGCCGGTCTGGAAGCGCATGATCGTGCGGAAGAAGTACTCGTCGCGGCCGACCGCCTCGCCGCGTGCGAGCCGCGCCATCACTTCAGCCGGGCCGTGGCGCATGCCGTCGCTCTGCACCTCGATCAGCGCGCCGTCGCCGGTGCGGAGCACATAGTGCGCGGCGATGTCGAGCACACCATCGGCACGGTTCACCTGCCAGTCGACGCCGCCCTCGACCACCGTGCCGTTCAGCTCTGGCCCGCTGACGGTGCCGCCGCCGAGCGGCACGTAGCGGCGCTCGCCGTACTTGGCGCTACCCAGCGACACCAGAATGCCCACCTCGCAGCGGATGCGGGCCATCGGCACCAGCGCGGGCGGCTGTGGCAGATCCATGTCGTTCGCCGCCGCGGTTACTTCGACACCGGCATGGCGAACTCGGCGCCCTTGCCAATGCTGTCGGGCCAGCGCTGCATCACGCTCTTCTGCTTGGTGTAGAAGCGCACGCCCTCCTCGCCGTAGGCGTGCATGTCGCCGAACAGGCTCTTCTTCCAGCCGCCGAAGCCGTGCCAGGCCATCGGCACGGGAATCGGCACATTGATGCCCACCATGCCCACCTGCACCCGGCGGGCGAACTCGCGCGCCACGCCGCCGTCGCTGGTGAAGCAGGCCACGCCGTTGCCGAACTCATGCTCGTTGACGAGCTTCACCGCCTCGGCCAGGTCTTTCGCGCGCACACAGGCCAGCACCGGGCCGAAGATCTCTTCCTTGTAGATGCGCATCGACGGCGTCACCCGGTCGAACAGCGTACCGCCGACGAAGTAGCCGCCGTCGTGGCCGGCCACCTGGCAGCCGCGGCCGTCGACGACGAGCTGGGCGCCCTCCTGCACGCCGAGATCGATGTAGCCCTCGATGCGCTCCTGCGCCTGCCGCGTGATCACGGGTCCCAGTTCGGCGTCGAGCTCCATGCCGTTCCTGATCTTCAGGGTCTTCGCGCGAGCGGCAAGCCTGGGGATGATCTTGTCGCCGATGTCGCCGACCAGCACGGCGACCGAGATGGCCATGCAGCGCTCGCCGGCCGAGCCGTAGGCGCTGCCGATCAGGGCGTCGACCGCCTGCTCGAGCTCTGCATCGGGCATCACCACCATGTGGTTCTTGGCGCCACCGAGAGCCTGCACGCGTTTGCCGTGCCGGGCGCCGGTTTCGTAGATGTACTGGGCGATCGGCGTGCTGCCGACGAAGCTGACGGCCTTGACGTCGGGGTGCTCGAGCAGCGCGTCGACGGCGAGCTTGTCGCCCTGGACGACGTTGAACACGCCGTCGGGCAGGCCGGCCTGCTTGAGCAGCTCGGCCATGAACAGGCTGGGGCTGGGGTCGCGTTCGCTGGGCTTGAGGATGAAGGCGTTGCCGCAGGCCAGCGCGACCGGGTACATCCACATCGGCACCATGCACGGGAAGTTGAACGGCGTGATGCCGGCCACGACGCCGAGCGGCTGTCGCAGCGTCCAGTTGTCGATGCCGGTGGACACCTGATCGGTGTAGTCGCCCTTGAGCAGTTGCGGTGCGCCGCAGGCGAATTCGACGATGTCGATGCCGCGGGTGACTTCGCCCTGCGCGTCGGTGAAGACCTTGCCGTGCTCGGCGGTGATCATCGCGGCCAGCGTGTCGCGGTGCTGGTTGAGCAGGCCGAGGAAGTTGTTGAGCACACGCGCGCGCTTGAGCGGGGGGGCGTCCCCCCAGGCGGGCTGCGCTGCCTTGGCGGCGGCCACCGCAGCGCCCACTTCGTCGGTGCCGGCCAGCCAGACCTGGCGCGCCACCTTGCCGGTGGCCGGGTTGTAGACCGGTTGCCGTCGTCCGCTGCTCCCCGGGCGCACGGCGCCCGCGATGTAGTGGCCCACATCGGTCGTGGTGGTGAAGGCTTCTGGAGCGCCCATGGTGTGAATGTCCCCTGCGGATCCGTGGCGAAACGGCAATGCTACGCCCAGGCGCCCGGCGCTTGCGGCAGGCGCTGTCGAGGCCTCACCAAGAAAAGGCCCGCCCTTTGCAGGGCGGGCCGAAGTCCTCGAGGGAGGACGTCGTTGGGATCGTGACGGCCGCTGGCCTCTAGGGGCCGGCGGGCCGGGTCCGCGAGCAGGTGCGCAGACCTCTTCTACCGTGTGACAGCGGAGCCGGCACTGTAGGCGGGGCGGACGGTACAGCCCATCCCTAACTGCGAGTTCGATCCGAGGGTCGGCCCGACTTGCGTCGCCCCGTTCCACCGGGCGTGCCCCACAATGGTTCGATGGCTGACCCGTCAACGGATCCTGGCATGCTGCAAGAGCTGCTCGACGCCCTGGCCGCGCCGGCCGAACCGCTGGATGTGGTGATGCTCGATGGCTTTGTGTGCGCGGTGCTACTGCGCGAGCAGCCGGTGCCGGCCGCGCAATGGCTGCCCTACGTGCTCGACATCGAAGGCCGCGACGTGTCGCCGCCCCGACAGGCCCAAGCGGCGCGGCAGGCCGTGTTGCGGCGGCACGATGGATTGCGCGATGCGATATCGCGTCGGCAATGGTTCGATCCCTGGGTGTTCGAGCTCGATGAAGATGCCGCGCCGGGCGAAGCCGTCATGCCGTGGGCCGCGGGTTTTGCGCTGGCGGCGGAGCGCTATGCCTTGCCGTTGCCGCCGGGCGAGGAAGCGGCCATCGAGGCGCTGGCGCTGATCTATCAGTACCTCGACGCCGACCATTGGCCCGCCGTGACGGTTGCGCTGGCCGACGCGATCGGCGAACTCGAACCGCCGCGTCGGCTGGACGAAGCGGTCGAAGACCTGGTGCGCGCGGTGTTGCTGCTGGCCGACCACACAGGGCCGACGACGCCCACGCGCCGATCAGCGCGGCGTTAGCGTGCCTTTTCACCGCGTCGACGAGACGCCGCAGCCGCACACTGGCGCGTCCGGGGCCTGCAGGAACCGCCATGTCCGACACCAAACCGCCGTCACAGCCAGGCCGTCCGCAGCGCGGGCACACCGGCGCCGCGGCGCCGGTGCCGACGCCCGATCCGGCCGATCAGGGCACGGCCTACGGCATGGAGCTGTCGATGGGCGTGTCTGACGCCACCGCCAAGGCCGGGCCGACGGCGCCGGACGACGATCCGCTGCACTGGATCCGGCGCTGGCTCGATCGGCATACCCCACGCTGACCCGCGAGTGCGCTCCTACAATCGGAGCGTGGCCCGCCTGTCGTTTCGTCAAAAGGTGCTGCGCGACCGCGAAGACGCGATCGTGGCGTCGGTCAACCGTCTGTTGGCTGCCAAGGGTTTCGACCTGATGACGGTCGACGAGGTGGCGGCCGACGTCGGCATTGCCAAGGCGAGCCTGTACAAGCACTTCGCGTCGAAGGAGGCGCTCGCCGCCGCCGCCATGGTGCGCGTGCTCGAGATCGCGCTGCAGCTGGTGGCCGCATTGCAGGCCGACGCGAGCCTCGATGCGTTCGATCGGTTGAAGGCGGTGACGCGCTGGGCGCTGCAGACGCAGCTGGCCGGCGAGATGCCCTCGCTGCCGGCGCAGAACTCCACGCTGCGCAACGCGCTGATGGCTGATCGCGGCTACGTCGACCGGCTGATCGAGCTGAGCGACCGGCTCGGCGAGTGGATCTCCGCGGCGCAGGCGTCGGGACGCCTGTCGCGCGCGTTGCCGCCGGAGGTGGTGCTGTACACGCTGTTCGCGCGCGCCTGCGACCCGGTGCCCGGCGTGCTGCGCGCCGGCGGCTCGTATGAGGACGAGCAGCTGATCGAGTGGGTGCTGGCCACCTGCTTCGACGGGCTGGCCACGCGCTGAGAGGGCCCCGTGCCGGTCAGAGTCGCTCGAGAAAGCGGCCGATCGCCGCGTTGACCTGGTCCGGATGCGTGATCGGACCCATGTGCCCGAGGCCGTCGAACTCGACCACCCGCACGTTCGGCAGCATCGGCGCCAGCGCGCGTGCGACCGCATGCGCCGATGCGGTGGAACGCCGGCCGATCATCAGCAGCACCGGCTGGTCCAGGCGGCGGAAAGCCGAGGCAGGGGTCGGCTCGTTGAACAGCGCATGCGCCCAGCGGCGCACGTCGGCCACCGATTCGGCCATCGCCGGCTGGCGCGCGGCCGGGGTCTGCCGCCAGCTGCCGGCTCCCATCCAGTAGTCGATGAACGCGGCCGCGGCCGCATTGCGGTCGCCGGCGTCGAGTGCCGCCGCAGCGTTCGCGACCGCCTGACGGATGCCGTCGGCCGCATTCGGCGGCGGCGACTCGGCATCGACCAGCGCGAACAGCGTCGGCTCGTAGAGGGCCAGCGCGCGCACGCGCTCCGGGCGCAGCAAGGCGGCGATCAAGGCGACGGCCGCGCCGTACGAATGGCCGACCAGGATCAACGGCGAGCCGGCGCGCTCGAACACCGGCTCGAGCAACTCGGCCTCGTCGCGCAGCGTGATGATGCGGTCGGACGGCCACTGCGGGCTCTTGCCCGCGCCGTACGAATCCGGCGCCAGCACGCGGTGGGTGGCGGCCAACTGGTCCATCAGGCCGCGCCATTGGCTCGAGCTGCTGGCGTTGGCGTGGATACAGACGACGCCCGGCCCGGCGCCGGCTTCGCGGACGAAGGGCTCGGGACGGCTCATCGCCCGCGAGTGATCAGCGCACGATCAGCAGCGGCACATCGCAGCGGGCCAGCACGCCGCTGGTCACCGAGCCGAGCACCAGACCCGCAATCGCGCCATGCCCGTGCGAGCCCATCATCACGAGGTCGAACTTGCCGACGAGCGCCGCCTGCGCGATCGCGTCGCCGGCGGAGCCGACCTTGGTGAGGAATTCGGCCGTCAAGCCCTGCTTGCCGAAGAAGGCGCGGATCGGCTTGAACACCTTGTCGGCCTCCTCGGCGAAGTAGCCCTGCACGAGCTGCTTGTCGAGCACACGGGTGGCGCGTGCCGGCAGCGGGCCGACGACGGTCATGACCGTATATCGATGGTGCGCGCCGAGCCACTCGTCGTGCGCCGCAATGTAGGCCAGCATGCGCTTGGTGTAGCGGCTGCCGTCGGCTGCGACCAGGATCTTCATCTTGTGGCTCCTCGCATGCGCCGCGACATCCGCGCGCGCTCGACCAAAGTATCCCACCGCATCGCGGCGCACCGTTGATGGAAATCACCGCCCTTCGAAGGCGGTCGCGGGCAGCGCGCGGCGCTCAGACTTCGATCAGCCGCGCCGGATCGAAGCCTTCGTCCTCGCCCTTGCTGACCAGCCCCCGCGCGTGACAGACCACGCGCGCCGGCAGACGGCCCGGCCGGTCGACACGGTAGTCGTGCCGGCAATGCAGGTGGCCGTGCAGCCAGAGATCGGCGCGGGTGATCAGGTCGTCGTCTGCGTTGCAGAAGCTCGCGGTGCCCGCCTGTCGGCCATAACGCGGATCGGCGCTGCGCAGGCTCGGCGCAAAATGGGTCAGCACCACGGTGGCATCGGCCGGTTCGCGCTGCGCGTCGGCACCGAGCGCGGCTTCGAGCCAGCGCCGGCAGGCGAGCGACTCGTCGCGCACCGCCAGCGCGTCGAACGGCTGGCCGTTGCGGGTGGCCGCCATCAGCCGCATGAAGTAGCCGGCCGCGCGCATCGCGCGCTCGCGCTCGGCGGCGCCGAACAGGTCGAAGTCCGACCAGCGCGTGGTGGCGACGAAACGGATGCTGCGGCCGCGATCGTCGCGCAGCCGGCAGGTCTCGCGTTCGAGCAGCCGGATGCCCGACGCTGCCGCGCACTCGCGCAGCGCCGGCCAGGCTTCGGTCCACTCGCGGCCATCGAACTCGTGGTTGCCGGCCACCATCAGCACCGGCACCGGCCAGCCGGCAAAGCGGGCCAGTCCGTGCCAGCCGGCGTCGATATCGCCGGCCAGCACCAGCAGTTCGGCCCCTGGCGCCGGCTCGGGGTCGAAGGCCTCGGTCTCGAGGTGCAGGTCCGACAGCAGCTGCAGCCGCATCTACGGGCCGCTTGTGCGCCGGCGTCGTGTTGTCAGGCCGCGATCTTGGCAGCGATCTGCTGGCGCGTGGCGTTCAGCTGCGGCGGCAGCCGCGCCGACAGCTGCTGGAAGAGCTCCTGGTGCAGCGCGAGCTCTTGCTGCCAGGCGGCGCGGTCGATCGACATCACCGACGCGAACTGCGCGCCGCTGAACGCCAGGCCTTCCCAGTGCAGGTCTTCGTAGCGCGGGCTGATGCCGAACGCGTGCTCGGTGCCGCCGGCCTGGCCCTCGATGCGCTCGATCATCCACTTCAGTACGCGCATGTTCTCGCCGTAACCCGGCCAGACGAACTTGCCGTCGGCGCCCTTGCGGAACCAGTTGACGCAGTAGATGCGCGGCAGTGCAGCGCCGGCCTGCTCGAGCTTGGCGCCCATGGCCAGCCAGTGCTGGAAGTGGTCGCCCATGTGGTAGCCCATGAACGGCAGCATCGCGAACGGGTCGCGTCGCACCACGCCCTGCGCGCCGGCCGCGGCAGCGGTGGTCTCGCTGCCCATGGTGGCGGCCATGTAGACGCCCTCGGCCCAGTCGCGCGCCTCGGTCACCAGCGGCACGGTGTTGGAGCGTCGGCCGCCGAAGATGAAGGCATCGATCGCATAGCCGGTGGTCGAGTCCCACTGCGGATCGAGCACCGGATTGTTGGTGGCGGCGATGGTGAAGCGCGAGTTCGGGTGCGCGGCGGGGCGCGACTTGCCGTTCTCGCCGGTTTCCTTGGCGATCTGCGGCGTCCAGTCGCGGCCCTGCCAGTCGATCAGGTGCGCCGGTGGCTCATCGGTCATGCCCTCCCACCAGACGTCGCCGTCGTCGGTCAGCGCCACGTTCGTGAAGATGACATCGCGCTTGAGCGAATCCATGCAGTTCGGATTGGTCTTGTAGTTCGTGCCCGGCGCGACGCCGAAATAACCCGCCTCCGGGTTGATCGCGTGCAGCCGGCCGTCCTGGCCGGGCTTGATCCAGGCGATGTCGTCGCCGACGGTGGTGACCTTCCAGCCGTTGAAGGCCTTGGGCGGCACCAGCATCGCGAAGTTGGTCTTGCCGCAGGCGCTCGGGAACGCGGCCGCCACGTGGTACTTCTTGCCCTGCGGCGACGTGACACCCAGGACCAGCATGTGTTCGGCCAGCCAGCCCTGGTCGCGCCCCATCTTGCTGGCGATGCGCAGCGCGAAGCACTTCTTGCCCAGCAGCGCGTTGCCGCCGTAGCCCGAGCCGTAACTCCAGATCTCGCGCGTCTCGGGGTAGTGGACGATGTACTTGGTCTTGTTGCAGGGCCAGGCGACGTCCTTCTGGCCGGGCTGCAGCGGCGCGCCCACGGTGTGCATGCACGGCACGAACTCGCCGTCGTCACCCAGCACCTCGAAGACCGGGCGGCCCATGCGCGTCATGATGCGCATGTTGACGGCCACGTAGGGGCTGTCGGACAGCTCGACGCCGATGTGCGAGATGTGCGAGCCCAGCGGCCCCATCGAGAACGGCACCACGTACATCGTGCGGCCACGCATGCAGCCGCGGAACAGCGCCTTGTCGCCGGTCTGCAGCAGCTCGCGCATCTCGGCCGGGGCGACCCAGTTGTTGGTCGGACCGGCATCATCCTGGCGCTCGCTGCAGATGAAGGTGCGGTCCTCGACCCGCGCCACGTCGCTGGGGTCGCTGAGCGCGAGGTAGGAGTTCGGCCGCAGCTCGGGGTTGAGCCGCTTGAAAGTCCCGGCGCGCACGAGCGCGTCGCACAGGCGGTCATACTCGGCTTGGGTGCCGTCGCACCAGTAGACGTCGGCCGCTTCGGTCAGCACGGCCATTCGGGCCACCCAGTCGAGCAGGCGCTGGTGCTTCACGTAGGCCGGTGCGTTCAGGCGCACGCCTTCCAGGACGGGACGGTTCATCGGAGTTCCAATCATCTAGGTTTGAAAGAGGCGGGATTGGCCCAGCCTCGCCCGAACGGCGGGGCTCGGCCAATACGGCTTGATGAGGATTCAGCGCGACGGAGCGGTCGATGCGTGCGTGTATGTGTGGACCAACTTTTGTACCCGCTAGGGGGTCAGACTTGTCTCCGGCAGGTCGCCTGCTCGAATTTTGGGCGCAGTGTAATCGCGCCGTAACCACCGGAAGGCGGGGGTGATCAAGCCCATGCGGGTCATCAGCGTCAATGTGGCAACGGCCGTACCCATGCAGATCGAGGGGCGTTCGGTCCTGACGGCGATCGGCAAACGCGCGGTCGCCGGCCCCGTGGCGGTGCGCCCGCTCGGGCTGGCGGGAGACGAACAGGCCGACCTGAGCGTGCACGGCGGCATCGACAAGGCCGTCTATGCCTACCCGCTGGCGCACTACGCGTTCTGGCAGACCGTGCGGGCGCAGGCCCGCGTGGCCGCGCCCGATGCGGCGCTGCCCTTCGGAGCAATGGGCGAGAACCTGACCCTAGACGGGCTGGACGAAGCGCAGCTCTGGATCGGCGACCGGTTGGTGTTGCCGCACTGCGTGCTGGCCGTCAGCGCGCCGCGCACGCCCTGCTTCAAGTTCGCAGCCGCGATGGGCTTTGCCCAGGCGCTGCGGCTGATGGTTCGGTCGAGCTACTGCGGCGCCTACCTGACGGTGGTGCAACCGGGGCGCGTGAGCGCCGGCGAGACCGTCGAGTTGCAGCCCGGACCCCGCGAAGTGAACCTGCGCGAACTGTTCAAGGCCCGGATGAAGGCTTGACTCGGGCCACGGCGCCGAAGCGCCAGCGGTACAACGGGCCGGTCGCCATCAACACGACCACGTAGCGCAGCAGGTGGAAGGCGGTGACCGTGGGCACGCCCAGGTGCAGCACGGCGGCAGTGATCGCCATCTCCGCGATGCCGCCGGGCGAGCTGCCGAGCACCGCATTGCCCGGCGCCAGCCCGAAGGCCCAGGCCAGCACCAGGCCGAACAGCGCCGACAGCGCGAGCATGGCCAGCGTGCCGACCGCCACGGCTGCCAGCCAGCGTGGCGCCCGGTGTACGAACTCGGGCGAGAAGCGCGCGCCGAGCGCGACGCCGATGAACAACTGGCCGGCGTTGCCGACCGCCTGCGGCATGGCCGACAGATGCAGGCCTGCGGCGGTGATGACAAGCGCCACCAGCAGCGGGCCCAGCACCCAGGGATTGGGCACATTCATCCGGCGCAGGGCCAGCGCACCGGCCAGCGTGGCCAGCGCCAACCCGGCCAGTCCGCCGGCGTCGATACCGCCGGCCGCCACCGGCGGGTCTTCGAGCCCTTGCACGCCCAGGCCCCGCAGCGCGAGCGGCAGGATGACCACCACCATCAGCACCCGCAGCGAGTGCGCGGCAGCGACCGTGTCGACGGCGCCGCCATGGCGCTCGGCCAACACGGCCATCTCGGACGCGCCGCCGATCGCCGCGGCGAAGTAGGCGGTGGCCGGATGCAGCGGCGCTTCATGACGCTGCGACCAGCGCAGCCAGCGTGCGAAGCCGTCGCCAAGTACAAGCGCCCAAAGTGCGCCAAGAGCCAGCGCCGGTGCGAGCGCCAACATCGCAACCAGCACGGAGGGCGTGAAGTAGAGCCCGAGCACGGTGCCGATGGCCCACTGGCCCGCGTTGCGCAGACGACTCGAGGCCTGCACCGGAGCACCGGCGACGCTGAGCAAGGCGGTCAGCACCAGCGGGCCGATCATCCAGGGCAGCGGCACGCCGATTCGCTGACACCCCCAGCCTGCCGCAGCGGCCACCGCCAAGGTGAAGGCGAGCCGAACGGCCCATGCCGCCCGCTCAAGCATCGGGGTGACGCTTCAGGTCTCGAAACGCCGCGAACAGCCAGGAACGCATGCCGATCAGCAGCGTATCGGCGCCGTGTCGATCAGGGCCCGGGTGGTGGACATGGCGCTCGCGTTACGCATGGGTACCGAATGACGATACCTCACGGGCATTCTGCCCACACTTCGTCCCTCGACGCTGTGCCGGAACAATGGTCCGCATCAACAATGCGCGCCATCGTCCCCGCCTGACGGAGCCGCATGGCTACGCACCTGAACCAGTTCGCCCTGCTTGCTCAGCGCCGCTTCGCACCGTTCTTCTGGACGCAGTTTCTCGGCGCGGCCAACGACAACGTCTTCAAGTTCGCCTTCACGGTGCTTGTCACCTATCGGCTGCAGGTCGGCTGGCTGCCGCCGGCGCTGGCCGGCCTGGCGATCGGCGCGGTGTTCATCGCGCCGTTCCTGCTGTTGTCGGCCACCTCGGGCCAGCTGGCCGACAAGTTCGACAAGGCCGTGCTGACACGCATGGTCAAGAACCTCGAGATCGCGATCATGGTGCTGGCCACGATCGGCCTGTTCACGACGAACGTGCCCCTGATGCTCGGCTGCATCTTCGGGCTCGGCCTGCACAGCACGCTGTTCGGCCCGGTGAAGTACGCCTACCTGCCGCAGCACCTGGGCGAGCGCGAGCTGACCGGCGGCAACGGCATGATCGAGATGGGCACCTTCGTCGCGATCCTGCTCGGCAACGTGGCCGGCGGCCTGCTGATCGCGCTGCCGGACGGCGCGTGGCTGCCGGGTGCGCAGGCCGTGGCAGTGGTCTCGCTGGCGCTGGCGGTGCTGGGTCGCGTGGTGTCGCAATGGGTGCCGGCCACGCCGGCCACCGCGCCGGAGCTGCGCATCAACTGGAACCCGTTCACCGAGACCGCGCGCAACCTCAAGCTCGCGCACGGCAACATCGTCGTCTTCCGCTCGCTGCTGGGCATCTCGTGGATGTGGTTCTTCGGTGCGGTGTTCCTGGCGCAGTTTCCGTCGTTCGCCAAGGAGGTGCTGCACGGCGACGAGCACGTGGCCTCGCTGCTGCTGGTGGTGTTCTCGGTCGGCATCGGTGTCGGCTCGCTGCTGACCGAGACGCTGTCGCGCCGGCATGTCGAGATCGGCCTGGTGCCGCTGGGCGCCATCGGCATGAGCCTCTTCGCGGCCGACCTGTACTTCGCCTCGCGCGCGTTGCCCGCCGGGCCGGCGCAGACGGTCGGCGTGTTCCTGGCCCAGAGCGCGCACTGGCGCGTGCTGTTCGACCTGTTCGCGCTCAGCCTGTCGGCCGGCCTGTACAGCGTGCCGATGTACGCGCTGATCCAGCTGCGGGCGCCGGCCAGCCACCGCGCCCGCATCATCGCGGCCAACAACATCCTGAACGCGATCTTCATGATCGCCAGCAGCCTGATCGTCGGTGCGCTGCTGTCGATGGGTCTGTCGATCCCGCAGGTGTTCGGCCTCACGGCGCTGGCCAATGCGCTGGTCGCGGGCTACATCTTCCTGCTGGTGCCGGAGTACCTGCTGCGCTTCGTGGCGTTCATCGCGTCGCGCCTGGTCTACCGCTTCCGCGTGCGCGGCGACGAGCACATTCCGACCGAGGGCGCGGCGATCATCGTCTGCAACCACGTCAGCTTCGTCGACGCGGTGCTGCTGATGGCGGCCAGCCCGCGGCCGATCCGCTTCGTGATGGACCATCGCATCTTCACGGTCCCGGTGCTCGGCTGGTTGTTCAAGCTGGCCAAGGCGATCCCGATTGCGCCGCAGAAGGAGCATCCGGAGATCTACGCCGCCGCGTTCGAGGCCGCCGACCGCGTGCTGGCCGACGGCGACCTGCTGGGCATCTTTCCCGAAGGGGCGATCACGCGTGACGGCGAACTGCAGCCGTTCAGGGGCGGCGTGATGAAGATCCTCGAGCGCCGGCCGGTGCCGGTGGTGCCGGTGGCGCTGCAGAACCTGTGGGGTTCGTACTTCTCGCGCATCGAGCGCGGTACTGCGATGGTCAAGCCGTTCCGGCGCGGCTTGTTCAGCCGCGTCGGGCTGGTGGCCGCCGAGGCAGTGCCGGCGGCGACCGTGACACCACAGTTGCTGCAGGCGCGCGTGGCGCGCTTGCTGCAGCCGGGCCTGTTCACCTAGACACCGCGCGCCCGATCGGCCGCAAAGCGCGCCGCGAACGCCGTGAAGCGCTGCTGCTCGATCGCCTCGCGGATCTCGCGCATCAGGAACAGGTAGTAGTGCAGGTTGTGGATGCTCGCGAGCATCGGCGCCAGCATCTCGCCGCAGCGGTCCAGGTGGTGCAGGTAGGCGCGCGAGAAGCCGTTGGCGCAGGCGTGGCAATGGCAGGTTTCGTCGATCGGCGCCGGGTCGTCCTTGTGGCGGGCGTTGCGCAGTTTGAGATCACCGAAGCGCGTGAAGAGGTGCCCGTTGCGCGCATTGCGTGTCGGCATCACGCAGTCGAACAGGTCCACGCCGTTGGCCACGCCGTCGACCAGGTCCTCCGGTGTGCCCACGCCCATCAGGTAGCGCGGCTTGCCCGCCGGCAGCCGCTGCGGCGTGTGCGCCACGACGCGGCGCATGTCGTCCTTCGGCTCGCCGACGCTGACGCCGCCGATGGCATACCCCGGCAGATCCAGCTCGGCCAGCTGCGCCAGCGAGGCCTCGCGCAGGCCCTCGAACATGCCGCCCTGCACGATGCCGAATAGCGCGTTCGGATTCTCGAGCCGCGTGAACTCCGCGACGCAGCGCCGCGCCCAGCGCAGGCTCAGCTCCATCGAAGCGCGTGCCTCGGCCTCGGTGGTGAGTTGCCCGCCCGTCTCGTACGGCGTGCACTCGTCGAACTGCATCACGATGTCGCTGTTCAGCGTGGTCTGGATCTGCATGCTCACCTCGGGCGTGAGGAACAGCTTGTCGCCGTTGACCGGCGAGGCGAAGCGCACGCCCTCTTCCGAAATCTTGCGCATCTCGCCGAGCGACCAGACCTGGAAGCCGCCGGAGTCGGTGAGGATCGGCTTGTTCCAGCGCTCGAACCCGTGCAGCCCGCCGAACGCCTGCAGCACGGGCAGGCCCGGGCGCATCCACAGGTGGAAGGTGTTGCCGAGGATGATCTGCGCGCCCATGGCCTCGAGCGACGACGGCAGTACGCCCTTGACGGTGCCATAGGTGCCCACCGGCATGAAGATCGGCGTCTCGACAACGCCGTGGTTCAGCGTCAGCCGGCCACGGCGAGCGAGGCCTTCGGTGGCGAGGAGTTCAAACTCGAGCATCGCGGGTCGTTTGCGCAGGACAAACAAGGCGAACACCGCGGATCCGGCTCGGCCGGGCCGCTGGTGTCGCCCCGCTCAGGCGGAGGCGGCCGCTAAGCCGCATCGGGGGTGGTCCGTCTCTCCAGCAGCATCGCGTCGCCGTAGCTGAAGAAGCGGTAGCGCGCCTCGATGGCGTGGTGATACAGCGCCATCGTGTGCTCGTAACCCGCAAAGGCGCAGGCGAGCATCAGCAAGGTGCTCTTCGGCAGGTGGAAGTTGGTGATCAGCCGGTCGACGACGCGGAAGTGAAACCCCGGCGTGATGAAGAGCTCGGTCTCGCGCGCGCCGGCGGCGATCGCGTCGTCCTGGCCTGCCTGCGCCGCGGCCAGCGCCGCCGACTCGAGCGCCCGCAGCGCTGTCGTGCCAGCCGCCACCACACGCGCGCCGCACGCCCGCGCGGCCGCGATCGCGGCCACCGTCTCGGCGGGCACGTCGTACCACTCGCTGTGCATCCGGTGTTCGCTCAGCGACGCGGTGCGCACCGGCTGGAAGGTGCCGGCGCCGACATGCAGCGTGATCCGCGCCGTCAGCACGCCGCGCTGCGCCAGGGCACGCAGCACCAGCGTGTCGAAGTGCAGCGACGCGGTCGGCGCCGCCACCGCGCCGGGGCGCGATGCGAACAGGGTCTGGTAACGCTCCCGGTCGATCTGCGTGTCACCGTGCGTGATGTACGGCGGCAGCGGCACATGGCCATGCTGCTCGAGCAGTGCGATCGGGTCGCCGGGCAGACGCAGGTGGTACATCGAGCCGTCGGGCCCGGTGCGGCCGAGCACCTCGGCATCGAAGGCGCCGGCAAAACGGATCGTGCTGCCCGGGCGCGGCGATTTGCTGGCTCGCAGCTGCGCGGTCACTTCGTGATTCGGCAGCACACGCTCGACCAGCGCCTCGACGGATCCGCCGGTCGGCTTTTCGCCATACAGGCGCGCCTTCAGCACACGGGTGTCGTTGAGCACCAGCAGGTCGCCGGGCGCCAGCAGTGCGGGCAGGTCGCGAAAGCCGCGGTCGACCGGCAGCGCGCCGGTGCCGTCGAGCAGGCGCGAGGCGCTGCGCTCGGCCGTCGGATTCTGCGCGATCAACCGGCTGGGCAACGAGAAGTCGAAGTCGCCGAGCGTGAAAGTCGTTGAGGTCATTCGATGCCTAGAGGCTGTACCGGCCTACCGAGACCGCGGCAAGGGCAGAATGGTTCCATGGCCGAGGCCCCCGCCCGCGAGCGTGATCGCCAGCGCGACCACGCCCCCACGATACCCGAAACGCCACCGTCCGCGGCGCGCAAGACCTCGGGCCCGGCGCGGGCGCTGGAACGCCTGCACTTGACACGCGACATCGACCTGGCGCTGCACCTGCCGCTGCGCTACGAGGACGAGACGCGCCTGACCCGCATCGCCGACGCGCACGACGGCGACACCGTGCAGGTGGAAGGCACGGTGGCCGACGCACGCATCGAGTACCGCCCGCGCCGCCAGCTGGTGGCACGGCTCGACGACGGCAGCGGCACGCTGGTGCTGCGCTTCCTGAACTTCTATCCCTCGCACCAGAAGACGCTGGCACGCGGCGCGCGCGTGCGCGTGCGCGGCGAGCTGCGTGGCGGCTTTCTCGGCCGCGAGATGGTCCATCCGACCTTCAAGGCGGTGCAAGTCGACGCACCGCTGGCGGCTGCGCTGACGCCGGTGTACCCCACGGTGGCTCAACTGCCGCAGACCTATCTGCGCAAGGCCATCGCGTCGGCGCTGACCCGTGCGCCGCTGCACGAGGTGCTGCCCGTCGGGGCGGTGCCGCGCGGGCTGCCGAGTCTGCGCGAGGCCCTGATGACGCTGCACCAGCCGAGCGCCGACGCATCGATGACGGCGTTGCAGGACCACGCCCACCCGGCCTGGCAACGACTCAAATTCGAGGAGCTGCTCGCGCAGCAGCTATCGCAGCACGAGGCGCGGCGCGAGCGCGCCGCGCTGCGGGCACCGCAGCTGCGCGCCGCCGCCGGCGGTCTGCACGAACGCCTGCTGTCCGCACTGCCCTTCCAGCTGACGCGGGCGCAGCGCCGAGTCGGCGACGAGATCGCGGCCGACCTGGCCCAGGCGCGGCCTATGCACCGGCTGCTGCAGGGCGACGTCGGTTCCGGCAAGACGGTGGTCGCTGCGCTGGCCGCGGCAGTGGCCATCGATGCCGGCTGGCAATGTGCCTTGATGGCGCCCACCGAGATCCTGGCCGAGCAGCATTTCCGCAAGCTGGTGTCATGGCTCGAGCCGCTCGGCGTGGGCATGGCCTGGCTCACTGGCAGCCGCAAGGGCAAGGCGCGTGCGCAGATGGTCGAGCGCGTCGCCGGCGGCGAGGCGCGGCTCGTCATCGGCACGCACGCGGTGATCCAGGACGACGTGCGCTTCGCCCGCCTGGGGCTGGCGGTGATCGACGAGCAGCACCGCTTCGGCGTGCAGCAGCGCCTGCAGCTGCGGCGCAAGCTGGCCCTGCAGGGCGTCGAGCCGCATCTGTTGATGATGAGCGCGACGCCGATCCCGCGCACGCTGGCGATGAGCTATTTCGCCGACCTCGACGTGAGCACGCTCGACGAGTTGCCGCCCGGCCGCCAGCCGGTGCTGACCAAGCTGTTCGCCGACACGCGGCGCGACGAGGTGGTGGCACGCATCCGCGACGAGATCGGCAACGGCCGGCAGGTCTACTGGGTGTGCCCGCTGATCGAGGAGAGCGCAAAGCTCGACCTGCAGAACGCGACCGAGACGCACCGTATGCTGTGCGAGGCGCTGCCGCAGCAGATGGTCGGCCTTCTGCACGGCCGCATGCCGGCCGGCGAGAAGGCGGCGGTGATGAGCCTGTTCACCGGCGGCCAGATGCCGCTGCTGGTCGCCACCACGGTGATCGAGGTCGGCGTCGACGTGCCCAACGCCAACATCATGGTGATCGAGCATGCCGAGCGCTTCGGGCTGGCCCAGCTGCACCAGCTGCGCGGCCGGGTCGGGCGCGGCTCGCGCGAGAGCTTCTGCATGCTGCTGTTCAAGAGCCCGCTGGGCGAATCCGCCCGCCAGCGCCTGGAGATGATGGAAAAGACCGAGGACGGCTTCAAGATCGCCGAGAAGGACCTGGAGCTGCGCGGCGGCGGCGAGGTGATGGGCGCGCGCCAGAGCGGCATGCCGGAATTCCGTATCGCCGAGGTGCCGGCCTTCGCCGAGTTGCTGGCAGCCTCCCGCGACGACGCCAAGCTGGTGCTGGGCCAGGACCCGCAGCTGGCCTCGCCCCGCGGCGAGGCGCTGCGGCTGCTCCTCTACCTGTTCGAATGCGACGAGGCCGTCCGCCTGTTTCGCGCGGCGTAGCTGGCGCCGCGCCGCCCACTTCGTCTTCAGCGCGCAAAAGCGCGCTCCGCGGCCGACTGGCCGCGCGGCCGTAGTTCCGGCCGGCCCTCCACTCGCGCACGCGCCGCGTCTTCCTGACAATCGCGTTCCGCAAATGTCAGTCTCGATAAAGAGAGCAGGGCACCGGATCGCCCGGATGACCTGGATTTGCTTATGGGCGATCGGTGCCCTGGCTCGCCGCATCCGGGTCCCGCTTCAGCGCTGCGCTGGTCTGGCGCCCGGCCGAGCGAAACGATCGGACTGCGACCCCCGGATCGCAGGCTGAGGCGGACACCCCGCGGAGGCGCCGCCTCATGACCCGAGGCACACGTAGTGTCTCATGGCCCAAGTAGGCGGGGATAACTTTTCTGCGTTAGGTAAACGCGACCTTCCTACCACCCGTCATCCCGGAATTCGCGTCAGCGAATATCCGGGACCGAGTGAGGCATTGCTCGACAGGAGGTCCCGGCTCTGAGCGGAGCTCAGGCCGGGATGACGGGTGGGCCTCACCGCGCCTTCAGCGCCCCACGTCCCGCATAGCGCGCCATGTCGCCCAGCTCCTCCTCGATGCGGATCAGCTGGTTGTATTTCGCCATGCGGTCGGAGCGCGACAGCGAGCCCGTCTTGATCTGCCCGGCGTTGGTG
>CALMQI010000294.1 GCA_937871935.1 uncultured Burkholderiales bacterium
TCGAGCGGTAGGCGCTGGCATTGAGCCAGTAGAAGGCGATCTTCAGCAGCACCACCAGCGCGACGATGGACCAACCCCAGTTGCCGAGCACCTGGTACAGCCGGTCGAGCAGCCAGTACAGCGGCTTGGCCAGTATCGTGAAGTAGCCATAGTCCTTCACCAGGTCGAGCCCGGGGGCCAGCGCCTCGAGCTTCTTCTCCTCCTGCGGCCCGGCATACAGCGTCGCGTCGTGAGTCAGCGTGGCCTGCGGCGCCAAGGTGCCCAGCTTGACCATCATGGCCAGCGCATACTGGTTGTCGCCAACCTTGTTGGTCACATAGTCGCGCGGCCCGGCGCCGATCAGCCAGGCCGACGCGAAGTAGTGCTGCACCATCGCGATCCATCCGTTGTCGGCGCTGCGCTGGTAGTCGGCCTTGCCCTTTTCGATGTCGCTGAAATCGATCTTCTCGAACTTCTTGGCGTCGGTGTAGACCGCCGGGCCCGTGAAGGTGAAGTAGAAGCTCGACTCGCCTGCCGGCGGGTTGCCGTCGCGCACCAGTTGCATGTACAGCTGCGGCGACAAGGTATTCGCACCGCTGTAGCTGAGCTCGTGCTTGACACCGATGCGGTAGTCACCACGCCGCAGGGTCAGCGTCTTGCGCACTCGCATGCCGTTCAACTCGGGCGACTCGAGCTGCAGTTCCAGCTGTCCCGCGTCGGACTTCAGCTCGCGTTCGCCCGCCTTCGGCACGAACACGGTTTCGTGGTTGGGGAACGCCACGCCGTCCACCGTGGCCAGCCCGGTGCGTGCGAAATACAGCCGTTCGCGGCTGCGGTCGAACAGCACCACATTGCTGGCCGGGTTGACGTGGTCGCGGTATCGCAGCAGTTCGAGCCGCACGATGTCACCACCGCGCGTATCGATGCTCGCGCGCAGCACGTCGGTCGTCAGGGTGATCAGCTCGGCTGCGCCCGCTGCGGGCGCCGGTGCAGGGCCGGATCCCGGCACGGCCGCCGACGTGGGCGGCGCCGTCGTGGCACTGGGAACGGCCACGCTGGGCACCGCCGCGCTGCCCGGCACCGTCGGGGGCGCCGATGCGGCGACCGGTCGCGGCGCGGACCCGCCGAACAGCGAGGGCGCACCGGTGTGCTTGTTCCAGGCGTCCCACAACAGGACGAGAGACATCGTGAACACCACCCACAGCAGGGTGCGTCGAATATCGGTCATGGGCCTGCCTTGACGTGGAATCGCGAGAACAGAGATGGGCGCTGCACCGGCACCGGATCAAGGCCGCCGTCGCACCACGGATGGCAGCGCAGAAGCCGGCGCGTGGCCAGGTAGCTGCCGGCCGTTGCGCCGTGGTCGTCGAGCGCCTGCAGCGCGTAGGCCGAGCAAGTCGGCTCGAAACGGCAGGCATTGCCCAGCCAGGGTTTGAGCGTCCAGCGGTAGACGTGGATCGGCAGGCTCAGCAGTCGGGCCACCAGACGAGACAGTCGTTCGAGCATGCGCGCAGGATCGGAACCCATGGATGTCGGCTCGACGCTCAGAGCGCCGCGCGTTGCAGCAGCTCGTCGAGTTCGCGGCGCGTGCTCTCGCGCAAGGGTGCTGAGGTCGCCGATATGAACCGGCGCCGATCGATACCGCCGCGCAGGCGCACCAGCCACATTCCGCGTGCGAGCACCGGCGCGTGCTCGTGAAGTGCGGCTCGAATCTGCCGCTTGATCAGATTGCGAGTGGTCGCTTCGCGGGCGTGCCGCTTGGGAACGGCGACACCGAACCACCACCCGGTCAGTGCCGCCGGAGAGCAATCATCCACAGGCTGTGCGCAACCCTCTGAATCATCTGTGGATAACTGCCTCGGCGCCGCTGCCCTGGCCGCGGCGCCTGCTCGTGCCGGCGCCGCCGGCACGTGGTGCGCGGAGAAATGGGCGCTGCGAGCCCGGGCGGGCGTGGCCAACGCGCGCTCGAAATCCACCGCGCGCAGGATGCGGCCTGCCATGCAGCGCTGCCGCCGCGTTCAGACCGACAAGCGCTTGCGGCCCTTGGCCCGGCGCGAGTTGATCACACCGCGACCGCCGCGGGTCTTCATGCGAGAGAGAAATCCATGCGTGCGGGCACGGCGGACTTTCGAGGGCTGGTAGGTGCGCTTCATGTCGTGTCGATCCTTGGGTCGCGGGCGGGACCGCGGCTCGGCGACCGGAACGCTCGCCCTTGCTGCCGCATGCGTTGCCGCGTCTAATGCCCGGACGCGTTGGCGCCCGAGCGTTCGGGAAACCAAGTATTAGAGCAAAAACCCCTTTTCCGGTCAAACACTTGCACGGCGGAGACTGCGTTTGCGCGGGGATTGACCACCGGTCGAAAACTGTGGATAACCGCGCCTTTCTGATTCACCCTGGCCTACAATCCGGCCGCTCCTAGAACAACTTGTCCACAATGAGCGTCGACCTTTGGCACCGAGGCTGCGAACGCCTCGCCGCCGAGATTCCCGAGCAGCAGTTCAATACCTGGATCCGTCCGTTACCGCCGGGTGATCTCAACGATCGCGGCGACGGCGGGGCTGTGGTGTCACTGCGGGTACCCAACCGCTTCAAGCTCGACTGGATACGGTCGCAGTACGCCGGCCGCATCGAAGGCGTGCTGAGCGAACTCGCCGGCAAGCCGGTGCGGCTCGAGCTGAGCCTGGCGCCGCGCGACGTGGCCAGCGCGCGTCCCCTGCCGAGCCTGCAGCCCCAAGGCATCACGTCCGCGCTGAACGGCAGCCACCTCGGCGACCGACCCTCGGCCGCGCTGAACCCGGTGGTCTCTGCGCAAGCGCAGGTTGCGGTGGCGCCATCGCGGCATCGGCTGAACACCGCACTGACCTTCGACACACTGGTTGCTGGCCGTGCCAACCAGATGGCACGCACCGCAGCGCTGCACGTCGCCGGCGCGCCGGGAGTCATGTACAACCCGCTGTTCATCTACGGCGGTGTCGGCCTGGGCAAGACCCACCTGATCCATGCCGTCGGGAATGCGCTGCTGAAGGACAGGCCCGACGCGCGCATCCTCTACCTGCACGCCGAGCAGTTCATCAGCGACGTGGTCAAGAACTACCAGCGCAAGACCTTCGACGAGTTGAAGGCCAAGTACCACAACCTGGACCTGCTGCTGATCGACGACGTCCAGTTCTTCGCCGGCAAGGACCGCACGCAGGAGGAGTTCTTCAACGCATTCGAGGCGCTGCTGGCCAAGAAGGCCCACATCATCATGACCAGCGACACCTATCCCAAGGGATTGGTGGACATCGACGAGCGGCTGACCAGCCGCTTCGATGCCGGGCTCACGGTGGCCATCGAGGCGCCGGAGCTCGAGATGCGGGTGGCGATCCTGATCCGCAAGGCGCTGGCCGAGGGCACCGAGATGCCGGAGGACGTGGCCTTCTTCATCGCCAAGAACGTGCGCGCCAACGTGCGCGAACTCGAGGGTGCACTGCGCAAGGTGCTGGCCTATAGCCGCTTCAGCCAGAAGGACATCAACATCAACCTCGCGCGCGAGGCACTCAAGGACCTGCTGTCGATTCAGAACCGGCAGATCTCGGTGGAGAACATCCAGAAGATGGTCGCCGACTTCTACAAGATCAAGGTGGCCGACATGTACAGCAAGAAGCGGCCCGCCTCGATTGCGCGGCCGCGGCAGATCGCGATGTACCTGGCGAAGGAACTGACGCAGAAAAGCCTGCCCGAGATCGGCGAGCTGTTCGGCGGCCGCGACCATACCACCGTGCTGCACGCGGTACGCAAGATCGGCGGCGAGCGCGGCAAGAACACCGAGCTCAACCAGCAGTTGCACGTGCTGGAGCAGACCCTCAAGGGCTGAAGCATGGTGAGCGGCACTTCGTCAAGTGACAACCCTGGGGACAATTTCGTCGCAACGTGGCCGTCATCCACAGCGTCGGGCCTGTTGCCGAAGTTGTTGTACGGCCGTGCGCGAGCTCAAGGTCGGCTGCCCACAGGCTTGGCGGGCGGCTAGATCGCTGAAAAGACAGGTGAAAATGACGTTCTCCACAGCTGGCGGCCCGCTCTACTACAACGACTAAGTTGATGAGGAAGACATGATTGTTCTGAAAGCTCCGCAAGAATCCTTGCTCGGCGCGTTGCAGGCGGTCTCGGGCATCGTGGAGCGGCGGCACACGTTGCCGATCCTGGCCAACGTGCTGCTGCGCAAGAACGGACCGTCGATCGAGTTCACCACCAGCGACCTCGAGATCCAGGTGCGCACGCGCGCCGAACTCGGCGGCGACGGCGGTAATCACGCGACGACTGTGGGCGCGCGCAAGCTGATCGACATCCTGCGCAGCCTGCCGAGCGATCAGTTGATCACGCTGTCGGGGGCGCAGAACAAGCTCACGCTGCAGGCGGGCAAGAGCCGCTTCACGCTGCAGACGCTGCCGGCAGAGGACTTCCCGTTGGTCAACGAGTCGGCCGACTACGGGCCGTCGTTCTCGGTACCGCAGAAGACGCTCAAGCACCTCATCAACCAAGTGCACTTCGCGATGGCGGTGCACGACATCCGCTACTACCTCAATGGCATCCTCTTTGTTGCCGAGGGCAAGATGCTGACGTTGGTGGCCACCGACGGTCACCGCCTTGCATTGGCGCAGGCGCAGCTGGAGGCCGACATCCCGAAGCAGGAGGTGATCCTGCCCCGCAAGACCGTGCTCGAACTGCAGCGCCTGCTGCGCGACGAGGACACGCCGATCGAGATGCGCTTCGCCGGCAACCAGGCCAAGTTCGCCTTCAGCGGCATGGAGTTCGTGACCAAGCTGGTCGAGGGCAAGTTCCCCGACTACAACCGCGTGATCCCGAAGAACCACAAGAACGCCATCGTCACCGGGCGGTTGCCGCTGCTGGCGAGCTTGCAGCGTGCCGCCATCCTGACCAGCGAGAAGTTCAAGGGGGTCCGGGTCAATGTCGAGCCGGGCACGCTGCGCATCGCATCGAGCAACGCCGAGCAGGAAGAGGCGAAGGAAGAGCTCGAGGTCGACTACGCGGGGGATGCCATTGAAATCGGCTTCAACGTGACCTACCTGATCGACGCGCTGGCCAACATTCCGCAGGAGATGGTCAAGCTCGAACTGCAGGACAGCAACTCGAGCGCCTTGATCACCGTGCCCGAGCAGACCGGCTTCAAGTACGTCGTCATGCCGATGAGGATCTAGCCGCCTTGGCGGCTAGATCTCATCGACTTTGCCGGTCCGTTTTGCACCCCCTGCCCCCGCCAAGCGGGGGTTCCAGTCAGTTCATGGTCCGGGCCCTTCGGGCCGCACAAATCAAGATATGAGTGAATCCCAGAGCCCCGATCCCAGGCCCGACAATTCCGGCTACGGCGAAGGCTCGATCCAGATCCTCGAAGGCCTGGAAGCCGTGCGCAAGCGCCCCGGCATGTACATCGGCGACACGTCCGACGGCACCGGCTTGCATCATCTCGTGTTCGAGGTGGTCGACAACTCCATCGACGAAGCGCTGGCCGGCTACTGTGACGACATCGTCGTCACGATCCACACCGACAACTCCGTCTCGGTCATCGACAACGGCCGCGGCATCCCCACCGGCGTGAAGATGGACGACAAGCACGAGCCCAAGCGCTCGGCAGCCGAGATCGCACTGACCGAGCTGCATGCCGGCGGCAAGTTCAACCAGAACAGCTACAAGGTATCGGGTGGCCTGCACGGGGTGGGCGTGTCGTGCGTCAACGCGCTGAGCAAGAGCCTGCGCCTGACCGTGCGCCGCGACGGCAAGGTGCACTTCATGGAGTTCAAGCGCGGCGTGCCGCAGGAACGCATCATCGAGCAGCGTGACGGCTTCGACGTATCGCCGATGCGCGTCCAGGGCGACACCGAGAACCGCGGCACCGAAGTGCATTTCCTGCCCGATGACGAGATCTTCCAGAACATCGACTTCCACTACGACGTGCTGGCCAAGCGGCTGCGCGAGCTCTCGTTTCTGAACAACGGCGTCAAGATCCGCCTCGTCGACGAGCGCAACGCCAAGGAAGACAACTTCGCCTTCGTCGGCGGCGTCAAGGGCTTCGTCGAGTTCATCAACCAGGGCAAGCGAGTCCTGCACCCGAACATCTTCCACGTCGACGGCGACAAGATGAGCGAGCAGAGCACCCGCATCGGCGTCGAGGTGGCGATGCAGTGGAACGACGGCTACAACGAAGCCGTGCTCTGCTTCACCAACAACATCCCGCAGCGCGATGGCGGCACCCACCTGACCGGACTGCGTGCGGCGATGACGCGGGTGGTCAACAAATACATCGACGACAACGAACTGGCCAAGAAGGCCAAGGTCGAGATCAGCGGCGACGACATGCGCGAGGGCCTCGCCTGCGTGGTCAGCGTCAAGGTGCCCGAGCCCAAGTTCTCCAGCCAGACCAAGGACAAGCTCGTCTCCAGCGAGGTGCGCGGTCCGGTCGAAGACGTGGTGAGCAAGGCACTGACCGACTGGCTGCTCGAGAATCCGGTCGACGCGAAGATCGTCTGCGGCAAGATCGTCGACGCGGCGCGTGCCCGCGAGGCGGCGCGCAAGGCACGCGAGATGACCCGCCGCAAGGGTGTGCTCGACGGCATGGGCCTGCCCGGCAAGCTGGCCGACTGCCAGGAGAAGGATCCGGCGCTGTGCGAGATTTACATCGTCGAGGGTGATTCGGCCGGCGGCTCGGCCAAGCAAGGGCGCGACCGCAAGTTCCAAGCGATCCTGCCGCTGCGCGGCAAGATCCTCAACGTCGAGAAGGCGCGCTACGAGAAGCTGCTGTCGAGCGACTCGATCGTCACGCTGATCACCGCACTGGGTACCGGCATCGGCGTCGACGACTTCAACATCGACAAGCTGCGCTACCACCGCGTCATCATCATGACCGATGCCGACGTCGACGGCGCCCACATCCGTACGCTGCTGCTGACCTTCTTCTACCGCCAGCTGCCGATGCTGGTGGAGCGGGGCCACATCTACATCGCACAGCCGCCGCTCTACAAGGTGAAGCTCGGCAAGGCCGAGCAGTACCTCAAGGACGGCATCGAGCTCGATGCCTACATGCTGAAGGTGGCCTTGCAGGAAGCCAGTGTCGAGCCCGGCGGCGGCAAGCCACCCATCAGCGGCAGCGCGCTCGAGGAACTGGCCCGGCAGTACATCCTGGCCAACAACGTGATCGAGCGCCTGGGCAATTGGATGGACCTGGCCGCGCTGCGCGCGATGGCCGACGGTCTGGCGATCGATCTCGACACGCCCACGGCAGCCGAGGCCAGCGCCGCGGCGCTGAAGGCTGCACTCATCGACGCCGAGGTGACGACCGACATCGACGCGCGTACCGACAAGCCGCTGCTGCGCATCAGCCGCCGCCACCATGGCAACGTGCGCGCCAGCGTGATCACGCAGGACTTCGTGCACGGCACCGACTATGAGGTGCTGGCGCGTTCGGGCCACACCTTCAAGGGGCTGCTAACCGGCGACGCAGTGGTCCGCCGTGGCGAGGGCGAACGGCGCAAGGAGCACAAGGCGGGCGACTTCCGGGCTGCCATGGCCTGGCTGATGGCGCAGGCCGAAAGCCAGGTCGGACGCCAGCGCTACAAGGGGCTGGGCGAGATGAACCCGCAGCAGCTGTGGGAGACGACGATGGATCCCGCCGTGCGCCGCCTGCTTCGTGTGCAGATCGAGGACGCCATCGAGGCCGACCGCGTGTTCACGATGCTGATGGGCGACGAAGTCGAGCCGCGCCGCGACTTCATCGAGAGCAACGCACTGCGCGCCGCGAACATCGACGTTTGATGACGGCGGCGATCGTGTCGTGTCCGGCCGATCTGCCGTTCAGCGCAGCAGCTCGTGCACCATCACCTTGTCGAGCAGCACCAGGTCGGTCTTGTCGTCGGCCAAGCGCAGTCCGCCCATCGCCGACGGGTCCTGCGGTGAGCGACCCAGCCCGGGCACGCGCAGCTCGCTGTCGCCCGAGGCGTCACGGGCGGCAAAGATGACTTGCGCGCCTGCCTCCCAGCGCTGCACCATCTCGTGGATCATCGACATCGGGTGCGGCGTCTGCGCGTCGAGCAGGATCACCGCGTCGCCGCGCGCGGCCTCCAGACCGAGCACGATCGACGCCGCACGACCGACGTCGTCGTCGAGCGCGAGCAACCGGTAGCCGGGCAGCTCGCACCAGGCGCGCAACACCGGTTCGGTGCCGTCGCTGCTGGCGCTGTCGACCACGATCACCTCCCACGGGTATCCGCATTCGGTGAGCAGGTCGCTCAGCTGGGGCAGCACGGTGCGCAGCACGTGCAGCTCGTCGTGCACCGGCAACACGCACGACACCGACCGGCGCGTGCCGTACAGCTGGGCCCACCCCGACGCGTGCGCCCAGCCGGAACCCACATCGTCGGCTTCCGGGTACCAGCGGCTGCGTGGTCCTCGGGAGCCGGCAATGCGGTCGTGTGGGGTGGGCATCGAAGGGGTTGGGAGCCGTCACTGGCGCGCCATTGTGCGGGGCGCGCGGGCGACAAGCCAGGGGCGGATCGTTTGGTGTTGGTGATCAAGCGTAGACACGCGTCGAGCGCCCAACCCGGCGCCCGCTGTCACGGCTCGGCCGATCACGCGCGGTCAGCCCGTCATGCGAATCAGGGCAATCGCCGCGCCCAATGGGTCCTGCAGGATGGCGAAGCGGCCGATGTTCGGAATGTCCTGTGGTGCCGACAGCACCTGGCCGCCGAGCGCCTTCGCCCGCGCGACGGTGTTGTCGCAGTCGGCCACCGCCACGTAGGGCAGCCACATCGACGGCGCCTTCGGATCGACGGCGCGCATCAGCCCGGCGCGCATCGCCTCGCCGGTCTTCAACATGTAGTAGGTGCCCTGCGGCCCCATCTCCATGGCGTCATGGCCATAGCCGAAGACGCGTTCGTAGAACGCGAGCGCCTTCTGGTCGTCGCGCGTCCACAGCTCGTTCCAGCACCAGCCGCCGATCGCTGTCTTCGGCGTGTCGGGCGCATCGCCTTCGGCGCTCTTCCAGACCGAGAACACCGCGCCGGTCGGGTCGGTCAGCGTGGCGCCGCGGCCGACCGGCCCGAAGTCCATCGGTGCCATCACACTGCTGGCGCCGGCGGCGAGCGCATCGCGATAGGCGGCGTCGACGTCGGCCACCGACAGGTAGCTCATCCAGCTCGGCCGGGCGCCCGGCGCCGCGGCGCCATAACCCCCGATGCCGGTGCTGGTGGTGCCGTCGCCGTTGAGGATCATCGAATAGCGCCGATCACCGATCGGCATCGACTCGGTGTGCCAGCCGAAAAGCGCGTCGTAGAACTTGCGCGCCTTCGGGATGTCGTTGGACAGATGCTCGAACCAGACGAACTTGCCGGGCAGGTAGCTCATGGGAACTCTCCTTCCTAACGATGCCTTGCGGCGGAATTGGAGCCGCAACATACGCCGGCCCGCGCGGCTTGAAAAGAGACCCCACGCCGATTCAGAGCACCGGCCGGCACGAGGCCAGCCGGGCGGGCGCCCGAGCGGGTCACTCGGGCACCCGGTGCCGCGATTCGCAAGGCGAGCGCTCGCATCTTCTGCGAGCTAGTCGGCATCACGTTTGAGCACGTCGAGCAGGAAGCGATTCAGGTGCTGGATCTCTTCCAGGCACACCGAGTGTTCCATCGTGTACTCGTGCCACTGCACCGCATAGCCGAGTGCCATCAGTGCGTCGCGCGAGGCCAGCGCGCGCGGCAGCGCGATCATCGGATCGAAGCGGCCATGGGCCAGGAAGATCGGCGTCGCCTGGTTCTGCGCAGTGCGCTCGTCCGCTGTGCGGTCGGCCAGCGGCAGGTAGCCCGACAGGCCGGCCAGCGCGGCCAGCGGTTGCGCATGGCGCAGACCAGTCATCAGCGTCATCGCGCAACCCTGCGAGAAGCCGGCCAGCACGATGCGCGACGCCGGGACGCCGCGTTCGACCTCGCGCGCGATCAGCCGCTCGACCAGCACCTGTGATGCGCGCAGCCCGGCCTCGTCCTCGCCGCCACGGCCGCCCATGGCCAGGATGTCGTACCAGGCGCGCATGACGGCGCCGCCGTTGATCGTCACCGGCCGCTTGGGCGCGTGCGGCAGCACATAACGCACGGCGCCAGCGGCACGCAGATCGAGCTGCTCGCAGACCGGCACGAAGTCGTGGCCGTCGGCACCCAGCCCGTGCAGCACGATGATGCTGGCGCCAGGCCGCGGGCCGGTTTCAATCTCGATGGCGGGGGTTTGCATGTCGCGCATGGTAGAGGCCCCACGCCAGCAGCGACAATGCGTGCTCTCTCGACCCCCTTCGCCGCCGCCCATGAAGCCCGCGTGGATTTCGCCGCTCGTCGCCTGCGCCCTGGGCGCTCTGTTCATCGTCGGCGCTGCCTCGGCGCTTGCACAGACTGCGGCCTCCGAGCCGGCCGCCAGCGCGCCGCAGGCACCGAAGCTGCGCCCCGAGGTTGCCAACGCCGTCAACGCGGCGCAGGAGGCCGGCCGCACGGGGCAGAAGGACGCCGCTCAGGGCAAGCTGGCCGAAGCCGCGGCGGTGCCGTCGCTGACGGCGTTCGAACAGGCGGTGATCGAGCGCGGCCGGGGTGCCGTCGCGCTGAGTCTGGGCGACTACGGCCAAGCCATCAAGTCGCTCGACACGGTGGTCGCGACCAACCAGCTGACCGGCGCCGACCAGCTGCAACTGGTCGGCCTGCTGGCCAAGCTGACCTACCAGCAGAAGGACTATCCGGCGTCGGCCAACTGGATCCGCCGCTATGTGCAGGACGGCGGCACCGACGATGCGGTGCGCGACTTGCTGCCGCAGGCGCTGTACCTGGCCAACGACTTCAAGGCCGCCGCCGCCGAACTCGAACCGCGCGTCGCCGCCGACGAGGCGGCCAATCGTGCGACGCCGGAGGCGACGCTGCGACTGCTGGCCAGCAGCTTCGCGCAGGCCAAGGACGACGCCGGCTACGTGCGCGCGCTGGAACGCATGGCGCTCGCTTATCCGAAGCCGGAGTACTGGTCGGAGCTGTCGACGCGCGCCACCAAGCAGCCCGGTTTCGCCGAGCGGCTGTGGCTCGACGTCTACCGGCTGCGCCTGGCCGCCAACGTGATGCGCAGCACCGACGAGTTCGTCGAGATGGCCCAGCTTGCGCTGCAGGCCGGCTACCCGGCCGAGGCGCTGCGCGTGATCGACCGCGGCTATGCGCTCTCGTTGCTGGGCAACGGCAAGGACGTCGAGGCGCACACCAAGCTGCGCGAACGGGCCGACAAGTCGGCCGAGAAGGATGGTGCCGACCTGCCGCGCAGCGAGGGCTCGGCCCGCGCCGCGCGCGAAGGCGACGCGCTGGTCAACGCCGGCTTTGCCTGGGTGCTGAGCGGCCAGGTGCCGCGCGGCCTGCCGCTGATGGAGGCGGGCATCGCGAAAGGCAATCTGCGTCGACCAGACGAGGCGCGGCTGCACCTGGGCATCGCGCTGTGGCTGGCCGGCAGACGCGACGAGGCGGCGCAAGCGTTTGCCGAGGTGAAGGGCGGCGATGGCAGCGCTGCGTTGGCGCGCGTGTGGTCGTTGTTCGCGCGCAGTCCGTCCGGCCGCGTCTGACGGCTTTCAGTCCGCCGGCGTGCGCCGGCGGAACATGCCCCAACCCTCCATCGTCAGCACCGGCTCGCCGTGCTGATTGATCACTTCCCAGCGCGAACGCGCCAGGCCGACCGCCGGACGGCTGTTCATCGGGCGCGACTCCAGCACCGTGAGCCGGCCGCTCAGCGTGTCGCCGGGGAACACCGGCTTCAGCCAGCACAGGTTGTCGATGCCCGGACTGCCCAGGCTGGCGGTGTCGAGCAGGTAGGCGTCGCACATCATGCGCATCGCCATCGCGCAGGTGTGCCAGCCGCTGGCCGACAGGCGGCCGAACAGGGAGTCCGCCGCGGCCGCATCGTCGACGTGAAACGGCTGCGGATCGAACTGCTGCGCGAACGCCACCGTTGCCTCACGCGTTACCGGCATCGGGCCGAAGTCGCGCGTCTGGCCGACCGGAAAGTCCTCCCAGTAGTAGCGATAGGTCTTGTCGGGCATGGCCGTTGCAGGAGCGTGTGCAGTGCCAGCATAGCCGCGCAGCGTGAACGGCGTGACAATCGCGGCCACCTCCGAAACCCAAGAAGGCTCGACACATGGGCGCACTGCTGCTGGGTCTGGTGCTGTTTCTCGGCGTGCATTCGGCACGCATCGTCGCCGGCGAGCCACGGGCGCGCTTCATCGCGCAACGTGGCGAGGGGCCGTGGAAGGGCCTGTATTCGCTGGTCTCGGTGCTCGGCCTGGTGCTCATCGTGTGGGGCTACGGCCAGGCACGTGCGGCGCCGAGCGTGCTGTGGGCCTCGCCGGGATGGACCCGCCATCTCGCCGCGCTGCTCACGCTGGTGAGCTTCGTGCTCTTGACGGCGGCCTACGTGCCGCGCAACGGCATCAAGGCGAGGCTGCATCACCCGATGGTGCTGGGTGTCAAGGTCTGGGCCCTCGCGCATCTGCTGGCCAACAACACGCTGGCCGACCTGCTGCTGTTCGGCAGCTTTCTTGTCTGGGCGGTGTTCAGTTTTCGCGCAGCCCGCCGGCGCGATCGGCTGGCGCAGACCGCCTATCCCCCCGGCAGCACGCGGGGCACGGTGACCACCCTGGTGATCGGTGTGCTCGCCTGGGCCGCGTTCGCCGGTTGGGCGCACACCGCGCTGATCGGCGTCAGGCCGTACTGACGCGCCGGCGGCGTCGCATTCAAGCCGTGCGCATCACTGCGATGTGCTCGGTGCCGCTCTCGGGCAGCCACACCTCGCCCGGGCGGCCGAGGATCTGCCGCACGTTGGCCGATTCGCGCGGATGCGGCCAGCTCTCGAACGACTCGCTGGCCGGGTCGAAGCGCACCACGGCGTTGGCGCCGAAGTCGCTCAACCAGACCTTGTCCTTCTCGTCCACGTAGACGGCATAGGCGCGCGGACCGCTGCCCGGCAGCTTCCAGGTCTTCCACAGCCCGCCGGCGATGCGCGCGCGCGGGTCGTGCACCGACACGTTGCCTGAGTTCCACTCGCTGACCCAGATGCGGCCCATGCTGTCGCTCCACACCCGGCGCGCGCCCTGTCCCTTGGTCGGCGGCTCGACGATGCGCGACTCGCCGCTCTTGCGATCGATCTGCGCGATGAAGCTGCCGGCCAGCGAGCAGTACCAGATGTCGCCCGCCGGCGTGGCGCAGATGCCGTAGGGGCCGCGTCCGCGCGGCGCGTCCTTCACCGTCACCGCGCCGGTCTTGAGCGCCACCTTGCCGACGACGCCGCTCTGACCGGTGAACCACAGGTCGCCGTCGCCGTCGAAGGCGCAGGTGTTGAGATTCGCATAGGGCGTGCCCTCGGGCAACTTGAACAGGCGCACCTGCCGGTCGGGCCAGCCCACCCGCGCGATCGCCTGCTGGCCGCCGTCGGTCAGCCAGGCCGCCTGGTCGGGACCCTGGATCACGCCGTGCGGCGACGAGCCAGCACCCAGCGCAATCAGTTCGGTCCGGCCACTCTTGGGGTCGAACCAGCCCAGGTGGCCGCTGCGCTGCGCGCTGAACCAGACGCCGCCGTCGGGCGCCGGCGCGACATCGTGGATGCCGGTGCGTTTGGGCGCGCTGAGCGGCCAGGCCTGCATGGTGGCGCCGGGGGCGGCGGCACGCGCCGCCGTCGGCAGCTGGGCCAGCCAGGGCAGCGTGGTGGCGGCCGCGATGGCCCGCCGCCGCGACCAGTTCGTCGATTGCGAATCCATGCAGCAACTCCTGCGCGTCGGGCGGCCGCACACGGGTCGCGGCGATCTGCTCGGACCTGTGCGGAACGATCGTGGCGGGAGATGGTGCACCCGCCGTCCGGCGGGGTCAATCGGCGGGCGCGAGGCCGCGCCGCGCGCGGGGCTTGCCGTTCAGTGGTTGGCGTTCGGATCGCCGAAGAAGTGGCGGAACACCTCGTCGCCGACGATTTCGCGTACCAGCAGTCCGGACACGGCTTCGACGAACGGCGCCGGCGTCGGCTCGGGCGCGCTCGGCGCCAGCGCCATGCGCTCGGTGCTCGACCAGACCGAGCCGGCGGTGGTCGAGAAGTCGCTGCGGCGCAGTGAGCCGGTCAGCGACGGCAGCTCTTCCCATTCGATCGCATCCAGCGGCCGATGCCGCGCAAAGTGCGAGGAGTAGCGAGCCGGGCGGGCGAGATAAGGGCGTGGGTTCATGGTGACACAGCGTACGGCACGGCCGGCCATCGGGTCGGCGGAACAACGGCAGCATCGCCAGCCAGTTCTTCCCCGCGACCGGTCGACGCGGCGGTGGTCTTGCTGCACCGCAGCGAGGTTGCCAATGTCCTATTGACAGAACAAAGGGACATTTGTAGGGTGCGCCCCGTGACGCTCGTCTTGCCGGTACCCAAGTACCACCAGATCTACCTGGTGCTGCGCGAGCAGTTGCACGAAGGCCGTTTCGCGGCGGGCCTGCCCGGCGAGATCGCACTGATGCGCGAATTCGGTGTCGCGCGGGTCACCGTGCGCAAGGCGCTCGAGCGGCTGGCCGCCGAGCGCCTGATCCAGCGCACACCCGGCCGCGGCACGGTGCCGCTGCCCGCGCCGCGGCCGGTGCGCCATCGGCCCGGCGAGCCGGGCAACGGGCCGCTCAGCGGCTTGCTCGAGAGCCTGGTCGGCATCGGGCTGACCACCCGCGTCAAGGTGGTGTCGGTCGAGACGCTGCCCTGTCCCGACACGGTGGCAGGGGTGCTCGCGGTCGAGCCCGGCGCGCCGGTGCAGAAGGCGGTGCGCGTGCGGCAGACCCGCGACGGGCCGATCTCGCACATCACGACGCACGTGCCGAAGGCATTGGCGCCGTTCGGGCGCCGCGAGCTGGCGAAGCAGCCGATCCTCGTGCTGATGGAGGCCGAGGGTACGCGCATCGGACGCGCCACGCAGATCATCAGCGCCCGACTGGCCGAGGCCGAGGTGGCCCGCCATCTCGACGTCGATGTAGGCTCGGCGCTGCTGTGGGTGCAACGGCTGATCTTCGATGTCGACAACCGGCCCGTCCAGTGGCTGCAAGGCCTGTACCGCCCCGATCGCTACCAGTACCAGATGGAGCTGTCGCGGGTGGGTGGCGTCGATGCCAAGGTCTGGGTCAGCAAGCTGCCGGCCGGGGTGATGCAATGAACGCGACGCGGTCCCCGCAGACGCTGGCGCAGAAGCTCATCGCACAGGCTTGCGGCCGGCCGCGCGTGGCGCCGGGCGAGATCGTCACCTGCCGTGTGGACCTCGCGATGTTCCACGACTCGAGCGGGCCGCGGCGCCTGAAGCCGATGCTGGCGGAGCTCGACGCCACCATCTGGGACAAGGACAAGGTGGTGCTGGTCATCGACCACTACGTGCCCGAGGCCGACGAGGAGGCGCGCCGCATCGTGCGCATCGCGCGCGACTGGGCGCGCGAGCAGGCCCTGCCGCATGTGTACGACTCGCTGGGCATCTGCCACGTCGTGGTGCCGCAGCACGGCCACATCCGCCCGGGCATGTTCTGCGTCGGCGGCGACTCGCATTCGCCTACCGGCGGCGCCTTCGGCGCCTACATGTTCGGCGTCGGCACCACCGAGATGCTCGGCGTGCTGGTCACCGGCGAGCTCTGGGTGCGCGTGCCGCAGACGATCTTCATGCGCTGGAGCGGGCGGCTGGATTTCGGCGTGACGGCCAAGGACATGATGCTGTCGATGATCGGCCGCTACGGCATGAACGGCGGGCAGTACCAGGCGGTGGAGTTCTGCGGCGAGGCGGTATCGGCGCTGCCGATGAACGAGCGCATGACGTTGGCCAACATGAGCGCCGAGCTCGGCGCGCAGGTCGGCCTGATCGCCCCCGACGACGAGACACGAACCTGGCTGTGGCAGGCCGGCGCGCAGGACATCGAGCTCGAGCGCTGGCACAGCGACGAAGACGCCAGCGGCGTGCGCCACAACTTCGATGCGTCCACGCTGGCTCCGCAGATCGCGCTGCCGCACAGCCCGGCGCTGGCGCGCGACGTCGACGACATCGAGCCGACGCCGGTGCAGATCGCCTACATCGGCGCCTGCACCGGGGCCAAGCTCGACGATTTGCGCGCCGCCGCGCGCGTGCTGGCCGGTTATCACATCGACAAGCGGGTGCGACTGCTGGTCGCGCCGGCCAGCGTGCGCGACCGCGAGGCGGCCGAGCGCGAGGGCATCCTGCGCCACCTGCAGGAAGCCGGCGCCGAGATCCTGCCGAGTGCCTGCGGCATGTGCGCCGGCTACGGCGGCACAGTGCCCGAGGACAGCACGGTGATCGCGTCGATCGCGCGCAACTTCAAGGGCCGTATGGGGCCGGCCAGCGCGCAGGTCTTCCTGGCCTCGCCCTACACCGTGGCGGCCTCGGCGCTGCGCGGGCGCATCACCGACCCGCGCGAGGTGCTGTGGGACGGCGAGACGCAGGGTTCGCGATGACCGACAAGCCGACGCCGCCGACCGGCGGGCTGCTGCAGCGCGGCCGCCGCGCGTCGGGCGAGGTGACGCGACCGCCGGGCCGACGGGTCTGGCGCCTGCCGGCCGACGTGGACACCGACGCGCTGGCGCCGGGCGCCTGGATGAAGTACAGCGTCGAGGTGATCGCGCAGCATTGCCTGGAGGCCATGCTGCCGAGCTTCGCCCTCGAGGTGCGGCCGGGCGACGTGATCGTCGCCGGGCCCAGCTTCGGTATCGGCTCGTCGCGCGAGCAGGCTGCCGCGGCGTTGGTGCACCTGGGCGTGGCGGCGGTGATCGCCCCGTCGTTCGGGGGCCTCTTCTTTCGCAACGCGTTCAACGTCGGCCTGCTGTTGATCACCTGCCGCGACGCCGACGGTATCGCCGACGGGGAGCGCATCGAATTCGACGTCGCGGCCGGCGAACTGCGTTGCGTCGTCGATGCCGGCGGTCGTGAACTCGGCGCCAAGGCACCGGTGCTGTCCTGCGAGCCGATTCCCGCCTTCCTGCTCGACATGGTGCGCGCCGGCGGCTTGCTGCCGCAGTTGCGCCAGCGCCTGCAGGCCGGCGCGCCGCGCCGCGACCTGCCGTGACGACCACACCCCGCAAAGCGATCCCCCGCATGAACGCAGCCCGCCCGCCGAAACCGATCCGTCCGGATCTGCTGATCAAGAATGTGCGCGTCGTGCGGCCGCACGGCCAGGCGCTGCACGAGGCCGACATCGCGATCAAGGACGGCCGCATCGTGCAGGTGGCGCCGGCGCTCGATGCCTCACGCGCCAAGGCCGTGCACGACGGTCGCGGCCGGTTGGCGTTTCCCGGCGTGGTGGATGCGCACATGCACGCCGGCATCTACTCGCCGCTGGCCGAGGACGCCGTCACCGAGAGCCAGGCCGCCGCGATGGGCGGCGTGACCTCGAGCCTCAACTACTTTCGCACCGGCCAGTACTATCTGAACAAGGGCGGGCCTTACAAGGACTTCTACCCCGAGGTGCTGAAGACCGCGAAAGGGCGCTTCCACGTCGACTACGGCTTCCACCTGGCGCCGATGGACGGCACGCACATCGCCGAGATCCCGCAGCTGATCGCCAAGCACGGCGTGGCGAGCTTCAAGATCTTCATGTTCTACGGCTCGCACGGCCTGCACGGCGCAAGCGACTCGCAGCGCGACTTCCTGATGATCGGGCCCGACGAGCGCTACGACTTCGCGCACTTCGAGTTCATCATGCGCGGCATCCAGGCGGCGCGCGAGCAGTGGCCCGACAAGGCCGCGCAGATCTCGCTGTCGCTGCACTGCGAGACGGCCGAGATCATGACGGCCTACACCCGGCTGGTCGAGAAGAACAAGGGCCTCAAGGGCTTGCCGGCCTATCACGCGTCGCGTCCGCCGCACTCCGAAGGGCTGGCGGTGTTCATCGCGAGCTACCTGGCGCACGAGACGAATCTGTCCAACATCAACCTGCTGCACCTGAGCTCACGCAAGGCGGTGCAGGCGGCGCTGATGATGGCCGACGTCTTTCCCCATATCGACTTCCGCCGCGAGGTCACCATCGGCCACCTGATGCTCGACGTGACAAGCCCCGCCGCCGAACTCGCCAAGGTGAACCCGCCGATCCGCCCGCGCGAGGACGTCGAGTACCTGTGGGACGCGCTGCTCGCCGGCGAGCTCGACTGGGTGGTCAGCGACCATGCCTGCTGCCGCCACGAGACCAAGATCCCGAAGCGCTACTTCGGCAACATCTGGATGGCCAAGAGCGGCTTCGGCGGCACCGAGTACCTGCTGCCGGCCCTGGTCAGCGAAGGCAGTCGGCGCGGCATGAGCTACAACCAGATGGCGCGCGTGACGAGCTGGAACCCGGCGCGCCGCTTCGGCCTGAACCGCAAGGGTGACATCGATGTCGGCTTCGATGCCGACGTCGCGCTGGTCGACCCGGCGCAGCGCTGGACCATCCGCGCCAAGGAGTCGCCGTCGACACAGGGCTACTCGCCGTTCGAAGGGCTCGAGCTGTCGGCGCGGGTCGACACTACGTTCCTGCGCGGCGAGTGCATCTACGACGGCGGGCGCATCGTCGGCAAGCCGCGCGGACAGTACCTGTTCCGCCCGACCGACTGACGCCATCGTGGCGGCCTCGGCGGCCTCGGGCGACGTATCGGTGCCGGTGGCCATCGTCGGCGCCGGCGCCTGCGGGCTCACCGCGGCGATCGCGCTGCGCGAGGCCGGCGTGGAGTGCCTGCTGCTCGAACGCGATGCGCGGCCACAGGGCTCCACTGCGTTGTCGTCCGGCTTCATCCCGGCCGCGCCGACCCGCTGGCAGCAGGAGGCGGGCGTCGACGACAGCGCCGCGTGCTTCGCGGCCGACATCGACGCCAAGTCGCAGGGCCGCGCCGCGCCGCATCTGGTGCGCGCCTATACCGAGGCGTCGGCGGCGGCGCTGGCGCTGCTGGCCCGGCACGGCATCACCTTCGAGCTGCTCGATGGCTTCCTCTACCCCGGCCATTCGGTGCGCCGCATGCATGCGCTGCCCGAGCGCACCGGCGCTGCGCTGGTCTCGGCGCTCGACGCTGCGGCCGTGAAACTGGGTGCCGACCTGTTGTGCAACGCGCGCGTGGTGGCGCTCGATGCCGACCGCGCCGGGCGCGTACAGCGGCTGTGCCTCGAGCGTCCCGGCGGACGCATCGAGACGCTGGCCTGCGCGCGCGTGCTGCTCGCCTGCAACGGCTTCGGCGGCGACGCCGCGATGGTGGCCGAGCACCTGGGTGCGATGCGCGACGCGCCGTTTGCCGGGCACGCCGGCAACGATGGCAGCGCGATTCGTTTCGGTCGCGCGCTCGGTGCGAGCCTGGCCGACCTGAGCGGCTACCAGGGCCATGGCGGCTGGGCGGTGCCGCAGGGCGCGCTGATCTCGTGGGCGCTGATCATGCGCGGCGGGGTGCAGGTGAATGCCCAGGGCGTTCGATTCCACGACGAGAGCGCCGGCTATTCCGAGGCGGCCGCCGCTGTGCTGGCGCAGCCCGGTGGCGTGGCCTGGATGGTGTTCGATGAGCCGGTGCTTGCGCTCGCGCGCAGCTTCCCCGACTTTTGCGCCGCCGAGGCCGCCGGCGCGCTGCGCTCGGCCGCCGATACCGCAGCGCTGGCGGGCGTGATCGGCTGCGACGCCAGCGTGCTGGCGCGCACGGTGGCCGGCATCGGAGCTGGCGTGACCGATGGCTTCGGCCGCCGCTTCGAGCGCGCCCTCTCGCCACCATGGCACGCAGTGAAGGTGACCGGCGCGTTGTTCCACACCCAGGGCGGGCTCGACATCGACGCCAGCTGCCGCGTACGCCGCCGCGACGGTGCGCCAATGCCCAACCTGTGGGCGGCAGGCGGCGCGGCGCGTGGCGTGTCGGGTGACGCGGTATGGGGCTACCTGTCGGGCAACGGCCTGCTCAGCGCGGTGGCCGGCGGCTACCTCGCCGCGCAGGCGATCGCCGCATCATTGACACGGACAAGGGATCACCGATGAGCTTGCGCACACGACTGGCGACCCCGCCGCTGCTGCTGGTGCCCGGCGTCTACGACGCGCTGTCGGCGCTGCTGGCCGAGCAGGCGGGTTTCGAGGCGCTGTACCTGTCGGGCGCCTCGATCGCCTACACGCGGCTGGCGCGCAGCGACGTCGGCCTCACCACCTACAGCGAGGTCGAGGACACGCTGGCCCGCGTCACCGATCGCGTGCGCGTGCCGGTGATCGTCGACGCCGACACCGGCTTCGGCAACGCGGTCAACGTGCAGCGCACGGTGCGCGGCTTCGAGCGCGCCGGCGCGGCGATGATCCAGCTCGAGGACCAGGCCTTTCCCAAGCGCTGCGGCCACCTCGACGGCAAGGCGGTGATCCCTGCGGCTGAAATGGCCGGCAAGCTGCGCGCCGCGCTCGACGCGCGGGCTTCGGCCGACACATTGATCCTGGCGCGCACCGATGCGCTGGCGCTCGAGGGACTCGACGCCGCGCTCGACCGCGCCGAGGCCTACTTCGCCTGCGGCGTCGATGCCCTCTTCATCGAGGCGCTGCGCACGCCGGCGCAGATGGACGCGGCCTGCGCGCGCTTTGCGGCCCGTGTGCCGCTGCTGGCCAACATGGTGGAGGGCGGCCAGACGCCGATCGAGCCAGCCGCGCAGCTGCAGGCGCGGGGCTTCCGCATCGCCATCTTTCCCGGCGGCACGGCGCGCGCCGTGGCGCACACGCTGCAAGGCTACTTCGCGAGCCTCAAAGCGCACGGCAGCACAGTGCCGTGGCGCGATCACATGCTCGACTTCGACGAGCTCAACGCCGCGATCGGGACGCCCGACTTGCTGGCCAACGCCCGGCGTTATGCGAGCTGAGGCAGCGGCGCGATCAGTTCCTCGCCCTCGTTGCTAGAGCGGCTGACCGCGCGCGACACCGGCCAGGCCTGCACGGCGCTGTCGGGCAGGCCCTGCATCAGCGGCGCCAGCGTCGCCGGGTCCTGGTTGGCGCGGGCCAGCCATGCCGCCCAGTGCGCGGGCGCGATCATCACCGGCATGCGGTCGTGGATGGGCGCGACGCCGGGGCTCGCATCGGTGGTGATCACGCAGCAGGTGAGCAGCCATGGCGCCGATTCGTCCGACCCCGGCGCCCGCCAGGCTTCGAACAGGCCCGCCATGGCGAAGAAGGGCGCGTCCTTGGGCGAGATGTACCAGGGCTGCTTGACCGGCTTGGCTGAGCGCTGCGCCTCGGGCGGCTCGATCGGCTGCCATTCGTAGTAGCCGCTCGCCGGCAACAGGCAGCGGCGACGCCGCACGGCCTGGCGGAACGACGGCTTGTCGACCATGCCCTCGATGCGCGCATTGTTGAGCTTGGGCCCGATCGACTCGTCCTTGGCCCAGTGCGGCACCAGGCCCCAGCGCATCAGTTCACCGACGCGCTCGCCGTCGCGCGTCTCGTAGACGACCGGCACCATCGCCTGCGGCGCGACGTTCCAGCGCTTCGGGAACGGCTGCACGCGGGTCAGGCTGAAGCCCGACACCAGCGTGTCGGGGTCGTAGGCGACGACATAGCGGCCACACATGCGGGTGATCTTGACATGCCGCGACCGGTCCCCCATCGGAGGGCCCTCTTCGACTCCGACCCCTGGGCGATGGTGTGTGCGACGTGCGGCGACGACAGTGACGCCATCGACGACGCACCCCCACCGACAGGAGAACCCCGATGAGCAACTTGATGGCCAACCTGCCCTGGCCGCGGCCAGCCCGCGTGCATGCGCTGATGCAGCCGCTGGCCGTCACGCTGGCCGAGCTGACGCTGGTGCCGATGGAGCCGCCCGTCGAGGCCGGCGACGAGGCGGAACGCTTCAGCCGTTGTGGCTGGTTCGACTCCAGCCTCGAGCTGGCCCGCGGGCTGAAGGTGATCGAATACGTCGACCGGCTGCCTGACGAGCTGGCGATCGACGGGCTCATCTGGCCGGCACAGGGCGCTTGAACCGCGCTGGTGGCGCAACCGGCCGGCCGGTCTGTCGGTCACCGTTGCGGCCTGTCCGGCGCGGCGGCCGGTCTGTCGCAACGGGCTCGCGAAGCCAGGTCGGCCTGCCTAGAGTTCGCTCCATCGCAAGCCCACCGACCTTCCCAAGGAGCCCACCATGACCAGCACCCTTCGCATCCAAGTCGCCTCGTTCAGCCTGGCCGCCATTGTCACGCTGGCCACCCTGGCCGGCCTGAACAGCCTGGCGCACAGCAGCAGCCAAGACAGCGCGCAACTGGCCAAGGCCATCGCCACCCAGGCCGCCTGAGCCGACGCGCTCGCCCCGCTCATCCTCGCCAAGGCGCCCGACCGGGCGCCTTGTGCGTTTCAGGAGGGGGTCATCACAAGGTCGCGGCCAGCCGCGTGGCCTGATCGATGGCGCGCTTGGCATCGAGCTCGGTGGCCACGTCGGCGCCGCCGATCAGCTGCACCGGCACGCCGGCCGCGACCAGCGGCGCCTGCAGCTCGCGCCGCGGCTCCTGCCCGGCGCACAGCACGACGGTGTCGACCTCAAGCACGGTCGCGTCGCGGCGCGACTCGCCGAACGTGATGAACAGGCCCACGCCGTCGCCCTGGGCGCCGATGCGCTCGTAGTTGACGCCGGCGAGCATCTCGACCTGCTTCATCTTCAACGCCGCGCGGTGGATCCAGCCGGTCGTCTTGCCCAACGCCGCGCCGTGCTTGCCGGGCTTACGCTGCAGCAGCGTGACCACGCGCGCGGCCGGCTCGGGCGCGGCGCGCACCACGCCGCCGCGCTGCGCCTCGGGGTCGGCCACGCCCCATTCGCGGCGCCAGACCTCGGGCGCCAGCGTCGGTGAGGCGTGGCCGAGGTCGGGGCCGACGCTCAGGTACTCGGCCATGTCGAAGCCGATGCCGCCGGCGCCGACGATGGCCACGCGCGGCCCGACCGGCCGGCCATGCTGCAGCACGTCGACGTAGCTCAGCACCCGGGGGTCGTCCTGACCCGGGATGCGCGGGTCGCGCGCCGTCACGCCGGTGGCGAGCAGCACCGCGTCGTAGCCGCCCGCCAGCAAATCGGCGCTTTCGACCCGCTGGCCCAGGTGCAGCGCGACGCCGGTGACCTGCAGCCGGCGGCGAAAGTAGCGCAGCGTCTCGTCGAACTCTTCCTTGCCCGGGATACGCCGGGCCATGTTGAACTGCCCGCCGATGTCGGCGGCGGCCTCGTACAGATGCACCTCGTGGCCGCGTTCGGCCAGCGTGGTGGCGGCGGCCAGCCCCGCCGGTCCGGCGCCGACGACGGCAAAGCGCTTCTTCGCGCGCGCCGGGTGGATCACCAGTTCGAGCTCGTGGCAGGCGCGTGGATTGACCAGGCAGCTCGAGATGCGGTTGGCGAAGGTGTGGTCCAGGCAGGCCTGGTTGCAGGCGATGCAGGTGTTGATCTGGTCGGCCTGCCCGCGCTGCGCCTTGGCCACGAAATCGGCGTCGGCGAGGAACGGCCGCGCCAGGCTTACCAGGTCGGCGCAGCCGTCGGCGAGGAGCTGCTCGCCGACCTCGGGCGTGTTGATGCGGTTGCTCGTGACCAGCGGGATGCGCACGCCGTCGGCGTGCAGCTGGCGCCGCAGCTTCTGGGTCACCCAGGCGAAGGCTGCGCGCGGCACGCTGGTGGCGATGGTCGGGATGCGCGCCTCGTGCCAGCCGATGCCGCTGTTGAGGAGGGTCGCGCCTGCGTCCGTCACCGCCTTGGCCAACAGTACCACCTCGTCCCACGAGCTGCCGTCGGGGATCAAGTCCAGCAACGACAGGCGGTAGATGATGATGAAGTCGCGGCCGACCGCCTCGCGGATGCGCGCGACGATCTCCACCGGCAGTCGCATGCGGTGCGGGTACGAGCCGCCCCAGTCGTCCTTGCGGTGGTTGGTGTGGGTGACCAGGAACTGGTTGATGAAGTAGCCCTCGCTGCCCATCACCTCGACGCCGTCGTAGCCGGCCTCGCGTGCCAGCCTGGCGCAACGCACGAAGGCGCGGATCTGCCGCTCGATGCCCCGCGCGCTGAGCTCGCGCGGCGTGAACGGCGAGATCGGGCTCTGGATGCGCGACGGGGCCACGCAGAAGGGCTGATAGCCGTAGCGCCCGGTATGCAGGATCTGCAGCGCGATCTTGCCGCCCTCGGCGTGCACCGCGCCGGTGATCTCGCGGTGCCGCACCGCCGCGCGGGGTGTCGCCAAGGTGCCCGCGAACGGTTTGGCCCAGCCTTCGATGTTGGGTGCGAAGCCGCCGGTGACGATCAGGCCGACGCCGCCACGCGCCCGCTCGGCATAGAACGCGGCCATGCGGGTGAAGTGCTTCTTCGAATCCTCCAGGCCGGTGTGCATGCTGCCCATCAGCACCCGGTTGGGCAGCGTGGTGAAGCCCAGGTCCAGCGGGGCGAGCAGATGCGGATACGGTGGGGTCATGCCGGCCTTTGAAGTGGGCGGCATCGTAGCGGCATACCATCTTGGCCCGGCATCACGGAGGCGACATGAAGGCAACCTGGAACGGCGTGGTGATCGCCGAGAGCGACGACACGGTGGTGGTCGAGGGCAACCACTACTTTCCCGAAAACTCGCTCAAGCGCGAATACACCACCTTCAGCAACCACCGCACCAGTTGCCCGTGGAAGGGCCAGGCCTACTACTACAGCCTGCTGGTCAACGGTGAGATGAACCCCGAAGCGGTGTGGTACTACCCGGAGCCGAGCGAAGCCGCAGCCAACATCAAGGGTCGCGTCGCGTTCTGGAAGGGCGTAAAAGTCGAGTGAGGGCCTGCGATGGCGGGCCCGGCGCTCAGGCGGCCGCCAGCGTGCCGCGCTGGTAGTCCTCGACCGCCTGCATCAGCTGTTCGCGCGTGTTCATCACGAACGGGCCGTACTGCGCGATCGGCTCGTTCAGCGGCCGGCCGGCGATCAACAGAGCACGCGCGCCGTGCGCTGACGCGGTGAGCCGAACGCCGTCGCCACGGTTGGCAAGGATTGCCAT
>CALMQI010000295.1 GCA_937871935.1 uncultured Burkholderiales bacterium
GAAGCGCTCGAGCGAGGGCGGCATGCTGCCGGCGACAGGCTCGATCTCGAGGGCGGGAAAGCGAATGGCCCGCGCACCCGCCGCTTCCAGCAGCGAAGCGAGGCGCTCCGCCTGGCCCGCAGGGCGGGTGACGACCACGCCTCGCCCCTGGAGCGGCTTACTTTCCAAGGGCCGAGAGGATCTCATCTGCGCCCTGCCGCCGCAGCTCGCCGACCGCAACGTGGTCATAGAGCTGACCGATGCGGCGCGCCAATGGTTGGCGGAAAAGGGCTACGATCCCCTGTTCGGCGCCCGGCCGCTGGCGCGGACCATTCAGGAGTACCTGAAGAAACCGCTGGCCGACGAGATTTTGTTCGGCAAGTTGGCGCGCGGCGGCACCGTCCGCGTAATGTTGAAGGCCGACAGGTCAGGTCTCGAGTTCGAGATCATCGAAGCGCCGCAATTGCCGGTGAAGGTCAAAGTCAAAGGCGACGACCTCGACGACGGCGCCCACGTGGGTGGCGGCTTCCTTGATGCGGATCCAGGGCGTGACGCCTGCAGGCTCGATCGGAGTGTTGCCGGACTCGGACTGGGACATGGCCTAGGGGACTCCCGGCAGCCGGATGGCCGCCAAAGCGAACGCCCCCGGGCGGCTCGAATACGGGGGCGGAACGGCCTCTGCACGGCTCGCGACAGCGACCGGCGCGGAGGCGAGAAGGTTCTCAAGCGGCCGAACCGAGCCGCCGATAACGACCGCGACCCCGGACGGTACGGAGCCAACCCTCGGAGTGTCAAGGGAATGCACGAGCTGAAGAAGGCCAGGACGGCGAGCGCTGAGCGCGACGCGAAGTCGCGCCCCCAGCCGCGGGTGCCCCACGTCGCGCGCATGGCCGCGACGATCACACTCCTCGTGCTCGGGGGTGCGCTCCTGCTCGCGGACGCACATCGTGTTCACGCTCAGGAACCGTTGGAGGCCACGGTCGCCCCCGCCGCCTCGGGCAGCAGTCGCACCCAGCCGGCCGACCTCCGTGATGTCGGTGCCTGGGTCGCGTGGAAGAACGCTCAACAGATCGACGCATTGCCGCTCGAGGCTCGGCTGTTCTATCGCCGCGGCGTGCTGGCTCGTGAAGCGGGCCAGCCGTCCGAAGCCCTCGCGAATGTGCGCGGAGCGATCGAACTCGATCCCGCGTTCCTGGAACCGCATATCACCCTGGCGAGCTGGTCGCTGTTCAGCGACCCGGCACAGACGCTCATGCACTGCGCATCGGTCGTCGACCTGTGCCGCCATGACTTCAACCTTCAACTCGGGGCCATGGCCAGTCTGTTGATCCTCGTGATGGAGGCACTGTTCGCCGGCCTCCTGCTCTCCGGACTTTTCATCGTCATCCTGCGCCGGCACGAGCTCTCCCACAGCCTGCTCGAGCACTTGTCGCTCACGATCTCGCACCAGACCGCGCGCTGGTGGGTGCCGGTCATCCTGCTGGTGCCGTTCGCGGAACTGCTGTCGCCCGCCCGCCACGCATTCGCATGCAGCGCGGGCTGGCTGCCCAGGATTCACACGACCTCCACGCTGGCGCGCGAGTTTCCGCCGTCGGTCGGCGGTATGGTCGATCCCGCAGCGCCGACCGGCGACGCCGCCTTCGATCGGCTCGGCGCGGCGCGATTGCTGCGCCAGCAGGCCTGGCTCGAACGCTGGGCGCGTCGCGACCGGCGCGCATTCGATCACGCTGTCGCGACGACGGTGCGCATCGCGCACGCGTTGATGACTGCCGCGGCGACGTGTCCGCCCGATCGTCGCGCGGCCTTCTGGGACCAGGCGCGCTCACAAACCGTAGTCGCCACCGGCCCCGGCGCCACCGACCGCGCGCTGCATCGGGTGGCCATCGAGTGGGCGGCCGTGGCCGGAGTGGTCGCCACAGACGTGCTCTTTCGCCTCAAGCCCGCTGCCTGGGTCGCCGTCGAGTGCGGCGGCGAGGATGCTCTGGCCCTGAGCCTGCTCGAGCAGGCCGGCGACACTCCTTGCCTGCGCCTGTGCCTCGATACGCCGGAAGACGACCCGTTCGATGCGCTGCCACGCGGTGCAAACGTCACGTTGCTGCACGCCGCCGACGGGGAAGAGGAGGCCGGCGCCGCAGCATGTGAAGTGATCGCTGCGATCGCGCGCGGAGCGACTCCGGTCGCGCTCATCGCCGAGGACCGCGCGCTCGTGCGGCGGGTGCGGGCGCTGCTGGAGCGAACCGGCACACGGGTGGACGACGAGACAGGTTGGTCGCTGGCCACGACTCGTGCCGGCGCCTATGCCGTGGCAGCCCTGCGCGCCGCGCGGCCTGCCGCCAGCCTGGACGATTGGCTCGACTGGTTGAAGGCACACCTGCAGCCAGCGCACGCGCAGGCCTTGGCCGCGCTCGAGCGAGCGTGGCGCCGAGCGGACGACCCAGGCGCGCTGCCGCCCGAGAGCTCCGCGCTATGGCGGCGTGCACGCGGGCGCCTGGCGGCGTTCGCGGCACCGCGCCGACGGGCGCTCGCGCACTGGCTCGCAGCCCTCGACACGCTGCTGTTCGGTGACCAGGTCGACCCGGCCTGGCACGACGACTCAGCAGCCGTGCAACTGCGCGTGGCCTTGCGGATCGATGTTGCCGGACACGGCGAAACGTTCGACGCGGCGCTCGCGCAGGAACTCGACCTCGACGAGTTCATCGACTGGGTCGAAGCCGGCCTGGAGGAGGCGCGCTTCGTGCTGCGTCGCTCGGGCGAGGCCGGCGCGGTCGTGATGACACCGCTTGCGCGGGCCATCGCGCGTCCCTTTTCCACCGTGATCGTGCCGGGTGCCGACGAGCGGCGGCTGTCGGTATCGACGGCGCAGGATCTGCCGTGGAGCGACGAAGCTCTGGTCCGACTCGGGCTGCCGTCGAGAGTGCTGCGGCAGCGCCGGCAGGCGTTGGCCTTTGCGCACTTGCTGCGGGTGCCGAACTTGGTACTGATCCGGCGCCGTGCCGATGGCGATGAGCTGCTGGCGCCGAGCGGTCTCGTCGATCGCCTGCTGTTGCGACGAGGCGAAGGGCCGAACGCGGTGAAGGAGCGCGAGGTGGCCTTGCCGCTGCGCGCAGTGCCGCGCGAGCCCCCCCCTCGACCGCAACCCACAGCGGTCGGCCGACTGCCGACGTCCTGGAGCGCCAGTGCTGTCGAAGCGTTACGTGCGTGCCCATACCGGTTTTTCGCGCGCAGCGTGCTGCGCCTGAAGGAGCACGACGAACTCGACGAGGGAGCCGACAAGAGCGACTACGGTCGCTGGCTGCACGCCGCGCTCGAGCGCTTCCATGGCGAACGCAGAGGCTCGGCCACGCTCGACGAAGACGTGCATCACCTGCGCCGCGCGGCCGAACAGGTGCTGGCCGAGCGGGTCGAGTCCGGTGCCATCACGGCGTCCGCCCTGCTGCCGTTCTCGGCGGGCCTGGTTGGTTTCGCACGACGATACGTCGACTGGTTGCATGGCCACGAGGCCGACGGCTGGCGCTTCCGCCAGGGCGAGGCCGACCGCCGATGGGGCGGCGCTGCGGCCGGGGCCTTGTGCCTGCATGGCCGCATCGATCGCATCGACGGGCACGCGATGACCGGTGCCGTGCATGTGATCGACTACAAGACGAGCTCGCGTGGCAGTCTGACCGGCAAGGTGAACCTGCCGCTCGAAGACACGCAGCTGGCGGTGTACGGCGCCTTGTTGCTCGACAGCCTGCCGGTGGACACCGCATTGTCCGCCGCCTACCTGCCGCTTGACGAAGGCGGACCAATCCGTCAGGTGGCGCACCCGGACGTCGCGCAGACGGCTCGCCAGTTGATCGATGCACTGGGCGCCGAACGCGCGCGCATCGAGGCCGGAGCGCCGCTGCCGGCGCTCGGCGAGGGCACGGCATGCGAACACTGCGAGGCGCGTGGCCTGTGTCGTCGCGACCATTGGCCGGTCGATGGGCCGCCATCGACATGATCGAGCCGGCTTATCTGATCGACGGACGCGCGAGCACGCCGGCCGAGTTTTATGCCCACGCCTGCGATTCGCAGTGCAGCGTCATCGTCGAAGCCTGCGCTGGCGCCGGCAAGACCTGGATGCTGGTGTCGCGCATCGTGCGGGCGCTGCTTGACGGCGCGCAGCCCGAGCAGATCCTGGCCATCACCTTCACGCGCAAGGCGGCCGGCGAGATGCGGACGCGGCTGCGCGAATGGCTGCATGCCTGGAGCCGCTGTTCACCGGGCGAGCGGAGAGAGGCGCTCGTCCACCGAGGTGTCGACGCGGCCGATGCGCAGCGGCTCGAACCGAGCCTCGCTGCCTTGCACGGGCGGCTGCTGGCCCAGGGGAGGGCGGTTCAAGTTAGCACCTTCCACGCCTGGTTTGCGCGCTTGCTGCGGCTGGCCCCGACCGAGGCGCTGGACGCCCTCGGCCTGCACGCGGGCATGCAACTGGTCGAGGAGATCGATGACCTGCGGCCCGAGTTGATGCAACGCCTGCAGCGTGCAGTGATCCGCTCGCCGAAACTGCTGGCCGACTACCGCGGATTGACCGAGCGGCATCGGCGCCACAAGCTCGGCGAGTGGCTGCAGGCCGCACTGGACAAGCGCGTCGAGATCGAGAGCGCCGACGCTGCCGGTGTGCTGGAGTCGGGTGTCGAGTCTGCCGCCGCCCGCTGGCCGGACTGCGCGAGCCTGGACCATCCTTCGCAGCGCCTCAGCCGCGATGCCGCCCTGCGCGACGATCTGGCCCGCGCGGCAGCTGCGCTGCTGGACCTATCGCGCCCAGCCGGGACGCGGCTCGCCGATGCACTGGCCATGGACGATCTGGCGTTGCGCTGGCCGGCTGTGTACAACGCGCTCTTCACGCAGAAGAACACGCCGCGCGTGGCCGTCGACATACCCGCCGCGCGCCCGGCGCTCGCCGCTTGCGAGCGCCTTGCCGAGCAGATCGCCCAGCACGAGGCATGGGAGGACCACGGCCGCATGTGCCGCCTGTCGCGCGAACTGCTGGCGCAGTGGCGGGCCTTGAAACAGGAGCGGTCGCTGGTGGACATGCCCGATCTGGAACGTTGCGCACTGACGGTTCTGTCCGATTCGGACGCCGCAGGCTGGATTCAGCAGCGCCTGGACGCGCAGGTGCGTCATGTGCTGGTCGACGAGTTCCAGGACACAAGCCCGCTGCAATGGCACGCCTTGCAGTCGTGGTTGTCGGCATATGCCGGCGCGGGGGGAGGCGCCAGCGGTCAGCGGCCACCCTCGGTGTTCATCGTCGGTGATCCGAAGCAGAGCATCTACCGATTCCGTCGCGCCGAGCCCCGCGTCTTCGATCTTGCTCGCGAGTTCGTCGTCACGGGGCTGGCGGGCAAGTCGCTCGGCTGCAATCACACGCGTCGCTGCGCGCCCCGCGTGCTCGAAGTGATGAACGCGGTGTTTACCGAGGCGGCGGCCGAGGGCCGGTACCCCGGGTTCCTGCCCCACAGCACGGCGGCCGATGCCGCGCAGCCGGGTCACGCGGCCCGCTTGACCGACCCCGACGTATGGCACGCGCCGAAGGCGAGGCCGGACCGTCACATCTGGCGTGACTCGTTGACCGTGCCTCGTATCGAAGAGAAGGAGCCGCGCGCGCTCGACGAGGCGCGACGTGTCGCCCGGGCGGTGCATCGGCTCGTGCGCAAGCAGGAGTTCGCACCGGGCGAGATCATGGTCCTGGCGCGGCGCCGCGCGCCGCTGGCGGCCATCGGCGACGAGCTGCGGGCGCTCGCGCTGCCGTGCGTGGCGGCCGAGGCGCTCACGCTGGGTAGCCTGGTCGAGGTCAATGATCTGGTTGCCGTGCTCGACGTGCTGGCTTCGCCCGGACATGACCTGTCGCTTGCCCAGGCCCTGAAAAGCCCTCTGTTCTCGGCCAGTGACGATGAGCTGTCTGCGCTGTCGGCGCGGGCATACGAGGCTGGCGGCGCGACGCCCTGGTGGAGCGCCTTGCTGCAGTGGACCGATGCACCACCCGCGGTTTCGCGGGCCGCCGCGTTGCTTGCGCGCTGGTCCGAAGACGCGCTGCGCCTGCCGCCGCATGATCTGCTGGATCGCATCGTCGATCAGAGCGGCTGCTTCGAGCGCCTCGCGCGTACGGTGCCGGCCGAACGCCTACCGTTGTCGCTGGCGGCGGTGCGTGCGCTGCTCGAGCAATCGCTGGCCGTCGACGGCGGCCGCTATCTCAGCGTCTACCGTTTCGTGCGTGCGCTGCGCCAGCGGGCGCTGACCGTGCCGGCCCCGGCGCGCGCCGACGCCGTGCGGCTGATGACGATCCACGGTGCCAAGGGCCTCGAGGCCCGCGCGGTGTTCGTCGTCGACTGCGACCCGACGCCCGCGCGTGAGTCGATGGCTACCGTGATGGTCGACTGGCCCGCCGAGCGGCGCCAGCCGCGGCGGGTGGCGTTCGTGGCAGATGGCGGCGAGGTGGCTGTGTCGTTGCGCGACTGGCAGGCACAAGAGACCCAGGCGACCCAACGCGAGGAACTGAACGCGCTCTACGTCGCGATGACGCGTGCGCGCGAGCGGCTCGTCTTCAGCCGAACCTCGCCACAGCGCACGACGTCGGGCGACAGCTGGTGGCACCGGGTCGAGCCGCGGGCCGAGGCATGGCACGTCGCCGGCGAGGTGGCGGCCGGCGACGCCGCCGTGTCGATCAGCGCCGCGATACCTGTGCTGCCGTCGCCGGCTGCGCAACCGCAGCCGCCCGATCCGGCCGCGCACGACGACGACGAAGCCCGGCGTCTCGGTCGCGCCGTGCATCGAACACTGCAGTGGACGGCGTCGGACGCCGATCCCACGGCCGGGCTGGCGGCGTGCGCGCGGGCTGCGGCGCGCGAAGCCGGCTTGTCTGTCGATCGAGCGACGCGTGTCGCGAACATCGTGGCCGAGATGCGGGGCCACGCCGATCTGGCGCCGTACTTCGATGCGTCGCGGCTGGCGTGGGCGGGTGACGAGGTGGAACTCGTGCTCGACGGCCAGGTTCTGCGCATCGATCGGCTGGTGCGCCCGCGCGTGCCCGCCGATGCGCCCTGGTGGGTACTCGACTACAAGCTTGATCCGGACGCCGTCAGCGACCCGGCGGTGCACGAGCAACTGGCGCGCTACTGCCGGGCCGTGCAACTGGCCACCGACGGGCAGCCGGTGCGCGCCGCCGTCGTGACGGCCGACGGGCGCGTGCACCCGCTGATCTGACCGGTGTTGCCCGGCCACTTCGCCCGATCGGGGCAAGAGCGGCTTGGCTCCAATCGATCGGACGCCGCTACCGCGCCGCGGTGCGGCCATCCGTGCAATTTGCTATGAGCCCGCCAGACTCCACCCGCGACGACCGCAGTTCCGCTACGCCGGCGTTCGGGCGTTTCCAGCTGCTGCGTCTGCTGGGCAAGAGCGCGCGCACGCTGGTGTGGCTGGCGATCGATCCGGACGATGATACCGAGCGCGTGCTGGTGATGCCGCGCACGCAGGCAGCCGACCGGCGCGAACTCGACATGCAGTTGCAGGCTGCCCGCAAGGCGCTGCGCGTTACTCATCCGGGTCTGGCCGTTCCGCTGGAGGTCGGTGACGTCGACCGCTGGTGTTATGCCGCCTATGCGCGCGCTGACACGGTCACGCTGTCCGAGCACGTCGGCGCCAGCGGACTACCCGGTCAGGACGCAGCCCGAGCCGCTGTGCAGGTGCTCGATGGACTGGCCTTTGCCCATGACGCCGGCCTGGCGCACCGCGACATCCAGTCGGCCATGGTGCTGTGGAGCGAGGCCGCAGGGGCAAGCCTGATGGGCCTGGAGATCGCGCACCTGGCAGCGGACCGCGTAGCCGCAGCCGGCGACCAGGCGCTCGGCATCGGGGCGTTGCAGGCGCAGCGCCGCGATGCCGAGCGCGACGTGCTGGCATTCGCGCTGGTGCTGCACCACGCGCTGACCGGGCAGCACGCCATGGAGCGCGACGATACCTCCGCGGTCATCGCGCTGATGCCGCCGTCGGGGCGCGAGATCGTGCGCTTGCCGTGGAGCACCGGCCGCACGATCGCGGAGCCGTTGCGCATCATCGCCAATCGAGCCACCGATCGCCAGGTCCGCCAGCGTTATCACAGCGCACGCACACTGGCACGGGCGCTTGAAGGTTGGTACCGCGCCGACGCACAGGCCGACGGGGGGCCGCTGCCGCTGCTGCTCGATCGCATGCGACAGATCGGGCCGTTGCCGTCGCTGCCGGGTTCGGCTCGGCGGGCGGCGCGCCTGGCCCTGATGGAGCGCGAACGCACCAGCGAACTGGCCGAGATCGTGCTGCAGGATCCGGCACTGGCCTTCGAGATGCTGCGACTGGTGAACACCGCGCAGGTGCGTGGGTCCGTCGTCAGCGGCAGCGGACCGGTGCTCACACTGCGCCGCGCGATCGCGCTGCTCGGCCTCGACGGCGTGCGTCGGGCCGCGCTCAACCTGCGGGACTGGCCCGGCCCACTGTCCGAGCCACAGTCCGTCCATTTGCGCCAGGCGATCGAGCGTGCCCAGCACTCGGCCCGCATCGCGCAGTTGCTGCGCCCTGCGGGGTTCGACGCCGAGGTGATCCACCTGATTGCACTGTTGCAGAACCTCGGGCGCCTGCTGGTCCACTACCACTTTGCCGACGAGGCGACCCAGATCCTGCGGCTGATGCACCCGCTGCCAGCCGAGGAGCCGGGTCGGCCCGACGAACCGGGTATGCCGGAGGAAGCCGCGTCGTTTGCGGTGATGGGCATCGCCATCGACGTGATCGGCGATACCGTGGCCCGTCACTGGGGGCTGGACGAATCCGTGCTTCACATGATCCGTCGCTGCTCCCGCGATGCGCCGGTCCGCACCCCTGACAACGATGACGACACACTGAGGGTGACGGCGAGCTGTGCAAACGAGGTGGTGGACGTGTTGACCCTCGAAGGCCGCGCCGCCCCTGCGGGGCTGCAACGCGTGGCTCAGCGCTACGCTCGCGCGCTGGGGGTCACCGTGCGGGATCTGCAGCTCGCCGCGCAAGGCCAGTCGCCGCAAACCGACTCACCGGCCACCGCGCACGCGGGTCCGCAACATGCAACCTGAGCCCGACGCGGCCTCTGGATCGACCCGGCCGCATCCGGCGTCCCGCGGCGCAAGCGAGGCCGCCGCGCCGGCGCGAGAGGGCATGCGCATCGGCCGTTTCGTGCTGCGCGAGGTGCTCGGCCGCGGAGCGCAAGCGGTGGTCTGGCGCGCTCATGACGAACGGCTCGATCGCGACGTCGCACTCAAGCTGCTGGAGCCGGGCGCCGGTGTGATCAGCTCGGATCAATGGCTGCATGAGGCCCGCGCCGTCGGCCGCATGGCCCACCCCAACATCGTGCCGGTGTTTGAGGCCGACGATAGCGGCGGGCGCGCCTACCTGGTGTTCGAACTGGTGCGTGGCAAGACACTGGCCGACGCCTTGCGAGGCGGGGGCGCCATGCCGGCGCGCGCGGCCGTGGCCTCGATGCTCGGTGTGATCGACGCGTTGCGCACGGCGCATGCGCAGGGCATCGTGCACCGCGACCTGAAGCCGTCGAACATCCTGGTCGATACCGATGGCCGGCCGCGGGTGATGGATTTCGGCATCGCAGCGCGTGTCGACGATCAGGGGGAAGGCCGCATCTGCGGCACGCCGGGCTACATGTCGCCCGAGGCGGCGCGCGGCTTTCCGCCGGCGCCGGCGATGGACATCTTCTCGGCCGGGCTGATCCTCGGCGAGATGCTCTGCGGGACGCGCTTGCTGCAGGAGCGTGACCCGATGCGCGCGCTGCGCCGGGTGATCGACGAGAACCTCAAGATTCCGGAGGGCGCAGCAGTCGATGACGCCCTGCGCGCGATCGTGCATCGGGCCATCGCCCGCGATCCGGCCCACCGCTTCACCGACGTGGCTGCGTTGCAGTGCGCGTTGGCCGATTGGCTGGGCACGCCGGAGGCTTCGACGCGGCAGTCCACCGTCGAAGGCAGCGGCACGCTCGACTTCCTGCTGCGACGCATGCGCCAGCGCAGCGACTTTCCGGCGCTGTCGGACGCGGTGCTGCGCATTCAGCGCGTGGCCAGCTCGGAGAGCGAGAACCTCAACAGCCTGGCGGGCGAGATCCTGAAGGATGTCGCCTTGACCCACAAACTGCTGCGGTTGGTCAACAGCGCGCAGTTCCGACATGCCGGTGGAGGCACGATCTCCACCGTATCGCGAGCCATTGCGTTGGTCGGCTTTGCCGGCGTGCGCAATCTGGCGCTGTCGCTCGTGCTGCTCGAGCACATGCAGGACAAGCAACATGCGCATCAGCTGAAGGAACAGTTCCTGTGCGCGCTGATGGCCGGGCAGGTGGCCAGCGAAATGACCGGCCGCGCACGCGACAGCGAAGAGAGCTATCTCGGCGCCATGATGCAGAACCTCGGCCGTCTGCTGACCGAGTTCTACCTGCCCGAGGAGGCGCGTGTCATCCGCGAGGAAATGCGGCCCCACGTGGCACGCGCGGCACCCGCGGCGGCAAGTGTCGAGCAGGCTGCCCGGCGCGTGCTGGGCATCGGACTGCAAGACCTCGGCCTCGGCGTCGCCAAGGCGTGGGGCCTGCCTGAAACTTTGCAGCAATGCATGCGCCCGCCCGAAGGCGAGCCGCCGATGCGGCGGCTCGAACTGCCGCAGGAACGCATGCGTTGGCTGGCCAGGGCCGCCAACGAGATCGCCGTGGCCACCTTGACCAGCGAGCACGAAGCGCTCGAAGCCAGGCTGGGCCACCTGGAGCAGCGCTATGCCACCGCTTTGCAGCTGCGCAGCGGCGATGTTGCCCGGGCCGTCGGCGACGCCCGGCGGCGGCTGGGCGAGTTCGCTGCGGCGATGGGTCTGCAGGTGCAAGGGTCCCCCGCTGAGCGCCTGGTCGATCGTGGCGCCGCCGAGCCGACGCTTGTCGCGGTGACGGAGGTCGGCTTGGACACTGCGGCCGAGCCGACGGCCATTGATCTGGATCCGCCATCGCGGATGACGGCTCCCCTGCCAGCGCCGCCAAACCCGGCCCGCGCTGGCGAGATGTTGTCGGCCGGTATTCAGGACATCACGAACACGATGGCCGAGGAGTCCTTCCGGCTCAACGAAGTGCTGCGCATGGTGCTGGAAACCATGTATCGGGCGCTCGAATTCAGGCACGTGGTCTTCTGCCTGCGTGATCCGCGTTCCGGCGCGCTGTCGGGCCGCTTCGGGCTCGGCGACGGCGTTGAGGCGATCGCGCGGCAATTCCAGGTGGCGATGACGCCGGCGGGGAAAGGTCCGGTTGACCTCTTTGCAGCCGTGTGCCACAAGGGCGCGGACATGCTGATTGCCGACGCCGACGCGCCCAACATCGCGCCGCGGCTGCCGGCGTGGTTTCGCCAGCACATCGCTGCCAGAGCCTTCCTGCTGCTGCCGCTGACCCTGAAGCGTGCCCCGTTCGGCCTGATCTATGCCGACCGTGACGCTTCGACGGCGTTGACCATCAGCGAACGCGAGCTGTCACTGCTGCGCACCCTGCGCAATCAGGCCGTGATGGCCTTTCGCAGCGCCGGCTGACGAGGCGTTGCCCATGAAAAACGGCTGCCCTTGGGCAGCCGCGGTTGCACCAGCGCCTGACGGCGCGCAGCGCATTACTTCTTCTGGGTGGCTTCGCCAGGAGGAATCGTCGTGCCTTCCTTGACGGCCTTCTTGGTTTCGGCCTTGACGTCGGCGCGGGCCTTGTCGGACTTGGCGCCAGCCTTCTCGGTCGGAGCGCCTTCACCGGCCTTGGTGGCGCCGGCCTTCACTGCGGTCTTGGCTTCAGCCTTGACGTCGGCACGGGGCTTGTCGGACTTGGCACCCGCCTTGGAGGTCGGTGCGCCTTCGCCGGCCTTGGTTTCACCAGCCTTGACGGCGGCCTTGGCTTCTTCCTTCACTTCGGCGCGGGCCTTGCCGGCCGGAGCCGTCGCCTGAGCGTAGGCACCCTGGGCGACCAGGGCGAAAGCGGCGGCGACCAGCGAGAGAGCGGTTTTCATCTTCATTAGAGACTCCTAGTTGGAAAAGAGGGAACGAACACCACGCGATGGAGGAGCCACTACGCCTGGACCATGAACCCTCATCTGGTCAAAACGCCTTCGTGGCAAATCCCGCCGAAGGGAGCGAGGCCTCAATCAGCCATCATAACGTCGCACCTCGGGACGGGTTGACGTCTACGGGTTGGCGGCAGGGGCCGTCCGTGTCAAAGCGTTGCGCCAAAGCCGCACCTCTGTCAAAAGTGACGAGCCTTGCCCTCGGCACTGGTCACAACGGTTAGGGCTGCTTGGTTCCCCACCTGACCCGGTTGGCCGCGCTTCCATGCGAGGAGGCCCGTCGCCACCATTGTAGGCTGCCCGTCATTTCAGCGTAGCGACAGGTCGCCTTCGCCGAAGCACAGGTCGAGCGGCTCGACCTGCAACTGCTTGGGTCCAGTCTGCACGCTGCCGGCCACCCATGCCCCGATGCCCGCCGCGGCCGCCAGCGCCGTCACCTGGTCGGCCTGCGACCGCTGGACGAACAAAGCAAACCCTGCGCCCATGTTGAGGGTGCTGTAGGCCTCGCGGTCGTCTAGGCCGGCCTCGCGCTGGATGAAGCGCAGCACTTCGGGAACGGGCGGCAGCGCGTGTATCCGGTAGGTCAACGCCGACGGGTGGCGCAACAGCTTGCGCCAGCCATGGCCCGTGATGTTGGCACAGTAGTGCGGCACGATGCCGGCGCGCCAGAGCGCCTCGGTCAACGGCGAATAGAGCACGGTCGGTGCGAGCAGAGCCTCACCGTAGGTCTGCCCCGACGGCAGCTCGGTCAGCCAGCCGGCGGGCAGCCGCTCGACCAGCTTGCGAGCCAGGCTCAGGCCATTGGCATGGATGCCGCTCGAACCGAGCAGCACGATGGCGTCGCCAGGCCCAAGGCGTTCGCCCAGCGACAGGCGCTCCTTGGGGTTGACCAGACCGGTGCAGGAGGCGGCCAGATCGATCCGCCCGGCTTCCACGATGCCGGCCAGCGCCGGCGTCTCGCCACCACCCCAGGCGACCCCGCAGGTCTCGCAGGCCCGCTGCCAACCGCTGACCAGGGCTCGGGCGCGAACGGTATCGCTAAACCACTCGGAGCCGCCGGCGGCCCAGTAAGCCTGCACGACCAGCGGCGTGGCGCCGACGGTGATGAGATCGTTGACAGCCATTGCGATCGTGTCCTGCGCAATGGCTTCGTAGTAGCTGCGCCCGGTCAGGCGAGCCAATTCGTCGGCGACGAGCGCCTTCGAGCCCAGACATTCGACGATGCTGGCCAGGTAGAACGGCCCGACGTCGACCACGTAGGCCGATTCGCCGCGAGAGGCCGCCACCTCGGTGAAGCCATGCGCCGCCAGTTGCGTGGCCGTCGCCGCTGCGGCCCGCTGTGCACTGACCTTCAGCGGATCAATCACCGAGTAGTCGACGCCCGAACTTTCGTAGCTCAACGGGGACGGGTCTGCGGTGGAGCGGGGCGCCTGCATGCACCGATTATCGGCGAGGGGCAATCGACCACCCTCGTAGAATCATTCTCATGGTGGATGTGGTGCTGGCACGCAAGTACCGACCTCGTCGTTTCGACGATATGGTCGGTCAGGAGCATGTGGTTCGCGCGTTGTCCAATGCGCTGTCCAGTGGCCGGCTGCATCACGCCTATCTATTCACCGGCACCCGCGGTATCGGCAAGACGACGGTGTCGCGCATCCTGGCCAAGAGCCTCAACTGCATCGGACCGGACGGCTCAGGCGGCGTCACCGCTACGCCGTGCGGCCAATGCCAGGCCTGTGTCGAGATCGACGCCGACCGCTTCATCGACTACATCGAGCTCGACGCCGCATCCAACCGGGGCATCGACGAAGCGCGCGACCTGATCGAGCGTGCCGCCTACAAGCCGAGCGTCGGGCGCTACAAGGTCTTCATGATCGACGAGGCGCATCAGCTCACCAAGGACGCCTTCAGCGCATTGCTCAAGACACTGGAGGAGCCGCCCGAATACCTGAAGTTCGTGCTGGCGACCACCGACCCTGAAAAGATGCTGCCCACGGTGCTGAGTCGTTGCCTGCAGTTCAATCTTCGGCCGATGGCGCCCGAGACCGTGCAGGCGCATCTCGCGCGGGTGCTGGCAGCCGAGCAGGTGGCGCACGATGGGGCGGCGTTACGCCTGCTGGCGCGGGCAGCTCGCGGTTCGATGCGCGACGCGCTGTCGTTGACCGACCAGGCCATTGCCTACGGCGGCGGGCGACTCGACGAGGCGGGTGTGCGCGCCATGCTCGGCAGCGTCGATGGCCGGCACGTGGCCGGCCTGGTGCGCGCGCTGGCGGCGCGTGACGGCGCGGCGGTGCTGTCCATCGTGGATGTCTTGCGCGGGCACGGGCTTTCGGCAGCAGGCACGCTCGAGTCGATGGCGGTCTTGCTGCAGCGCATGGCCGTGTTGCAGGTGGTTCCCGGCACGCTTGATGGCGATGATCCCGACTCGCCCGAGCTGCAGAGCTTGGCGCACGCGCTACCCGCCGACGAAACGCAGTTGTTGTACAGCATCGTGCTGCACGGACGGGCCGAACTGGCGCTGATGTCCGATGAATACGGTGCGCTGGCGATGGTGTTGCTGCGTCTGCTCGCGTTTCCGCCGGCTGGCGGGCCGCCGCCGCAGCGCTTGGAGCCAACGCAGGCGCGCACGGCTGGAGTCTTGGCGGCGCCGGTCGCGTCGGCCCGGCCGCTCAGCCGGTCCGTGCCATCCGAGATTGTCTCGCCGCCACCGGCGGAGTCGGCGCCGCCATGGGTCGACGCGGTCCCGCACGAACTGTTGGATGTCGATGCGCGGGCGCCTGCCGCCCCTGCAAGACCACAGGGCACCACCGAGTTCCAGCCGCACGCCTGGGGCGAGCGGTGGGCGGCGCAGGTGGCCGAGCTGACTCAACAGGGCGGGATTGCTGCGCTGGTGCGCGAGCTGGCAATGCAGGCCGAGTGCCTGGGTCGTGTCGAGCTCGATGGACGCGTGCAATGGCGACTTCGCGTCGAGCGTGAGTCACTGCGCGCGTCACCGCTGCGCGACAAGCTGCAGGCAGCGCTCGCCGCGATCAGCGGCGTGCAGGTGGAATTGCTGCTCGAGCCGGGGACGGCCCTGGATTCACCCGCTTTGCGCGACGCCGCGGCGCGGGCGCAGGCGCTGCAGCGGGCCGAGCAGACCATCCAGACCGACCCCGTGGTGCGTGATCTGATGACACAGTTCAAGACGGCGCGTATCGTGCCCGGTTCGATCAAACCCGTTTCCAGGAATCCGACACCATGATGAAGAACCAGCTCGCCGGGCTGATGAAGCAAGCCCAGGCCATGCAGGAGAACCTGCGCAAGGCGCAGGAGGAACTGGCGACGATCGAGGTCGAGGGGCAATCCGGCGCCGGACTCGTCAAGGTCACCATGACCTGCAAACATGATGTCAAGCGCGTGGCCATCGACCCCAGCCTGCTGGCCGACGACAAGGACATGCTCGAGGATCTGGTCGCCGCCGCCTTCAACGACGCCATCCGCCGGGCCGAGGAAACGTCGCAGGAGAAGATGGGAAAGCTGACCGCCGGGATGCCACAGATCCCGGGAATGAAGTTCCCGTTCTGACCGCCACGATCCCGCCGTGGCAGAACAAGCCCTGGAGCGCTTGATCGAGGCGCTGCGCCGCCTGCCTGGCGTGGGCATGAAGTCGGCGCAGCGAATGTCGTATCACCTGCTCCAACACGATCGCGATGGTGCGAGACAACTGGCGCAGGCCTTGTCGGCGGCGGTGGAGCGGGTGGGTCATTGCCAACGCTGCCATACGTTCAGCGAAGCGCCTGTGTGCGCGACTTGTCTCGACCCGCGCCGAGATGCGCGCCAGCTGGCTGTGGTGGAGACGCCGGCCGACCAGGCTGCGCTCGAGCGCAGCGGCGGCTACCAAGGGCTGTACTTCGTGCTCATGGGCCGGCTGCGGCCGCTGGACGGCATCGGCGTGGCCGACATCGGGGCTGCCGAGCTGCTTGAACGCGCTGGCGACGGCAGTGTGCAAGAGGTCATCCTGGCGACCAGTTTCACGGCCGAGGGGGAAGCCACTGCGCATGTGTTGACGCAGGCGCTGATGGCGCGCGGGCTCAAGGTGACTCGCCTCGCGCGCGGCGTGCCGGTGGGCAGCGAACTCGAGTACGTCGACCTGTCGACGCTCGCACAAGCGCTCAGCGACCGTCGCTGACCTACTGGCGCCGCCGGGCCGCCACTGCCTTGGCCGGCGCGCCACGCGACGGCCCCGCGGTGCGTGCCGAAGGCGCTCGCGCAGGCCGGGCTGGCACCATGACGACGATGCGCTGGCCGGCGCGGAACGATGCCGTGACTTCGACGTCGTTCCAGTGCGCCACCTGCGCGGTGCTGACGCGATAACGTCGTGCAACCGCGGCAACGCTGTCACCGCGGCGACCGGCGCGAAAGGTCACGCGGCGCACGACGCCGCCCTCGGGCGACAACGAGAGCCGTCCGTTGCTCGCCAAGCGCTCCGACACGTCGCTGTCGCGGTCCTCGGGGCGTGGCACGACCAGGCTGGACCCGGCCTGTATCAGCATGCCAGGCGGAATGCGATTGACATCGCGCAGCTCGGCCTCGCTCATGCCCACCAGTTCGGCGGCATCGGCGGCCTTCAGCGTCTTCGAGGCCACCCACACGGTCCAAGTCGCCTGCGGGCCTGTGTGCGCCGGCAAGCTGCGCACGAAGGCGTTGGCGCCGTCGTAGGGCAACAGGATCTGCGGCGTCAGCGCGGCGAAGATCACCGGTCGGTTCATCTGCGGGTTGAGTTGCTGGAACTCGTCCAGTGAGACCCCCGCCAGGCGCGCCGCGAGTTCGACGTCGATGTCACGGTCGATCGATACGCTCAGGAAGTAGGGGTGGTTCTCCAACGGCGGCAGCGTGACGCTGAATTCGTCGGGTCGCATCACGATGTTCTTGATCGCCTGGAACTTCGGAAGGTAGTTGCGCGTTTCGGCCGGCATGCGCAGCAGACTCAGGTAGGGCGTGGCGGCCTTCTTGTCGCGCTTGTGCGCCAGCGCGCGCTTGACGTTGCCTTCGCCCCAGTTGTATGCCGCGAGGGAAAGCTGCCAGTCGCCACGAAACATCTCGTTCAGCCGTTGCAGATAGTCGAGTGCGGCTCGCGTCGACGCCAGCACGTCGCGTCGGTCGTCACGGAACACGTTCTGCTGCAGGTCGAACACCCGGCCGGTGGAGGGCATGAACTGCCACATGCCGGCTGCGCGCGCGATCGACATCGCCTGCGGGTTGAAGGCGCTCTCGATGAACGGCAGCAGGGCGAGGTCGAGTGGCATCCCTCGCTTGTCCAGTTCCTCGACGACGTGGAACAGATAGCGGGCGCCTCTCTCGGTCATGCGCGCCATGTAATCGGGGCGTTCGCGGTAGTACTGCTCCCACTTGCGCACCAGCTTGCCATCGACATCGGCCACACCGTAGCCTGCGCGCAGGCGCGACCACAAATCGATGCGCGTGACCGGATCGTCGAAGTCGACGCGGGTCTCGGGGCGCAGGGGGTCGACGGCTTCGCTGGTAGCCGATTCGTCTACCGGGGCGGCCGTCGCGACCACCGGAGCGCTGGCGGCGGCAGGCGCAGCGACGGCGGCATCCGCGGCCGGCGTGATCAATGCGGAGGATGCGGCGGGCGCGATCGGCGCCGCAGGCGACGCGGCTGCCGATGCAGCGCCGGCGTCCGTCGTGCCATCGCTCACTGCAGGGGAGCCGGGCGCCGTCGCGCAACCGGCCGCCGCCATCAGCAAAACGGCAGACGAGGCTGCGTGGATCCAGCGGCCCGCGAGGCGCGACATTGCGCCGGCGCCATGGACAAGACACGACTCGAGGACATTCACCATCATGGACCGACACCCCCTGAGACGCTGGCGCCCCGCGCCGCAAGCGTACGCGCTGGCGCGTACGCTGTCGCCCCGAGAAATCGATTGTTCGCGCAACTTCTGCGGGCCAGTCGTTGCGAACTTCACACGCCGCGCCGGCGAGTGCCGTAGGGGTATTGGCCTGCGCACCTGCTTGGCGGCCATCGCACCGTGATGGCAGCGTTAGAACGGCGGGTCACTAGAATCCGATGCAGGCCACGGTGGTGTATTGCTCGCTCGGCGAGAACCCAAGGCTCTCTTGTTGTCGGCTGCGGGAACGATGCCGCGGTCATGATTGCGCGCCGTGAGCGCCAGACTTGTACGTGCAAGCCGATAGAGCCCTCAGATGACCACGCGAGACGACGCGATTATAGAGTTCGCGCAGTGGCTGCAAAGCCCGCCCGGACGCTATCTGCTCGCCTGGGAACAGGCGCAGATGGATCGCATGGTCAGCGACGTCTTCGGTTATCACGCGACGCAACTGGGGCTGCCGCAGCTGGATGCCCTGCGAGCCAATCGCATGCCGCATCGCTGGGTGGCGCACGACTCGTTGCTGGTGCCGCAGGCGCTCGAGTTACCGCCGCCGGCCGAGGAGATCACGACGCAGTCACCCGACATGCCGGTGGCACTGCATTGCGACTTCGACGCGCTGCCGTTTCCGAGCCAGAGCATCGATCTCGTGGTGTTGCCACACGGCCTGGAGCTCTCGCGCGATCCACACGAGACCCTGCGCGAAGTCGAGCGCGTACTGGTGCCCGAAGGTCGCGTGGTGATCGTCGGCTTCAACCCGGCCAGCCTGTGGGGTTTGCGGCAACGCGCCGGCCACATGCGCCAACGCCTTCATGTGTCAGCCCGGCCACGGTTCCTGCCGGCTTCGGGCGAGTTCGTCGGTTATTGGCGGCTGCGCGACTGGTTGCGCTTGTTGAGCTTCGAGGTCGAGCACGGCCGCTTCGGCTGCTGGCGGCCGCCGCTGCGATCGCAGCGCTGGCTCGATCGGTTCCATTGGGTCGAATCGGTGGGCGAGCGCTGGTGGCCCGTGCTTGGCGCGCTGTACGTCCTGGTCGCCGTCAAGCGCGTGCGCGGCATGCGCCTGGTCGGCCTGGCGCGTCGCGAAAAGCTCAAGCCCAAGGCGGCGCCCGCCGTGGTGGCGCATCGGCGCCGCGAACCGGCGGAGGTCGAATGAGCGAGACAGTGGTTGTCTACACCGACGGTGCGTGCAAGGGCAATCCGGGCCCAGGTGGATGGGGCGCATGGCTGCGCTGGGGCCGACACGAGCGCGAGATGTTCGGCGGCGAGGCCATGACCACCAACAACCGCATGGAGCTCACTGCGGTGATCGAGGCACTCGGCGCGCTCAAGCGCGGCTGCCGTGTCGAGATCTACACCGACAGCGAGTACGTGCGCAACGGCATCACCAGCTGGATCCACAACTGGAAACTGCGTGGCTGGCGCACCGCCGACAAGAAGCCGGTGAAGAACGTCGAGTTGTGGCAACGCCTCGACGCGCTGGCTGCACAACACGAGGTGAAGTGGCACTGGGTGCGTGGGCACGACGGTGACCCCGGTAACGAGCGTGCCGACGAGCTGGCCAATCGCGGCGTCGAAACGGTTCGCGCGCCGCGCACCCTTTAGCGCCCAGGTTGATCCGGCGTCAACCGCCGATGTAGTGCATCTCGACGCGGTGCTGGCGGCCGGCCGGGGATTCGCCCTGGAGCGCCCGCATCTCGGAGTAGCGATCGCCGCGATCCGCCCACACCAGGCTCAGCGCACCGGCGATCTCGGCGTCGCTGCGACCCGAGCGCAGCAGCGCACGCAGGTCGTGCCCGCGCGTGGCGAACAGGCAGGTGAACAGCTTGCCTTCGGTGGACAGGCGCGCACGGTTGCAGTCGCGGCAGAAGGCCTGCGTGACGCTGGAAATCAGCCCGATCTCGCCGGCGCCGTCGGCGTAACGCCAGCGTTCGGCCGTCTCGCCGGTGGTGCTCGGTTCGAGCGGCAGCAAGGGCCACTGGCCCCGCAGCAACGCGAGCACCGATGCGGACGGCAGCACCTCGTCCATGCACCAGCCGTTGGTGGCGCCGACATCCATGTACTCGATGAAACGCAGCACCACGTCGGTGCCGCGAAAGTGGCGCGCCATCGCGACGATCTCGTGGTCGTTGGTGCCGCGCTTGACCACCATGTTCACCTTGATCGGGCCGAAGCCGGCCTGCCGCGCCGCATCGATGCCGGCCAGCACATCGGCCACCGGGAAGTCGACGTCGTTCATGCGACGGAACACGGTGTCGTCGATGGCGTCCAGGCTCACCGTCAAACGCGACAGACCCGCGTCGCGCAGCGACTGGGCCTTGCGCGCGAGCAACGAACCATTGGTTGTCAGTGTCAGATCGAGCGGCTTGCCGTCTGCCGTGCGTAACCCGGCCAGCATGCCAACCAGTTGCTCCAGCCCCTTGCGCAGCAGCGGCTCGCCCCCGGTGAGCCGCAGCTTGGTCACGCCGTGGGAGACGAACACCTGGGCCAGCCGGGTGATCTCTTCGAAACTCAGCAGCGATGAGTGAGGCAGGAAGCGGTAGTCGCGGTCGAACACCTCCTTGGGCATGCAATAGCTGCAGCGGAAGTTGCAGCGGTCTGTCACCGAGATGCGCAGGTCGCGCAGCGGCCGCCCGCGTCGGTCGAGCAGCGTGCCGGTCGGTTCCGTCAGCCGGTCCGGCACCTGCGGCACCGGCGCTGCATACCGCAGGTCGGCCAACGCGATGATGGTTTCGCCCATCAGTCCATTGTGCCGTCATGCCGACTGCCGCAGGGCCCGGCAAGCCCTCTGCCGGCATGGGCAAACGTCGCGCGGCCTCGTGTCAGGGCACTTGGGCGCGTCGGGCACCGGTGAAGCGGCGTGCCCAATAGGGTGTCCTCATGCTCTCGATGCGCACCTGGGCGCCCGTGCGGGGCGCATGGATGAATCGGTCGTCACCGACGTAGATGCCGACGTGCGAGTAGGTGCGCCGAAGCGTGTTGAAGAACACCAGGTCTCCGGGGCGCAGATGCTGGCGCCGGACCTCCTGCAGGCCGGCTGACTGCGCCTGGTCGTCGGCCTGGCGGGGCAGCATGATGCCGGTGGACTGCGCGTAGACGTGGCGCGTGAATCCGCTGCAGTCGAAGCCATCGTCCTGGCCCAGACCGCCGGCACGATAGGGTAGATCGATGTACTGCAGCGCGGTCATTACCACGTCGGCGCCCTGCGAGCGAGTGCCTGGGGTCGCGGTGTCGACCCCGATGAGGCCGTCCACGCCACCCGGGGACGGTGGGCCTTTCGTGGCGCAGCCTTGGATCGTGGCCAGGGCTACGACGATCAGCCCGGCAACCTGCGGTCGGAACATGACGCATAGACTACCAGGGCAGAAGCGAATGTCAAATTCAGATTATCTTTATGGGACAACGAGTTATCGATTAATACTAAAGTGATTTGGAGATCAATCGATGATGCTGGGGTCGCGTCGTCAGGGTGTTGCAAGAGCGAGCGCGAGAATCGCGCCACAGACAAACGACGAAACCGCCGCCCGGTGAGCGGGCGCACCAGGAGACAACATGAAGTACGCCGACTTCTATCGCCAGTCCATCGAGCGGCCCGAGGCCTTCTGGGCCGAGCAGGCCATGCTCATCGACTGGGAGCGTCCGTTCGACAAGGTCTGCGAGTACGACCACCCGCCGTTCGCCAACTGGTTCGTCGGTGGTCGCACCAACCTGTGCCACAACGCGGTGGACCGGCACCTGAAGACCCGCGCCAGCCAGAACGCACTGATCTTCGTCTCCACCGAGGTGGACCGTGAACAGGTCTACAGCTTCGAGCAGTTGCACGCCGAGGTGCAGCGCATGGCGGCCAGCCTGCAGGCGCTGGGCGTCAAGCAGGGCGACCGGGTGCTGGTGTACATGCCGATGATTCCTGAGGCCGCCTTTGCGATGCTCGCCTGCGCACGCATCGGTGCGCTGCACTCGGTGGTCTTCGGTGGCTTCGCCAGCGTGAGTCTGGCCAGCCGCATCGAGGACGCCGAGCCGACGGTGATCGTCAGTGCCGATGCAGGTAGCCGCGGCGGCAAGGTGGTGCCCTACAAGGGACTGCTCGACGAGGCGATTCGACTGTCCAGACACAAGCCGGCCCAGGTGTTGATGGTCGATCGCGGCTTGGCCGAAATGCCCATGACCCAGGGCCGCGACGTGAACTACGCCGAGTTGCGTCAGCGTCACCTCGACACCCGGGTGCCGTGTGTGTGGGTCGACTCCACGCACCCGAGCTACACGCTCTACACCAGCGGTACCACCGGCAGACCCAAGGGCGTGCAGCGTGACACCGGGGGCTATGCCGTGGCGTTGGCCGCGAGCATGAAGCACATCTTCCTCGGCAGGCCGGGGGAAACGTACTTTTCCACCAGCGACATCGGCTGGGTGGTGGGCCACAGCTACATCGTCTATGGCCCGCTGATCGCCGGCATGGCGACGATCATGTACGAAGGCCTGCCGATCCGGCCCGACGCGGCCATCTGGTGGAGCCTGGTCGAGAAGTACAAGGTGACCTCGATGTTCAGCGCGCCCACCGCCGTGCGCGTGCTGAAGAAGCAGGACCCGGCCGCACTGAGGAAGCACGATCTGTCGAGTCTGCGCGCGTTGTTTCTCGCTGGCGAGCCGCTCGACGAGCCGACCGCGAAGTGGATCGCCGACGCGTTGGGTCGACCGATCATCGACAACTACTGGCAGACCGAGACCGGTTGGCCGATCCTGGCCCTGTGCAATGGCATCGAGGAGGCCCCCAGCAAGTTCGGCTCGCCGGGCAAGGCCGTGTACGGCTACAACGTCAAACTGCTCGACGAGAGCACCGGCGAGGAGCTCAAGGCGGCCAACCAGAAGGGCGTCGTGGCCATCGAAGGCCCGCTGCCGCCCGGCTGCATGCAGACCGTATGGCGCGACGACGATCGCTTCGTCAAGACCTACTGGAAGAGCATCCCCGGCAAGCTGATCTACAGCACCTTCGACTGGGGCATCCGCGACGCGGACGGCTACTACTTCATCCTCGGCCGCACCGACGACGTGATCAACGTCGCCGGCCACCGCCTGGGCACAAGAGAGATCGAGGAGAGCATTTCGAGCCACGCCAACGTGGCCGAGGTGGCGGTCGTCGGCGTCGCCGACCCGTTGAAGGGCCAGGTGGCGATGGCCTTCGTGGTGCTGAAGGATCCGGCGAAGTCGGCCACGCCGGAGCTGGCGCTCAAGCTGGAGGGCGAAATCATGAAGGTCGTCGACCAGCAGCTGGGCGCCGTCGCACGCCCGGCGCGGGTGCGCTTCGTGACCGTACTGCCGAAGACGCGGTCCGGCAAATTGCTGCGCCGCGCCATCCAGGCGGTCTGCGAGGCGCGCGACCCGGGTGACCTGACGACGATCGAGGATCCGACGGCGCTGCAGCAGATCAAGGATCTCGTGACAGCGCGCTGAAGCGTCGGCGAATCCGCCGTTCGACCGCGCCGGCCGCGGTTCATCGCAACTGGCCTGCGAGCCGGTGGCGCCGAGGGCACAATGCCGGCCTTCCGCCCACCTGATCATGCGCTGCCGTTTCCTGCTCTGGGCTGCGTTCGCCTGCGCCGCCTGTCTTCCGCTCGCCGCGGGCTCGGCGCCGCGGCTGCCCGGTCCTGCATTTCCGCGCTACGGGTCGCCAGCCTCGCTCGAGGCCGCCTGCGCGCGGCACCTCGCCACCGTCAAGACCGCGATTGCCAAGCTCGAGCGCCGGTCACCAGGCCCGGGCTGGCTGGCTGCGTACGACGACCTCAATGCACTGGGAGAGGACCTCGCCAGCCCGATCTTCCTGCTGTCGAACGTGCACCCCGATCCGGCCATGCGTGCGGCCAGCGAGGCCTGCGAACTGCGCTGGCAGGATCTGTTCTCAACTCTCAGCCAGAACGAAAGGCTCTACCGTGCGGCGCGCGCGTTCAGGCCGCGCGACGAGATCGACCGCGAACTGCTGAAGACAACGCTCGAAGCCTTCGAGGACTCGGGCGTCAGCCTGAGTCCCGACAAGCGGGCCCGTGCGAAGGCCATCGTCGATCGAATCACCGAGCTCGGCCAGACCTTCAACAGGAACATTCGCAACGAGACGACCCGCCTCGCCTTCACCGAAGCCGAACTCAAGGGCGTGCCCGAATCGGTCTGGAAGTCCGCAGCACGCGACGACCAGGGGCGCGTGCTGCTGGGGCTGGACTACCCGAGCTCGGTGCCGGTGCTGCAGGGCGCAGCGGACTCCGGCACCCGTGAACGCATGTGGCGGGCAAAAAACAACGAAGGCGGATCGGCCAATCTGAAGGTGCTGGCCGAGATCGGCCAGCTGCGTCGCGAGTACGCCCAGTTGTTCGGCTTCGCCAGCTATGCCGACTTCACGCTGCGTCGGCGCATGGCCGAGAACACGGCGAACGCCAGGCGCTTTCTCGACGAGGTAGGCGCCGCGGTCTCGGCGCGTGAGCGACGCGAGCTCGACGAGCTGCGTGAGGCCAAGGCACGTGACACCGGTCTTTCACCGGTCCAGACCAAGCTGGAGCGGTGGGACGTCAGTTACTACACCGAGCGGGTCAAGCGCGAGCGCTACAGCGTCGACCAGGAGCAGTTCCGCGCCTACTTTCCGCCGCAGGAGAGCTTGGCGCTGGTGATGCGGGTGGTCGAGAAGGTGATGGGTGTTCGCTACACGCGAGTGCCGAACGTCGCGCTGTGGCATCCCGACGCGCAGGCGTTCGTAGCCACCGACGTGAAGTCCGGCAGCACGCTGGCGACGCTGTACGTCGACGCCTATCCGCGCGACGGCAAGTACAACCATGCCGCCGTATGGCCGATTCGCAGCGGGTCGACCCGGCTGCGCCGTGCACCGCAGGCCGCGCTGGTGGTGAATTTCGATCGCCAGGGATTGAGCCTCGAGGAGATGGAGACGCTGCTGCACGAGTTCGGGCACGCCGTGCACAACAACCTCTCGAGGACGCGCCATTCGTCGAGCAGCAATGTGCTGCGTGATTTCGTCGAGGCCCCGTCGCAGATGCTCGAGCAGTGGGTCTACGACTCGAGCGT
>CALMQI010000296.1 GCA_937871935.1 uncultured Burkholderiales bacterium
CACGGCGGCGGGCCGCCGATCATCTGGGGCGGCGGCGGCAGCGGCTGGGGTGGTGGCAGCTCTGGAGACGGCGGGTTCTCGTCGGGCGGTGGCGGCGACTTCGGCGGCGGCGGCGCGTCGGGCGACTGGTAGGACAGGCGACAGATGAATCGATTGCTTCGCATCCTCAAGCACCGCTGGCTCGACGAGACCGACACGCGGCGCGCCCTCAACCCGGCCGCGGTGGAGCGGCTGCGTCAGAGCGTGCTGACGAGCGAGCGGCGCCACTCGGGCGAGATCCGTGTCTGCGTCGAGGCCGGGTTGCCGCTGTCGTACCTGTGGCGGGGCCTGAGCGCACGTGACCGCGCGATCACCATGTTCGGCAAGCTGCGCGTCTGGGACACTGAGCACAACAACGGCGTGCTGATCTACCTGCTGCTGGCCGAGCACGCGATCGAGATCGTCGCCGACCGCGGGTTGGCGCGCCACGTGCCGCACGAGCATTGGACGCCCATCGTCGCCGGCATGCGCGAGGCGTTTCGCGCACGCCACTTCGAGGCCGGCCTGCAGGCGGCCATTGCGGCGGTCGATGCGCTGCTCGGCCAGCACTTTGCGCTGGCACCCGGTGCGGTCAATCCCAACGAGTTGCCCGACGACCCGCATCTGCGCTGATCGCCGGCATCCGGCGTAGTCGAGCACCGACGTCGGATCGGCCGGCTGGCCGATGGGCATCGGCACGTCGTCGCGTCACAGTGGCCCCATCGAAGCTCGAAGGAGTCCATGATGAACTCGATTCAACGCATCAGCGCGACCTGCGTGCTGGTCACCGCGGCGGTGTCGATGGCTGCCTGCTCCAACATGTCGCGCCGCGACCGCGATACCGCCATCGGCGCGGGCGTCGGCGGCGTGGCCGGCTCGGTGCTCAGCGGCGGCAGCACCGCCGGCACGATCGGTGGCGCGGCCGTCGGCGGCGTCATCGGCAATCAGGTCGGCAAGGAAAAGGACAAGGACGAGAAGCGCTGAAGCCGATCCGCTAGTTGATCGGCTTCAACCCCGCCGCGCCGAAGCGCTCGCGCAGCGGCTTGGCCGGCAGCGGCGGGAAGACGACCTTCTGCACCGGCACGTGCACGTCGGGCAGGTGGTCGAGCAAGTGGCGGATCAGCGCCAGGCGGCCGCGCTTCTGGTCGTTGAAGTCGACCAGCGTCCAGGGTGCATGCCGCGTATGGGTGGCCTTCAACATCACGTCGCGGGCACGCCCGTATTCAGCGTACTTTTCGCGCGCCTTGAGGTCGATCGGCGACAGCTTCCAGCGCTTCGACGGGTCGGCTGCGCGCTCGGCAAAACGCTCCTCCTGCTGCGCCTGGTCGACCGTGAGCCAGTATTTGAAGAGCAGGATGCCGTCGTCGACCAGCATCTTCTCGAACACCGGCGCCTGCGCGAGGAACGCGGCGCTCTGCTCGGGCTTGCAGAAGCCCATCACCGGCTCGACGCCGGCGCGGTTGTACCAGCTGCGGTCGAACAACGTGATCTCGCCGGCCGCCGGCAGGTGCGCGATGTAGCGCTGGAAGTACCACTGCGTGCGTTCACGCTCGCTCGGCGTCGGCAGCGCGACGACATGGCATTGCCGCGGGTTCAGCGTGTCGGCGATGGCGCCGATCACGCCACCCTTGCCGGCCGTGTCACGCCCTTCGATCACCACGACCAGGCGGCGCCCGGTGTGCTGCAGCCAGCGCGCCATGCTGTTGAGCTCGATCTCGAGCGCCTCCAGCGCGGCCCGATAACCGCCGTCGCCTCCGCCGGCTGAAGCGGCCTTCGCGCCCGAGGCCCGCTTGTCCTTGTCCGCCTTCTTGGCGGACTTGCCTGACGCGTCCTTCTTCTTGCCCATGATCGACCCTGCATGCTGCGATACGCGAGCATGCCCTGCGGCGGGAGGGTCTGGCAAGCGCGGCGACGACGAGAGCCGCGCGCGGCGATCTACTTCTTGCGCAGCTTCTGGATCGCGGCCAGCTGCGCTGCCATCGCGGCGAACTCGCTCTGCGCCGCGGCCAGGTCGATGTCGCTCTTGGCGTTGCGCATGGCCTCCTCGGCGCGCTTCTTGGCCTCGTTGGCCTTGGCCTCGTCGAGATCGTGGCCGCGGATCGCGGTGTCGGCCAGCACGGTGACCGTGCCGGGCTGTACCTCGAGGATGCCACCGGCGACGAAGACAAACTCTTCCTCGCCGTTGTCGGCGCGCAGGATTCGCACCGCCCCCGGCTTGATGCGCGTGATCAGCGGCGTGTGGCGCGGGTAGATGCCGAGTTCGCCCATCTCACCCGGCAGCGCGACGAACTTGGCCTCGCCGGAGAAGATGCTCTCTTCGGCGGAAACGACGTCGACGTGAATGGTGGCCATATCAGTACTCCGCTGCTGAACGAAGAAGGGCTTGCCGCGCGGCCGCCGCGGAACCGGCTCTGCCGGGCCGCTGGCGACGCCCCCTCGAGGGGGAAGCGCCGAAGGCGCTTCGGGGGTGGGCCATCACTGAAGCTTTTTCGCCTTCTCGAACGCCTCGTCAATCGTGCCGACCATGTAGAAGGCCTGCTCGGGCAGCGCATCGCACTCGCCGTTGACGATCATCTTGAAGCCGCGGATGGTTTCCTTCAGCGTCACGTACTTGCCCGGCGTGCCGGTGAACACCTCGGCGACGTGGAACGGCTGCGACAGGAAACGCTGGATCTTGCGCGCGCGCGCCACGGCCAGCTTGTCTTCCGGGCTCAGCTCGTCCATGCCCAGGATCGCGATGATGTCGCGCAGTTCCTTGTAGCGCTGCAGCGTCGCCTGCACGGCGCGCGTGGTCGTGTAGTGTTCTTCGCCGACCACGTTGGGGTCGACCTGGCGGCTGTTGGAGTCCAGTGGATCGACCGCGGGGTAGATGCCGAGCGACGCGATGTCGCGCGACAGCACCACGGTGGCGTCCAGGTGGGCAAAGGTGGTCGCCGGCGATGGGTCGGTCAGGTCATCCGCCGGCACGTACACGGCCTGGATCGACGTGATCGAGCCGACCTTGGTGGAGGTGATGCGCTCCTGCAGGCGGCCCATCTCCTCGGCCAGCGTCGGCTGGTAGCCCACCGCCGACGGCATGCGACCCAGCAATGCGGACACTTCGGTGCCGGCCAGCGTGTAGCGATAGATGTTGTCGACGAAGAACAGCACGTCGCGGCCCTCGTCGCGGAACGACTCGGCGATCGTCAGGCCGGTCAGCGCCACGCGCAGGCGGTTGCCCGGCGGCTCGTTCATCTGGCCGTAGACCATCGCCACCTTCGACTCGCCGAGGTTCTCGCTGTTGACGACGCCCGAGTCCATCATCTCGTGATAGAAGTCGTTGCCCTCGCGGGTGCGCTCGCCGACACCGGCAAACACCGACAGGCCCGAGTGCGCCTTCGCGATGTTGTTGATCAGCTCCATCATGTTCACGGTCTTGCCGACGCCGGCACCGCCGAACAGGCCCACTTTGCCGCCCTTGGCAAACGGGCAGATCAGGTCGATCACCTTGATGCCGGTCTCGAGCAGCTCCTGGCTGGGGCTCAGCTCGTCGTAGGCCGGCGCCTTGCGGTGGATCGGCATCGTCAGCGTCTGATCGACCGGACCGCGCTCGTCGATCGGCGTGCCCAGCACGTCCATGATGCGGCCCAGCGTGGCCTTGCCCACCGGTACCGAGATGCCGGCGCCGGTGTTGCGCACCAGCACGCCGCGGCGCAGACCGTCGGACGAGCCGAGCGCGATCGTGCGCACGATGCCGTCGCCGAGCTGCTGCTGCACCTCGAGCGTCAGCGCCGAGCCGTCGAGCTTGAGCGCGTCGTAGATGTGCGGCATCTTGTCGCGCGGGAACTCGACGTCGACCACCGCGCCGATGCACTGGACGATCTTGCCTTGGGATTGTGTGTTGGCCATTTGAGAGGTTTCCTTCGGGTATTCGTTCGCGACGGTCAGACCGCGGCCGCGCCGCCGACGATCTCACTCAATTCCTTGGTGATCGCGGCTTGTCGGGTCTTGTTGTAGATGAGCTTCAGTTCGGCGATCAGGTTGCCGGCGTTGTCGGTGGCGGATTTCATCGCCACCATGCGCGCGGACTGTTCGCTGGCCATGTTCTCGGCCACCGCCT
>CALMQI010000297.1 GCA_937871935.1 uncultured Burkholderiales bacterium
CGGCGAGCTGGTGTGGTTTCGCGCCCGCGAGGCCGGCCTGATGCATCTGGACCGCGACGATCGCGGCCTGGCCAACGACACCATCATCGTCAACGGCAAGCAGGTGATCAACCCGCTCAACACCGAGGTGGTCACGATCCGCGGCATTGAGCCGGGCGAGTACACCGTCAATGTGCAGTACTACGAATCGAAGAACAACGAGCCGGTCGAGGTGACGGTCTCGGTGATCAAGGTCAACCCGCGCGCCGACGTGGTGTTCTACGGCCAGCTCAGCCTCGCCCGCAAAGGCGACGAAGCCACCGCCGCGCGTGGCGAGGAGCGGCGTCCCCGGCGGCGGTGGGCCGACGCGGCGCGGATCGAGCTCGATGCGCGCGTCGCCTTGCAGGTGGCAGGCCGCGCAGCGCTCCTTTCGTGCGGTGGCCATCTGGTCCACGCGCGGCGGCGTGACCCTGCCGAGCTATCTCGGCGATATCGTCAACGGCTTCGACTTCACGCCGGACATCGGCCAGTTGGGAGTCGATCTCTTTGCGTTCGTCATGTTCACGCTGGGCACGGCGCATGCGCAACTCAGCGATGCCTCGACTCGCCTTGTCGATGTTGGCGCGGCCACGCTCGAACTGGCCCAGCAATCGCGCGACAAACTCAGCGCGCGCGAGCAGCTGATGCTGGGCGCGACGCAAAAGGTTTTGGATAGTCTCGCGGCCTCGGTGCCGTTTCCCAAGCGCCTGGGCAAGCCGGAAGACTATGCCAAGCTCGTGCACCAGATCGTCACCAACGACATGCTCAATGGCGAGGTGATCCGCCTGGATGGCGCGATCCGGATGGCGCCGAAGTAGACGCCCTCGCCGTAGCCGGCAATGTGCCTGGCTACTGAGTGACTCAAAGCAAAAGCCCGCCCGGCGTGAGCCGGGCGGGCTTCGTTTGATGGCTTCGCTACGAGATCAGAACGAGTACTTCGCCCCGACCGTGAAGAACCGTCCCACGGCGCCAGCCTGGTGCCAGGTCTGGTTGTAGTTGATGCCGTACGTCAGCGTGAGGTACGGATCGAACGGTGCCTTCTTGTCGAACAGGTTCTGGATCGAGAAGTTGATGTCCAGGTTCTTGACCGGTGTCCACTTGGCGAAGAGGTCGAAGGTCGTGAACGCCGGCAGCTTGCACCCGCCGGTGATATTGCCGTTCGCATCGAACACGCCGCAGTTGTACTGCCCGCTTCCGTTGTCGGGGTACAGCACGCCGGTGTTCCCGTTAAAGAGATCCGTACCGTCCGCCTCGGACACCTCACCCACATGGTCGATCACCTTGATCGGACCGACGTAGTTGATCGCCCCGGTCACCGCCCACGGGCCACGATCCCAGGTCAGCGAGAAGGTCGCCCGGTCCTTCGGCGAACCGCCGCCCGCGCTCTGCACCAGCGGACCGTGCGTCCCTTCATAGCGGAACGTGTTGCCATCGGCGTCGGTGCGTTCGAACTTGTTGACGTGCGTCCAGTTCAGTTGGCCCGACAGCCGACCACCCGCGCCAAGGGACATCCGGTGGCGCAACTCGATGTCGACGCCATCGGTGTTCGTCTTGGCCGCGTTCCGGTTGAAGCCGGTGACGGTCGCCAAGGCGCCGGTCGAGTCATAGAAGAGGAACGTGTTGGGCAGGGCTCCCGCCACCTGCTGGCTGATCAGGTTCGGCGTACCGCCCGTGCCATCGCAGGCGATGACGCACTGGCCCCCTGGAATGATCGAGTTCGGATCTGCCTGCACGATCTCGTTCTTGCGATTGACGCGCCAGTAGTCCATCGTGACACTGGAGTTGGCCGATGGCTCGAAGATGAGGCCCAAGGTGTAGCTCTTCGCCGTCTCGGGCTTGATGCTCGGATCGCCCTGCGACAGGATGCCGTAGGTCGTGAAGCCGAAACTGGAACCACCGGTCTCGGCCGGGCCAGGCGCACGGAAAGCCTCGGCATAGGTGCCGCGGATCGCGAGCTGATCGATTGGCTTGAGCTTGAAGCCGACCTTTGGTGTCGTCGAATCGCCGAAGTCCGAATAGTGGTCGGTGCGAAGGGCACCGTTGAGCTCGAGCCACTTGGTCACCGGCGCATTCACTTCACCGAAGACGGCCGTGACCCGGCGCTTGGCGCTGAACGCCGAGTAGCCCAGACCCACGATCTCGGCGGTGTCGGTAAACGGCACGGGCGGCGTATCCGCAGCCTCCGTCCGGCTTTCCGCGCCCAATGCAATGCCGAGCGCACCGCCCGGCAGCGTCATCAGTTCACGCGACACCTTCAAGTCGATGGACTTGATCGAGCTGGTCGGGTTGTTCACGAGTGTTGGCGAAATAGCGGCCAGCACGGCAGGACTGGTCAGGCTCGGCGACGTCAGGCTGGGGCGGTTGATCAGGTAAGTGCCATTGTTCAAGGCCGCCTGCATCACGTCGTAGCGGATGAAGCCGAAGTTCTCGTTCTTCAACTTGCTCTTGATGTAGGACGCGCCGATGTCGTAGTCCCAGCCGAACGCAGTACCCTGCAATCCCTGCACGAGCCGGAAGACCCGGTTGTCGGTGTTCTGATCGCGGCCACCGAGTTCATTGGGACGAATGAAGAGCGTTCGGTCCACGCCGAACGTATTGTCCGGATGAGCAGCCGGGAGAATCATCGTGACCGGGCTGCCATGTATGACCAGCGGGTTGTTCAGGTCTCCAGGAAAGAACACACCGGCGTCGTTGTTCGCGCCCAGCGTGCCGTTGGCCTTCGACTTGGTGTTGAAGAAGCCAAGTTCGACATAGGCCGTCAGCGCCGGCGAGAACTGCAGCGTGCCTCGGCTGAAGAAGTTGAGCCGATCGATGGCGGGTTGCACTTCCTGCTCGACCAGCGGGTTGTAGCGGCACAGGCCCGTCGCGGGATCGGTATTTCCGGGGCATGCGATCACGTTGACTCGTGCTCCCGTATTGGTAGCAGAGCGGGTGATGCCGTAGGGCGAGTTGGATGTGGGCCCAGCGCCGAAGTACGGACGATTTGCGCCGTTGGTGGTGTCGTAGTAGCCGAGCGAGGAAAGGTCGCTCTGCCCGATGAACCCCCGATCGGTCGACCAGATGTTCTTCTGCTGCGACACCTCGAGCGAGGCGAAGACGTTGAACTTGTCGGTGTCGATGTTGCCGAAGCCGACGGTACCGAACGCACGCGTGGTCTGGCCGTCGCTCTTGCCGGTCTGGCCGAGCGAACCGCCGATCGAACCGCCTGTGTAGTTCTTGCGCAGGATGACGTTGACCACGCCGCCTACCGCGTCGGCACCGTAGATGGCCGATGCGCCGTCCTTCAGCACCTCGATGCGATCGATCGCCTCCAGGGGAATCGAATTCAAGTCGACGAAGTTGCGTGTGCCGTCGTCGGCGAGACCATAGGTGGTCATGCGGCGGCCGTTGACCAGCACCAGCGTCGAGTTGACGCCCAGGCCGCGCAATGAGACGGCGGCTGAGCCGGAGGCGAAGCCATTGGAGAACGAGGTGGGGATCGATCCGACGCCGTCGCTGGTCAGTCCGCGCAGCACGTCCTGGACCGACTGCTTGCCAGTGCGCTCGATGTCCTCCCGGGACAGGATCTGCACTGGCGATGCAGTCTCTGAATCCGTGCGCTTGATGCGCGAGCCGGTGACCTCCACACGCTGGCCGTCCTGCGCCTGCACGCCGGTGGCGAGCAACGCGAGACTCCCTACAGCCAGCGCAGCCGCAGTGCTGACCCTGCTTCTCTTGAACATAAGAACTCCTGATTGAAGGCGGTTATTGGTAAACCCAGTTCGCGGCCTGCCAACGGCCTTTCGCCTGATGGGCGCGGCCATGCAATCCGACGAACAAGAAACGTAATTTTCTGTGGCTAATCCGTGTCACGCACAGCAGGGGAAGTCCCCGTAAGGTGTTGCAGGTCGCGCGGGCAGGTGCTCTTCACCGCGAAGCACCATGACGGACACCACGCCTCTCCCTCGGCAGGGTCCCAACATGGCGCGTGGTTGCGTCCCGACGGTGCTGGCCGAACCTAGGGTTAGCACTAGGCCGAGCAGAAACGAAGGTCGTTGGTACGCGGCAACAGGCCAGTCGTCATGCCACTTGACGGCCGCGGCAAGAAACCGCAGCAAGCCGGTGTGCGCTCGTCGCGCTACCAGCCCACGAAGGCTTCGCGCCGATCGACCGCCAGTTCCACCCGCACGCCCAGCGGCAGCGTCACCTTCAGCGGCACGTGCCCGAACGGCAAGCCCGTCAGCAATGGCGTGCGCATCGTCGAACGCAGGTGCGCAACGACAGACTTGAGCGAGTAGCCACGGTCCAGCGGCGACTTCCTCCAGCCACTGATCGCACCCAGCAGCACCGCCTTCTGCTGCTTCAGCACGCCGGCCTGGTGCAACTGCAGCAGGCAGCGCTCCACACGATACGGATGTTCGTTGACGTCCTCGACGAACAGGATGCCGCCCTTGACGTGCGGGAAGTGCGGGGTGCCGAGCATCGAGCAGATCATCGTGAGATTGCCGCCCCACAACACACCGCGCGCGTGCAGACCGTCGAACCCGGCCTCGGTGCGAAAGCCCACCGCGTGCAGCGCGCCCGACATGGCCTCGACGAAACAATCGCGCGCGACCTCGTCGACGCCGCCTTCCTCGTCGCTGCGTCCGAAGTCGTCGCAGGCCATCGGGCCCGCCCAGGTCGGCGACCCGGTATGCGCCAGCAAGCCCAGTTGCAGCGTCGTCATGTCGCTGTAGCCCACCCAGCGTGTGCCACGATCGATGCTGCGCGCGATGCGCTTCCAGTCGATGGTGTCGAGCAGCCGCGTCATGCCATAACCGCCGCGACAGGCCATCGCGATCGACGGCGCCGCGTCGGCCACGCGGTACAGCGTCGCCAGGCGCTTCGCCTCATCGCCGGCGAAGCGCTGGTGACGCGCGTGCACGCTAGGGTCGAGCACCGCGTCGAAGCCGAGCGTGCGCAGGCGTTGGCGCGCGCGCCGCAGCGAGTCGCGGCGCAGCTCCACGCCGGCGCTGGTGAAGATCTGCAGCAGCGTCGTCGTTGTCATCGCTCGTCGCCGGTCGGCGGCTCGATCACGTCGCCGGTCGGGATGCTCGGCGCGTCATCGATATCGGCGTCGTCCGCATCGACCGATCCACCCTCCCCGGCCCGCTCGATGCGTGCCTGCGCCCGCCGCTCGGCGAAGAACTCGCGCAGCAGCAGACCCGCCGGCTCGGCCAGCACGCCGCCGGTGACCGCGGTGTGGTGGTTCAGCGCCTTGTCGGCAAACAGGTCCAGCACCGAGCCGGCAGCGCCGGTTTTCGGGTCCCGCGCAGCAAACACCACGCGCTTGATGCGTGCGTGCATCATCGCCATCGCGCACATCGCACACGGCTCGAGCGTCACGAAGAGCTCCAGGTCGGGCAGGCGGTAGTTCTCGAGCAGTTGCGCGGCATGGCGCAGCGCCACGATCTCGGCGTGCGCCGTCGGGTCGTTGGTGGTGATCGGGCGGTTGTAGCCGGTGGCCACCACCTGCGGGCCGGCCGGCGTGGCGCGCACGATCACTGCGCCCACCGGCACTTCGCCGGACAACTGTGCGTTCAACGCCTGGTCCAGCGCCAGGCGCATGACGATCTCGTCGGGTGATTCGGTGACGGGCATCCAGGCCTCAGGGCTGCGTGTCGGACGCCCGGCCGGCACCCTGCTCGAGCGCGCGCTCGATGCCCTGCTTGACCTGCTGCTGCATCTGCTGCGACTGCTCGCGCACTGTCGGCGCCGCCGCGCCGGCCACGGGCGGCGGGGCGGTCGGCACGACAGCCTTCAGCTGCGTCTTTGCCAGCCACGCGACCACCGCCAGCACGATCAACAACCCGGCCAGATTGAACAGGATGCGCATGGGCACGCATCCTAGCGCGAAGGCCCGTGGCGGCACCCGGCCCCAACGCACGGACAATGACAGCTTGTGAAAGCTGCCACCTTCGCCTGCCCGAACCACTCTTTCGCCGCCTCATGAACCACACGTCCGTGACCGCCGCACTGCGCGCCGAGATGGCCCCCACGGGCACGCTGCGCGTGGCACTCAACCTGTCGAACTTCCTGCTCGTGAGCCAGGCGCCGCCCGACGGCGAGCCGGTCGGCATTGCGCCGGACATCGGCCGCGAGATCGCGCGGCGGCTCGGCGTGCCGGTGGCCTTCGTGCGTTACCCGAGCCCGGGTGACCTGGCTGCTGCCGCGGCCACCGGCGTGTGGGACGTCGGCCTGATCGGCGCCGACCCGCTGCGCGCCAGCGAGATCTCCTTCACGCCGGCGTACCTGGAGATCGAAGCCAGCTACCTGGTGCGCGCCGACTCGCCGATCCGCGCACTGACCGATGTCGACCGACCGGGCGTGCGTATCGCGGTGGGCGACAAGACGGCCTACGACATGTACCTGCGGCGCACGTTGCAGCACGCCACGCTGCATCGCGCCGCCGGGCTGGAGGCGTCGTACCAGCTGTTCGTCGACCAGCAGCTCGATGCGCTGGCGGGACTGAAGCCCCGGCTGGCGGCCGACCAGCAGCGCCTGCCCGGCTCACGTGTGCTCGACGGCCGCTTCACGGCGATCCAGCAAGCCATTGGCGTGCCGATTGCGCGGACCGCGGCAGCTGCATTCCTGCTGTCGTTCGTCGACGATATCAAGACGGGACTGGTGGCGCGCCTGATCGCGTCGCACGGCGTGCAGGGCGTGTCGGTGGCGCCTTGAAAGGCGGCCATCGATCCGTCACTCCCACTCTATTGTCAACAGGCGGGCGCCGCTCAGAGGGAAAACGCACCAAGCGCAGGCCACGAATCGGCCCGATACCGACAAATCTACCGTCGCGATTTTGGCCAATGCCAGGGCTGCGTCGCGTGGATCTTGGGCAGCAGTGCCGACCTTCGCACAGCCATGGAGATCGCTTGGGATCGAACGAGACAACACTGACGGTATTGACCTACTGGTTCCGTGGCCCGATGACGGCATTCGCGGCTTGGTTGACGGTATCGCCGCTTTGCCTTCCCGCGCGCCCCAAGCGCAGCAGACTGCGTCAATGGTAGTCGTCTTCGAGCTGGTGGCGCACTGCCAGAACGGCGACGTTCGCCTCGTCCTCGATCTCGAACAACGCGACATAGCCCGATCGACCGAACGGAATGATCAGTTCGCGCAGGAACGGGCTCTGCCCGGCCTTGCGGCACGTGAACGGCGACGTCTTCAGCGTCGCGATGCCGGACCGCAAGGCAGCGATAGCCTGCGTCGGTAAGGCGAGGTCGCCACCTTCGCGGGGCAGCTCACGCTCCAGCAGGAAGTCGAAGAGCCGGTCCAGGTCCGCCTCGGCGTCCCGGGTCAGCCGAACCTTGAACGTCACTTGCGCTTCTTCGCCAGGCGCGAACGCGCGGCGTCGAGCTTGCGTTGCAGGTTGTCGATCACGACGTCGGCATTGACATAATCCGCCGTGCGGCGCGCCTCGTCACGCGAACGAAGTCCGCGCGCGATGAACTCGGCCTGCATGCGGCGGCGTTCGACGCTGGCACGCACCGACGCTTCGACGAACTGGGAGAGCGTCTCGCCCTCAGCCAGCACCGCCTCCACCTCGGAACGAAAGTCGGGCTCGACGCGGATGGATGGGATGGTGGTCGTCTTCATCAACTTAGTGTATTGCAATTGCGCCACACCACACAAGGATCTGCGGTGCCGGGCCACGGAGGATGGCGGAGTCCCAGTCACACGAACTCGTGCACGTGGCTCCGAAACAGCCTTCTGAATCGGCTTCGTCACAAGCAAACGTCAGCTGATGGTGCGTAGAGCGGGTATCCGACTTCGGCTATCAGCCGACGATGGTGACCGGCAGCTTCCTGGCAACACGTCGGGTCGACGCTGCTCCGGAAGCCATCACAACCTGATCACAACAACGGGGGCCCACAGAGGCAGACACCTGCGGCTGGTCCGAATACGGCCGAGTTCCTCGACCACAATGACGTCTACAACTTCTTCCAGCCCCTGGCTGACCTGGTGGAGCCGGGGCCGACCATCACCAATGGCAACGACCTCCGCGCCTTGCTGGTGGTGTAGCGCTGGTGGTCAGCGTGTTGCAGCCACCTGCCGCAGGCAGTCCATCAGCAGCTCGCACGCCGGCGTGCGGATGCGGTTGCGCAAGGTGATGATGCCCACGGGCGGCAGCTCGATGGCCATCTTGACGCGCAGGGCCCGGGCCAGGCCTTCGCGCTCCAGGTAGCGCGCCACGTCGCGGGCGACGAAGGCCAGCGCCGCGCGTTCGCGCACAAAGCTCAACGTCACCAGGAAGGACGCACTTTCGATCAGGTCCGTGGGCGGATCGAGCTTGTGTTTGTAGAAGAGCTGGTTCAGCTTGGTGCGCGACGAAGCCCAGGGCGGCGGCATCACCCAGGGCTGGACCGCCAGGTCGGCCCAGGACGGCTTGGCCAGCAATGCCAGCGGATGGTCGGGGCGGGCGATGATGTGCATGGCCTCGTCGTACAGCGCTTCGTTTTCCAGGTCGGGCGCCGCGTAGCCGGGCTCCAGCCGGCCGACGAAAAGGTCCAGTTCGCCTACGCGCAGGCGCGGCAGCAGACGCGTCAGGTCACCTTCCTCGATCGCCACCGTGGTCAACGCCGAACGGGCCTTCAGCAGCGCAATGGCCTGCGACAGCACCCCGGGCACGGCCACCACCATCGCGCCGACACTCGCGCGGCCGGCCGCGCCGCTGGCCACCGCGGTGATCTCGTCGCGCGTGCGTCCGTAGTCCGATAGCACCGAACGCGCGAAGCGCAGGACGGCGGTGCCATAGGGCGTGGGCTCGGTGCCGCGCGTGGAGCGCACGAACAGGTCCAGCGCAAACATGCGCTCGATCTCGGCCAGTGACTTCGACACCGCCGGCTGCGTCAGCGACAGGAACTCTGCCGCGCGCCCGAGGTGGCGGAACTGGTCCAGCGCCACCAGCAGCTGCAGGTGGCGCAACTTCAGGTTGGAGCGCAGCACGCGGTCGATCTGGGTCATGCGGCTTTCATGTCGACAACGGAATGATGACAGTCCGGTTCTTCATTGGATGGCAATGATTGTGGCGCCGAGAATCCCTGCACACCAAACCAAACCAGAGACAGGACCCGCCGATGACCACCAACCGCCGCCAGTTCACGCTCGGAGGACTTGCCGCCGCCACCTTGGCGCTGGCGCCCCGCGCTTTCGCCGCCAGCTATCCGGACCGGCCGATCACCTTCATCTGCCCCTGGCCGGCCGGTGGCACCGCCGACCTGACGATGCGGGCGCTGTGCAGCGCCGCGGCCAAGACGCTGGGCCAGACCATCGTCGTCGACAACAAGGCGGGCGCCTCGGGCATGCTGGGCCTGCGCGCCATGGCCAGCGCCAAGCCCGACGGCTACACCATCGGCCAGATCCCGATCTCGGTGACCCGCTTCTCGCAACTGGGCACGGTGCAGATCGATCCGCTGAAGGACCTGAGCTACATCGCCCGCACCTCTGGCCAGACCTTCGGCATCGCGGTGCGCGCCGACGCACCCTGGAAGTCGCTGAAGGAGTTTGTCGCCGCGGCCAAGGCCAGCCCCGGCAAGCTGACTTACGGCAGCGCCGGCATCGGCGGCGCCACGCACGTGGGCATGGAGGAGTTTGCGCTAGCCGCCGGCGTCCAGTTCAACCACATCCCCTACAAGGGCGGCGCACCCGCGCTGCAGGACCTGATCGGCGGCCAGATCGACGCGCTGGCGGATTCCAGCTCCTGGGCCCCGCACGTGAAGGCCGGCAAGCTGCGCCTGCTGGCCACCTGGGGCGAAAAGCGCACCCAGGACTTCCCCGAAGTGCCGACCTTGCGCGACCAAGGTTACGACGTGGTGGTTGATGCGCCCAACGGCATCGGCGCGCCCAAGGGCTTGGACCCGACGATCGAGCAGCGCCTGCGCGAAGCCTTCAAGCTGGCCGCTGCCAGCCCCGAGTTCGCGGCCGCCTGCGACAAGATCGACGCGCCGGTGATGTACCTGGACGGGCCCGACTACGAAAAGTACGTGCAGGCCAGCTACCGCAAGGAAACGCTGCTGATCCAGCGCCTGAAGCTCAAAGAGTTGATGGCGAAAGGCTGAGATGGGCGCCGCCTCCGCGCTGATCCGCCTGCACGCCGATGACAACGTGCTGGTCGTGCGCCACGCCATCGGCCTGGGCCAGGAACTGCCCGAGTTCGGCCTGCGCATGCGTTCGCAGGTGCCGGCCGGGCACAAGATCGCCGCCCGGCGCATCGCCGCCGGCGAGCAGGTGCGCAAGTACAACGCGGTGATCGGCGTCGCCGCGCGCGACATCGAAGCCGGCGAACACGTGCACGCCCACAACTTGACGCTGGTGGACTTCGACCGCGACCCCGGCTTCGGCGAAGACGTGCGGCCGGTGGCCTACGTGCCCGAGGCCGAACGCGCCACCTTCATGGGCATCGTGCGGCCCGACGGCCGCGTGGCCACGCGAAACTTCATCGGCATCCTGGCCTCGGTGAACTGCTCGTCCACCGCGATCAAGAACATCGCCGCCCATTTCACGCCCGAGCGGCTAGCGGCCTACCCGAACGTCGACGGCGTGGTGGCCTTCGCGCAGACCAGCGGCTGCGGCATGTCTTCGCCCAGCGAACACTTCGACGTGTTGCGCCGGACCATCGCCGGCTATGCGCGCCACCCGAACCTGGGCGGCGTGCTGATCGTCGGCCTGGGCTGCGAACGCAACCAGGTGGCCGAGCTCGTGTCCTCACAGCAGCTGCAGCCGGGCCAGGCGCTGCACACGCTGGTGATGCAGGACACGGGCGGCACCCGCGCCACCATCGCGGCCGGCATCGCGGCGGTGGAATCGATGCTGCCCGCGGCCAATGACGTCAAGCGCCGGCCCGTGAGTGCGGCGCACCTGAAGATCGGCCTGGAATGCGGCGGCTCCGACGGCTTCTCGGGCATCACGGCCAACCCGGCGCTGGGCGCCGCGATGGACATTCTGGTGCGCCACGGTGGCACCGCCATCCTGTCGGAGACGCCCGAAATCCACGGCGTCGAATACATGCTCACGCGCCGCGCGGTGACACCCGAGGTCGGCCAGAAGCTGCTCGACCGCCTGGCCTGGTGGGAGGACTACACGCGCGGCCACAACGGCCAGTTCAACGGCGTCGTCGGCCCGGGCAACCAGGCCGGCGGGCTGGCCAACATCTTCGAGAAGTCGCTCGGCTCGGCCATGAAAGGCGGCACCACGCCGTTGCAGGCCGTCTACGAATACGCCGAGCCCATCGACAAGGCCGGCTTCGTGTTCATGGACTCGCCGGGTTACGACCCGGTGGCCACCACCGGCCAGATCGCCAGCGGCGCCAACCTGATCTGCTTCACCACCGGCCGCGGCTCGATGTTCGGCTCCAAGCCGGCACCGACCATCAAGCTGGCCAGCAACACGCCGATGTACACGCGCCTGGAAGAGGACATGGACATCAACTGCGGCCTGGTGCTGGACGGCGAACTGTCGATCGAGCAAATGGGCCAGCGCATTTTTGAACACATCCTGCGCTCGGCCTCCGGCGACAAGACCAAGAGCGAACTGCTCGGCCTGGGCGACCACGAATTCGTGCCCTGGCACATGGGCATCGTCAGTTGAAAACCACCACCATGCAAACCCAGAACTACATCGGCGGCCGCTGGTGCGACGCCCAGGCGGGCGGCCGCCTGGCCGTGCTGAATCCGGCCGACGACAGCCGCATCGCCGAGGTGCCCGACAGCACCGCGGCCGACGCACGCGCTGCGGTCGATGCCGCGCAAGCCGCGCTGCCGTTCTGGCGCGCCACGCCGGCCAAGCAGCGCGCCACCCTGCTCAAGCGCTGGAACGACCTGATTCTGGAGCACCAGGACACCCTGGGCGCGCTGATCTCCCTGGAACAGGGCAAGCCACTCGCGGAAGGCCGCGCCGAGGTGGCCTATGCGGCAAGTTACGTGGAGTGGTTCGCCGAGGAAGCCACCCGCGCCAACGGCGAGGTGATCCCCGCGCCGGTGGCCAGCCGCCGCATGCTGGCGCTGCGCGAACCGGTGGGTGTGGTGGCCGCCATCACGCCCTGGAACTTCCCGGCCGCGATGATCGCGCGCAAGATCGCCCCGGCCCTGGCCGCCGGCTGCACAGTCGTCGCCAAGCCGGCCGAGGACACGCCGCTGACCGCGCTGGCTCTGGTGGCGCTGGCCGAACAGGCTGGCCTGCCGCCCGGCACGCTGAACATCGTCAGCGCCTCGCGCGAGCACACGCCGGCCGTGGTGGAGGCCTGGCTGGACGACGCCCGCGTGCGCAAGATTAGCTTCACCGGCTCGACGGCGGTGGGCAAGCACCTGGCGCGTGCCTCGGCGGCGACCTTGAAGAAGCTGTCGCTCGAACTGGGTGGCAACGCGCCCTTCATCGTCTTCGACGACGCTGACCTGGACGCCGCCGTCGAAGGGCTGATGGTCTCCAAGTTCCGCAACGGCGGGCAGACCTGCGTCTGCCCGAACCGCGTTTATGTGCACAGCACCGTTCACGACCGCTTCGTCGAGAAGCTGGCCACGCGTGTCGGTGCGCTGAAGCTCGGGCCGGCCAGCGATGGCGGCTCGCAGATCGGGCCGATGATCAACGCCCGCGCCATCGAGAAGATCGAGCGCCACGTCAACGACGCGGTGGCGCATGGTGCCAAGGTGGTGGTCGGCGGCCGGCGCGTGCGCAACGCGGTCGCAGCGGGACCGAACTACTACGCGCCGACGGTGCTGTGCGACGCCACGCCGGCGATGGCGCTGTCCTGCGAAGAGACATTCGGCCCGGTGGTGCCCATCTTCCGCTTTGACGACGAAGCCGAAGTGCTGGCGCTGGCCAACGACACACCCTTCGGCCTGGCCGCCTACTTCTACACCCAGCACATGGCCCGCGCCTGGCGCCTGGCCGACGCGCTGGAGTGCGGCATCGTCGGCGTCAACGAAGGTGCGCTGGCGGCTGAGGCCGCGCCCTTCAGCGGTGTCAAGGAATCGGGTTACGGCCGCGAGGGCTCGACCCACGGTCTGGACGACTATATGCACACCAAATACGTCTGCCAGGGTGGCTTGTCATGAGCCGCAACCCCTTTAGGGCCGCGCTGCAGCGCGGCGAGCAGCAGATCGGCCTGTGGCTGTCGATGGCCCAGCCCTACAGCGCCGAGGTCTGCGCGACAGCCGGCTTCCAGTGGCTGCTGATCGACGGCGAACACGCACCCAACGACGTGCGCAGCACGCTGGCGCAGTTGCAGGCCGTGGCAGCGTACCCCGGCCATCCGGTGGTGCGGGCCGTCAACGGAGACACGCACCTGATCAAGCAATTGCTCGACATCGGCGTGCAGACGCTGCTGGTGCCGATGGTCGAGAGCGCTGAGCACGCCAATGCGCTGGTGGCCGCCACGCGCTATCCGCCATTGGGCGTGCGCGGTGTGGGAGCGGCCGTGGCGCGGGCTTCGCGCTGGGGCGCACGGCGCGACTACCTGCACGTGGCCGACGACGAGGTCTGCTTGCTGGTGCAGGCTGAGTCGGCCACCGCGCTGGCCCACCTGGAGCAGATCTGCGCCGTCGACGGCGTGCACGGCGTGTTCATCGGCCCGGCCGACCTGGCGGCGTCGATGGGGCACCGCGGCAACCCCGGCCACCCGGACGTGCAAAGCGCCATCGACCAGGCCATCGTCACCATCGTCAAGAGCGGCAAGGCCGCCGGCACGCTCACCGGCGACGCCCAGCTGGCACGCCATTGCCTGGCGCTGGGCGCCACTTTCGTCGCCGTCGGCATCGACGTCACCCTGCTGGCCCAGGCCACGCGGCGGCTGGCCGCCGACTTCGGCCTGGGCACCGATGCGGCGATGACCGCGGCCGGCGCCTCGGCCTACTGAATCCCAACCACAGGAACGAGACAAGCATGGCCCAGACACTGAAGATCGCCGCCATCCCAGGCGACGGCATCGGCAAGGAGGTGATGCCCGAAGGCCAGCGCGTGCTGCAGGCCGCAGCACGCCGTTTCGACATCGACCTGCAGTTCACCCCTATCGAGTGGGCCAGCTGCGACTGGTACGTCAAGACCGGGCAGATGATGCCGGACGACTGGAAGGAGCAGCTGCAGGGCATGGACGCGATCTACTTCGGCGCCGCCGGCTGGCCGTCCACGGTGCCCGACCATGTGTCGCTGTGGGGAAGCCTGCTGAAGTTCAGGCGCGAGTTCGACCAGTACATCAACCTGCGTCCGGCACGCCTGTTCGAGGGCGTGCCCTGCCCGCTGGCCGGCCGCAAGCCGGGCGACATCGACATGCTGATCGTGCGCGAGAACACCGAAGGCGAGTACAGCTCCGTGGGCGGCGTGATGTTCGCCGGCACCCAGCGCGAGTTCGTGCTGCAGGAAAGCGTGTTCACTCGCCACGGCAGCGAACGCCTGCTGGACTACGCCTTCACGCTCGCCCGCAGCCGCTCGCGCAAGCACGTGACGGTGGCCACCAAGAGCAACGGCATCGCGATCAGCATGCCCTGGTGGGACGAACGTGCCGCCGAGGCCGCGGCGCGGTTTCCCGATGTCGCCTGGGACAAGCAGCACATCGACATCCTGGCCGCGCGCTTCGTGCTGCAGCCGCAGCGTTTCGACGTCGTGGCCGCGACCAACCTGTTCGGCGACATCCTATCCGACCTGGGCCCGGCCTGCACCGGCACCATCGGAATCGCGCCTTCGGCCAACCTCAACCCGGAGCGCAAGTTCCCGAGCCTGTTCGAGCCGGTGCACGGTTCGGCACCCGACATCTACGGCCGAAACATCGCCAACCCGGTGGCGATGATCTGGTCGGGCGCGATGATGCTGGACTTCCTGGGCCACCGCGCCGCGCACGACGCGATCCTGAAGGCCATCGAACAGGTGCTGATTGAGGGGCCGCGCACGGGCGACCTGGGCGGGACGGCGTCCACCACCGAGATGGGCGCCGCCATCGCCGCCCTGATCTGACTCCAGGAACTCCGGGAGACAAGACCAAGCAGTCCCGACCGCACACCACCGCCATGTCCTGCGGCTGGCGCTGGCCGCCACCGCCGGCTTTGCGCCTCGGGCGCAGGCCCGGGCGCCAGCCGACTACCCGAACAAGCCCATCCGGCCGTGGCTGCGGATCACAGCCGGCCCATGTCGCCCCGTTGGTAGGCGGCGGTGGCCGCGATCAGCTTCTGCTGGCTGGCGAACGCCATGGGGCCGTTGGAGAACAAGGGCTGGCGCAGCGGCTCGCCGATGAAGACAGCAACCTTGGCCATGCCGGACTTGGCGACGAGCCGATGACTCGTTGCGACGGCCGAGATCGGCAGGAACGCCGCCCCAAGCTCGTTCAGGCCGAAGTCGACGCCGTCGAGTTCCGCGCTGCCGTTGACCGGCATGAAGAAGGCGCGATGACCAGCGGGAACGGGAATCTCCAGTTCGGCGCCAGCCTCCAGCGTGATGTCCAGCAGCGTGACGGCAGTCGGTGGCACCAGCGGCGAATGCACGTCACCGTAGCCGCCCAGCGGCACGCGCACGCGTGCACCGGCCCGCTGCACCACGGGCACGTCCTGCGAGGCCAGGCTCAGTGCGAACGGCGCCGCGTCCTGGCGGGCTTCCGGCAGGTTGACGAAGATCTGCAGCAAATGCGTGGTGCTGCCCGTCACGGCAGGCACCTCTTCGTGGACCACACCGCGCCCCGCGGCGGTCCAGTGCAGACCGCCGGGCTCGATCAGGTTGCGCGTGCCCAGCGAGTCACGATTGGCCATGCCGGTCTCGGAATCGAGGAACAGGTAGGTCACCGCAGTAAAGCCCGCATGCGGATGCGGCGGGAAGGTGGGTGCGCTCATCCACGCATGGTCGATGCCGATGAAGGGATCGAGTTGCGTCGGATCGGCGCCATGCAGTCGCACCGCGCGGAACTGGGCGCCGTGGTTGGCGCGCTGCATGCGGACGATGGAGGCCATGGGCGTGTGCCTTTCGTGAAAGGGAGCTGTCAAGCAGTCGCCAGCGTCGGGTAGTCGATGTAGCCCTGCGCGGTGGGCGGCGAGAAGTAGGTCTTGTGGTCCGGCGCGTTGAGCGCGGCGCCGACGCGGAAGCGCTCCGGCAGGTCGGGGTTCGCCAGGAAGGCGCTGCCGAACACGACCGCATCGGCCTTGCCGTCGGCCACCAGCTTCTCGGCGCTGTCCTGCGTGAGGCCGCTGCCGATCAGGTAGGTGCCACCGAAACGCGGGCGCAGCATCGCGTGGTAGTCGAACTTGGCACCGAACAAGGCCACGTGCAGGTAGGCCAGGCCCTTGCCGCGCAGCTGGTCGACCAAATAGGCGTAGGTCTCCTGCGGGGCGGCGTCGGTGATGCTGTTGTAGTTCATCTCCGGCGACAGCTTGATGCCGACACGGTCGGCGCCAGCCTCGGCCACCATGGCGTCCAGCACCTGCAGCACGAAGCGGGCGCGGTTCTCGACCGAGCCTCCGTATTGATCATGGCGCTGGTTGCTGCCGGACGACAGGAACTGCTCGGGCAGGTAACCCGAAGTCGGTGTCGGTCAGCATCGGAGCAGGCTACGAGTCAACCCAGCGCCATCAAGTCGCCCCGTCGCACTTGTGCGCTTGGTCCTTCGAGGTCTGACCGAGCAGGACGGATTCGGCCAGGGTCGAAATGACGTGAACGACCAAGGGCTTGCCCCCCGACAAGCGAAACCATGAGCCGATACGTCTTCCTCAACAGCGAAGACCAGGACGTCAAGGTCCTGGCGGCGGCAAGGAAGGCTGCGCGCTCGCGCGGGTAACGGTGGTGCAGTCGCTGGCCGGCACGATGCTGCAGGAACTCGCCCCTACGCAGGCAACCGAGGTGGCGCAGGCCCCGCGGGGCTGGCGCTATTCGGTCGAGCGCAAGGTGACCAGGGTGCCCGAGCGCAAGCACCAAGGCACGGGGCGCGCCAGCTGCTGTCGCAAAGGGAGAGACCAGGGCTTGAGGCGGATCGGAAGAGTGCACCACGCTGCCGCCGATAAGGCTTATGTCAACTCGCGGGGCACGCTCCGCCCTTCAAGCGCCGCATCAGTGTGTGCCCCTGATTTCGGTGCAACGAGCGACGGTTCGAGCCTTCAGGCATGTCCAAGAGCACCTGAGCGCGCCTGCACCTTGGCGTCGCAGCTGAGCAAAATATCCCGAATACATTTGGTGCTCGCTCCTGGGCCGCACGCGAAACGGTGCTGGTGCAGGCCCAGGCTACAGTCGCCTCGGCACGGGACTGTCAGACTGCTGCCGTTGCAGGCACCTCCGGCACGAGTTGGGCTTCGGTGCATTGCTGCAGCGCACGGAAGGACAAACCCGGCACCATGTCGACGACCCTAAACCCGGCTGGCACGACATCGAGCACCGCCAAGCTGGTGTAGACCCGCGTCACACAGGTCGGTGCCGTCAGCGGATAGCTGCATTTGCGGACCAGTTTTGGGCGGCCCTCCTTCGTCATGTGATCCATCACGACCCACAAACGCTTGGCGCCCACCGCTAGGTCCATGGCGCCGCCCACAGCCGGCGCAGCGCCGGGCTTTGCGGTAGACCAGTTGGCGAGGTCCCCGTTCTGCGCCACTTCAAACGCACCCAGCACGCACAGGTCCAGGTGTTTGCCGCGAATCATCGTGAAGCTGTCTGCATGGTGGAAATAGCTGCCGCCCTGCACCAGCGTGACGTATTGCTTGCCGGCATTCACGAGCCAGGGGTCGATGTCCTTTTCCAGCGGTGCCGGGCCCAGGCCCAGGATGCCATTCTCGGAATGAAATATGACTTCGCGGCCCTGCGGCACGTAGTTCGCGACTGATGTCGGCACGCCGATGCCCAGGTTCACGTACCAACCTTCCGGAATGTCCTGCGCCACACGCCGTGCGAGCCCCGCCCGGTCCAGGGGCGTCCAGGCGTTGACCTTCTTGTCGCTGTTCATGGTGGCCTCTCAGAGCAGGATCTCGGGGTTGCCGTAGGGCACGTGAACCACCCGGTTGACGAAGATGCCCGGTGTCACGATGGTCTCGGGATCGATCTCGCCCAATTCAGACACGTGCTGAGTTTGCGCCACGGTCAGGGCGGCGGCCGTGGCCATCACGGGGTTAAAGTTGCGCCCCGCCTCGCGGTAGACCAGGTTGCCCCAGCGGTCGGCACGCCAGGCCTCGACCAAGGCCACGTCGCCATGCAGGGCATGCTCCAGCACGTAGGTGCGGCCGTTGATCTCGCGTGTTTCCTTGCCCTGTGCAAGGTCGGTTCCGGCGGCCGTGGCAGTAAAGAAGGCCGGAATGCCTGCACCTGCAGCCCGCATGCGCTCGGCCAGCGTGCCTTGCGGCACCAGTTCCAGTTCGATATCGCCTGCCCGGTAAAGCTCTTCAAATGAGGTTGAACCCGCAATGCGCGGAAAGCTGCAGATGATCTTGCGCACCCGCCGCAGTTGCAACAGCCGGGCCAGGCCTGCCTGCCGGTAGCCGGCGTTGTTGGCCACCACCGTGAGGTCGCGCAGCCCCAGCTCGATCAGGCCGTCGATGAGGTTGTTGGCCTGGCCCACGGCGCCGAAGCCCCCCACCAGGATGACAGCACCGTCCTTAATGCCTGCCAGTGCATCGGCCACCGTGCCGACAAACTTGTTGATCATGATGCCGCTGCGCCCGGCCGCAGGTGTGAAGACGATTCATGCTCGGTGCGCGACCAGACTTCACGCGAAATCGGCTGCGTGCTTTCTTCTAGCAGATGGCCCACCAGGCCGATGGCGCGCGCCATGACGCCAAAGCCACGCGTGATCTTCCAGGGGAAGCCCAGCTCGCAGCTCAGGGCACCAATCACGCCCGTGGCATTGATCGGCATCTGCTTGCCCGTTGCCCTTTGGGCTTCGGCGTGTACCAGCTGCAGCAAGCGGACATAGCGCCCTGAAAAGCCGTTTTCTTCGGCAATGGTGAACAGGCGCGTCGTGCGCGGATCGAGTTGCGTGTGCACCACGTGCCCAAGCCCCGGTATCGGCGTTTTGTCCTTGCGAAAGCGCGCCACGATCTGCACGGCCAGGGACTCCAGCTCGGTGTCGGCGGGCGCGTCCTTCGGCAACGCCTCGGTCAGGTAGCGCGCTGCGCCCTCCATCGACCCCACCACGTTGTTGCCCAGCCCGCACAGGCCTGCAGCCACCGCCGACTGCAGCGCTTCGGGGGCACAGGAATACGTCATGCGCGCGACGATCACCGACGGCGTCATGCCGTGTTCGACCAAGGCAACGATGATGGCGTTGAACACGGTGGACTGCTGTGGCGTGGGCATCGTGCCGGTGAGCTGAAGCCAGGCAAAGTCGCCAAGGTTCAGCTTGCCCAGAATTTCATCAGTGAAGTTCTTGCCGCGCACGACGATGCGGTCGGCCGTGCTCCAGGCGATGTCCGAACGTATGTTTCCCATTGCGATGTTTCCTTGGTGCGAAAGTTGGCGCAGTGGCGCTCAGCCGTCCTGCAAGCGCGCGGTGATCATTGAAGGCCGTTGAGCAATCTGGTCATACCATTCGCCAGTTTGGGGGTGCTGGCCGGCCCAACCCGGTTGCAGCCTGCGGAAATCGATGTACGCCAAGGCCGTAGCGATGGCGATGTCGCCGAAGTCAAAGCGGCCGGGCTTGCGCAAGCCCGCGTCGGCCTCCAGCAGCGCCAGCGTCTTCTCCAGCTTGATGGCGTAGTGCTGTGCGCGCGTGGGGATCTGCTTTTCCGGCGGGGTGTAGCGGTCGATCACCCACGCCACCATGGCTTCGATCAGGCCGTTGCCCAAGGCGTGGCGCCGCAGCGTATCGATGCGCTCGTCGGCATCGCTCGGAATCAGCAGCTCTTCTCCGCACAAGTCATTCAGATAGAAGGCGATGACCAAGGAGTCGTGCAGTACGCTGCCGTCGTCAAGCTCCAGCGTCGGGATCTGGCCCAGCGGGTTGACCCGATAAATGACGTGCTCGGGGTCGAGCGTCGGCACCACCGATCGTGTCAAGTCGACGCGCGGGCGCAGACCCGTTTCTTCCAGGGCCACCATCACCTTGTGGACAAACGGCGAACGCGGGGACCAGTGCAACAGCATCTTCACACTCCTTCAACGGCAACAGCCACCGGCAGCGCGCTCACAAAGCGCTCGATGGCCAGGGCCAGCAGGTCTGGCGCTTGGGAGGGCATGAAGTGGCCGGCCGGGACTTCCTCGAAGCGGCCTTTGGGCAACTGGGCTGCCAGCGCCTGCATCAGGGTGACAGGCCGGATGTCGTGCGTGCCCCCGATCACCAAGGTCGGACACTGCACGCGCGGGATGTCTTGCGACAGGTCGATCGTCATCACCATGCGCAGTAGGTGCGCATAGCTGCGGGAATCATTCCCCAGATACCGCAAGCGGAAGTCCGCCCAGCGTTCGGGATGCTGATGGCGCAGCAGGTCCGGGTAGGTGCGCTCCATGCCCATCATGAACGGCATGCCCTCGCGTTCCAGTGTGTCGGCAAATTGCGCCATCCCGGCCCGCTGCTCGACCGGTGTGCCCAGCGCCGGCACGGTGGCCACCAGCCCTGTGATGCGTGCGGGGTGTCGCGCGGCCATGCCCAGGCAAACGCCTGCGCCGGCCGCTACGCCAACCAACACGAACGTGCCTGCCCCGCCCACCTGCAAAAGCAACTGCTGCAGGTCTTGCACGATGTCGTCGAACTGAACCGGCGCCTGCACTTTGGAAGAAAGCCCGGCGCCGCGCCATTCCATGCACAGCACGGCCCTGGTTGGCGGCAGATGGGCGATGCACCCGTCCCAGCTCTCGGCCGTGCCGCCCAGCTCATGCACAAACACCAGCGTGGGGCCGTCTCCGGCGCGCGTGCGGTAGCGCAAGGCCACACCCGCCCGTTCGAACCAGCCGGTGCGAAACAACCCAGGCGTGCCCTGCGGTGGTACCACCCCGGTGAACGGTGAAGGCACGCCAGTGGGCAGTTGCACCCGGTGTGCGTTCAGCGTCATGGCCACATTGGTGAAGTGCCCGGCCAGCGCGGTCAGTTCGACGATCAGACGTTCGCCGAGGAGTTTTTTGGTGGCGTCGTAAGTGGCGTCGCTCACTTGTCGCGTCAGAACCAACTCGCTACAGTAGGCAAACACTTGGCGCATTTCTTCATCGTCGAAATGGGGCGTCCTGCCGTTCTTGATGTCCTCGAGCTGCGCTTCGGTGACACCGGCCGCCGCAGCCTTGGGTGCATGGGCATACCACTCAAAGTCGGCACGCCAATGCTGGCCGACGACCAGAATGGCCAGTTCTCGCAAGGCGGGCTTGAGCGTTGACTTCCTGAGCGCCACGCCCACCTTGCTCCACGCCACCGCCAGGTCGGGGCTGTGCAACAGGGGAATGCGGGGGCCCAATGGCGCGCCGAAGGTGCGAATGGCCGCATCAAAAACGGCCCTGCCCTCGGGGGCGAGTGCTTCGGGGTCTGGCGCGCTGATGCGCGAGCGGGTGGTGGCTGCGGTCACGGGGCTGTGCAATCGATCAAACCGACTTCAGGAAGTCGAAGCGGTAGCTGCCGCCGTCTGCCCGCACATGCCCGGCGGTTGGGGCCGGAAAGTGGGTGGGCAGGAACAGGGTGTCGGTCTTGCAGAAGCGCGAGAAGAAGTTGTGGCGCGTGGCAGCGGCACCTGCCGGGTCTGAACAGAGCCGGGTGCTCCAGTCGGGCTCGATGCACTGGATGGCGTGGTGCATCATGTCGCCGCAAAAGAGGGCGTGGTAGCCCTGGGACTTCAGGCTGACGCAGACGTGGCCGGGGGAGTGGCCCGCCGCCGGCACCAGTGAAAGTTCGTCGTTCAGCACGAACCCATCGTCCACCAGCAGCGCCTGGCCCGCTTCGACAATAGGTGTCACGCACAGGTTGAACGACGGGCCGACGGCCATGCTTTCGTTGGCCTTCCAGTGTTCATATTCCTTGCGCGAGAAGATGTACTTGGCGTTGGGGAAAGTGGGCACGTGCCGGCCGTCTTCCAGCCGCGTGTTCCAGCCCACGTGGTCGATGTGCAGGTGGGTGCAGAAGACATAATCGATGTCCTCGACTGTGAGGCGGTTGGCTTCCAGCGCCTTCAGCCATGGCGTCTTGTCGTAGCTCAATGTGGGCGGGTAGCCGGGGTGATCGCCCACGCAGGTGTCGATCAACACGGTGCAGTTCGGCGTGCGCAAGACAAACGACTGGTAAGTGATGACGATCATCTCCGTCACAGCGTCGAAGGTGAAGCCGGGCAGCTTGGCCAGGGCGCTCGCCACGCGCTCGGGCGTCGCGTTCGGGAACATGGCGAGCGCCGTGCGAACAGGGCCGTCGCGTTCAACGAGGCTCGAAACGCTGACTTGTCCGAGTTTGATCTGGTCCATGGTGCACTGGAGAGGTGGAGTGCTTCAAGTGTGGGATCCCGAGCAACACCGTTCCATCGCATACGCGATCAGTGAAGGCCCCTCACAACGCAGCCAGCAGTTCCGGAACGGCCTGGAACAGGTCGGCCTCCAGCCCGTAGTCGGCAACGCTGAAGATGGGCGCTTCGGGGTCCTTGTTGATCGCGACAATCACCTTGGAGTCCTTCATGCCAGCCAGATGCTGGATGGCGCCGCTGATGCCCGCGGCGATGTACAGCTGCGGCGCGACGATCTTCCCGGTCTGCCCGACCTGCCAGTCGTTGGGGGCATAACCCGCGTCGACGGCCGCGCGGCTGGCGCCCAGCGCCGCACCGAGCTTGTCGGCCAGCGGCGTCAGCACCTCGGCGAACTTGTCGCTGGAGCCCAGCGCCCGGCCGCCGCTGACGATGATCTTGGCCGCCGTCAGCTCGGGACGGTCGCTCTTGGCGATCTCGCTGCCCATGAAACTGCTGCTGCCGTTGTCGTCCACCGCCGCCAGGCTCTCGACCGTGGCGCTGACACCGGCCGCCGCCGCCGGGTCGAAGCCGGTGGTGCGCACGGTGATGACCTTGATCGCATCCAGGCTCTGCACCGTGGCGATCGCGTTGCCGGCGTAGATCGAGCGCTCGAAGGTGTCGGCACTGACGACCTTGGTCGCGTCGCTGATCTGTGCCACGTCCAGCAGCGCGGCCAGCCGCGGTGCGACGTTCTTTCCGGCGGCGGTGGCCGAAAACAGGATGTGGCTGTAGTCCTTGGCGATGGCGACGATCTGCGCCGCGACGTTCTCGGCCAGCCCGTGGTCGAGGCCGGCGGCGTCGGCGTGAAGCACCTTCGCGACACCGGCGATCTGCGCCGCGGCCTGCGCGGCCGGGCCGGCGTTGGCACCAGCGACCAGCACATGCACGTCGCCACCGCAGGCGAGGGCGGCGGTCATGGTGTTGAGGGTGGCGCCCTTGATGGACGCGTTGTCGTGTTCGGCAATGACCAGGGCTGCCATCAGATCACCTTCGCTTCGTTCTTGAGCTTGGCCACGAGCGTCGCGACGTCGGGCACCTTGATGCCGGCTCCGCGCTTGGGCGGCTCGCTGACCGTCAGCGTCTTAATGCGCGGTGTCACGTCCACGCCCAGATCCGCCGGCTTCAGCACCTCGAGCGGCTTCTTCTTGGCCTTCATGATGTTGGGCAGCGTGACGTAGCGCGGTTCGTTCAGGCGCAGGTCGGTGGTGATGACGGCCGGCAGCTTGATCTTCAGCGTCTCGGCACCGCCGTCGACCTCGCGCGTCACCGTCGCGAAACCGTCGGCGACCTCGACCTTGGAGGCGAAGGTGGCCTGCGGCAGGTTGCCCAGCGCGGCCAGCATCTGGCCGGTCTGGTTGCAGTCGTCATCGATCGCTTGCTTGCCGAGGATCACCAGGCCCGGCTGTTCCTTGTCGACCAGCGCCTTGAGCAGCTTGGCGACGGCCAGCGGCTGCAGTTCGTCAACACACTCGACGAGGATGGCGCGGTCGGCGCCGATGGCCATCGCGGTGCGCAGCGTCTCCTGGCACTGGGTCACGCCACAAGACATGGCGATCACCTCGGTGGCCACGCCTTTCTCTCGCAGGCGAACGGCCTCCTCGATGGCAATCTCGTCGAAGGGATTCATGCTCATCTTGACGTTGGCGAGGTCCACCCCTGTGCCGTCGGACTTCACACGTACCTTGACGTTGTAGTCCACCACACGTTTCACGCCCACCATGATCTTCAAAGCCTTGCTCCTCTCAATCGCAACTCAAGAAACGTAGGTCCGCCACGGGTCAGACCACCTCGAACAGGCCTGCAGCGCCCTGCCCGCCACCGATGCACATGGTGACGACCGCGTACTTCACGCCGCGCCGCTTGCCTTCAATGAGCGCGTGGCCGGTCAGGCGCGAGCCGCTCACGCCGTAGGGGTGGCCCACCGCAATGGCGCCGCCGTTGACGTTGAGTCGCTCGTCAGGAATGCCCAACTTCTCGCGGCAATACAGCACCTGCACCGCAAAGGCTTCGTTCAGTTCCCACAGACCGATGTCATCGACCTTCAGGCCCGCACGCTGCAGAAGGCGCGGAATGGCGAAGACGGGGCCGATGCCCATTTCGTCGGGCTCGCAGCCCGCCACCGCAAAACCGCGAAAGAGCCCCAGCGGTTTGATGCCGCGCTGTTCGGCCAGCTTGGCGTTCATCAGCACGCACACCGAAGAGCCGTCGCTGAACTGGCTGGCATTGCCCGCCGTGATCACCCCGCCCGGCATCACCGAGCGAATCTTGCTGACAGCGTCCAGCGTCGTGTCGGCGCGAATGCCCTCGTCGGCGGCAATCGTCACTTCGCGGCGGCCGATGTGACCGCTGGCCTTGTCCACCACGCCCATGATGGTGGTCATCGGCGCAATTTCTTCGACGAACCTGCCTGCAGCCTGGGCTGCGGCGGCGCGCTGCTGGCTGCGCGCGCCATATGCGTCTTGATCCTCCCGGCTGATGCCGTAGCGCTTGGCCACCTGCTCCGCCGTCTGCAGCATGTTCCAGTAGATCTCGGGTTTCATGTCCTGCATGGCCGGGTCGACGCGCATGTGGCGGTTGACCTCGTTCTGCACGCACGAGATGCTCTCGACGCCGCCCGCCACCATCACCGGCACCTGGTCGACGATGATGCGCTGCGCCGCCATCGCGATGGCCTGCAGGCCCGAAGAGCAGAAGCGGTTGATGGAAACACCCGCCGTCGTGACCGGAAGGCCTGCGCGCAATGCGGCAATGCGTGCCACGTTGCCGCCGGTGGTGCCTTCCAGCAGCGAGGCACCGAGGATCACGTCTTCGACTTCGCCGGGGTCGATGCCGGCGCGCTGCACCGCGTGTTTGATCGAATGCGCGGCCAGCGTGGGCGCATACGTCATGTTGAAGGCGCCCTTCCAGCTCTTGGCCAAGCCGGTGCGGGCGGTGGAAACAATGGCGACGTCGTTCATGGTGTTCGGTGTCCTTGCGTGTGTCGGGTGCGGGGTCAGGCCGGTGGGTTCAGTTGAACGACTTTCCCTGCTCAGCGAGTTGCAGCAGCAGCGGTGCCGGCTGCCAGGACTTGTCCGCGCCCGGCTCGGCGGCAAAGCGCCTGAGTGCGCGCACCACGTTGGGCAGGCCCACGCTGTCGGCATAAAACATGGGCCCGCCGCTGGGGCGCGGAAAGCCGTAGCCGTTGAGGTAGACCAGGTCGATGTCGCTGGCACGGGCGGCAATGCCTTCTTGCAGGATGCGGGCGCCCTCGTTGATGAGCGCGTAGATGCAGCGCTCTACCACTTCGGCGTCGCTCACCTTGCGCGGCGTGATGCCGTGGGCCGTGCGGTACTCGGCGATCAGCTGTTCGGTCACCGGGTCGGGGATCGGATCGCGTTTGCCTGCTTCGTAGCGGTACCAACCGGCGCCCGTCTTCTGGCCGTAGCGTCCCACCTCGCACAGCTTGTCCGCCACAACGGGCTTGCTGATACCGGTTTCGGCCGCCTTGCGCTTGCGTGTGGCCCAGCCGATGTCCAGGCCGGCCAGGTCCCCCATGCGGAACGGTCCCATGGCCATGCCGAACTTCTGTAGAGCGCCATCTACTTGGTGCGGCAAGGCGCCGGCATTGATGAGCCCTTGGGCGGCCGCGCCATACGGCGCCAGCATGCGGTTGCCGATGAAGCCGTCACAGACGCCAGAGACCACCGCGATCTTGCCGATCTTGCGGGCCAGCGCCAGGCATGTGGCCAGCGCGTCTGGCGCGGTCTTGGCACCGCGCACTACCTCCAGCAGGCGCATCACGTTGGCCGGGCTGAAGAAATGCAAACCCAGCACGTCATGCGGGCGTTTGGTGAACGTGGCGATGCGGTTGATGTCCAGGTAAGACGTGTTCGAAGCCAGGATGGCACCGGGCTTGCAGATTTCGTCCAGACGGGCAAAGACCTGCTGCTTGACGTCCATGTTTTCGAACACCGCTTCGATCACCAGGTCGGCATCGGCCAGCGCGGCGTAATCCAGCGTCGGCGTCACCAGGCTCATGCGCTCTTCCACCTGCTCGGCGGTGAGCTTGCCCTTCTTCGCCGAAGTCTCGTAGTTGCGCCGAATGGTGCTCAGGCCCCGGTCCAGGGCCTGCTGCTGGGTCTCCAGCAGCACCACCGGAATGCCCACGTTGAGGAAGTTCATGGTGATGCCACCACCCATGGTGCCGGCGCCGATCACCCCCACCTTGTGGATCTCGCGCAGCGGCACACCATCGGGCAAGTCGGCCACCTTGCCGGCCAGCCGTTCGGCAGCGAAGTTGTGGCGCATGGCGCGCGACTCGGCGCTGGCCATCAGTTGCAGGAACGCCTCGCGCTCCAGCCGCAGCGCTTCGTCGAACGGCTTGCTGACACACCACGAAACGGCCTCCACACATTTGAGCGGCGCAGGGAGCCCCGCGGTGGCGGCCACGCTGTTGCGGGCAAACTGCAGAAAGGCTTCGGCCTGCGGCTCGCGAACCTTCAGGTCGCGTAGGCGTTTGAGGGGCAGCGCCTCCTGCACCACCTTGCCAGCCAGCGCTAGAGCGGCATCCACCACGTCGCCATCGGTCACGGCGTCAAACAACGCCGTGCCGCTGAACTGCGCAGCCGGCAGAGTCTCGCCCGTGACGATCATGTTCAGCGCGCGTTCCAGGCCAATGGCCCGCGGCAGGCGTTGTGTACCGCCGGCCCCTGGCAGCAGGCCCAGCTTCACCTCGGGCAGCGAGACTCGGGCATCGGCCTTGGCCACGCGGTAGTGCGCGCCCAATGCCAGTTCCAGACCGCCACCCATGCAGATGCCGGCGATGGCGGCCACAACGGGCTTGGGTGAATCTTCCAGCGCCGAAATCAGCACGGGCAGGCGCGGATCGCGCGATGCGGCCGGTGTACCGAGTTCCTTGACATCAGCGCCTCCGCTGAACGCCTTTGACGTGCCGGTGATGACGACGGCGCGAACATCGCGGTCAGCATTGGCACGGTCCAGCGCTGCCATCAGGTCGGTGCGCAGTGGCGATCCAAGGCCGTTGACGGGTGGGAAATCAAAGGCGATCACGGCGATGGCGCCGCGGACTTGGTAGCTGCTGGGCATGGCAGGGGGTTCCTTGGATCGTGCGCGTCGGCCCAGTGGGTCCATCGGCACATGGCGGCAGAAGACGTCGGAGGTGCACCCCGTCAGGGCGCGTGGCGCAGCGGCCTGTTCGGCCCGCGCAGCAGATGCTAGTGCGGCTTGCCGGGCCTACCCATCACATGCATGATGACCGCGCCGAAGCACGATCACGCACTGCCTTTCTTGGCCAAGGCGATCTGCCACTGCCGATCGGCCCAGGGCGGCCATTGGCTCAAGCAAACCGCCTTCATTGCGGCAGAGTTGCCTCGATGCGCTGCGTGAGGTCGATCAGGCGCGGCCGCACCTCTTGCAGCAAGAAGTCCTGCTTCAGCCGACTGGCGGGCCCGGTGCAACTGATGGACATCGGCGGCAAGCCGCCGCCCGGGTTGAAGGCACGGCCAATGCCGTTGACGTCGCTGTGCCAGTCGCCGAAGGAACAGGTCACGCCCAGCTTGCGGTGGTCCTGTGCGGCCCTTTCAATGCCGGCCACGGTGCTGGCCCAGTCGTCATCGCCCTGCGCCCGCAGGGCCAGCATGATGCCTGCGCGCTCCGTGTCTTCGGCCACCGCCAGGTAGGCGCGGCCCATGGCTGATGTGGCCAGGGGAAAGCGGCTCCCAACGTCGCTGGAGACGGCCAGCGCCGTCTGCGCCCGGCAGTGCTCGATGTAGATGATGGACAAGCGCTCGCGCACGCCCAGCGACACCGACGCGCCTGCGAACGCAGCCAGTTCCTGCATCAGCGGCCGTGCGACCTGGCGCACGTCCAATCTGGACATCATGGCGGTACCCAAGGCCAGCGTCGCCATGCCCAGGCGATAGCGGCCAGTGTCGGGCACCTGGATGAGATACCCCAGTCGCGTCAAGGTCATCGTCAAGCGCGACACCGTGGACTTGGGCAACTTGCAGGTTGCAGCCAATTGCTGGTTCCCCAGTTGGGCTTCGCCCGACGGAAAGCAGGCCAAGACCTCTAAGCCACGGGCCAGCGCCGTCACGAAGTGGCGGTCGTCTCCTTCCCCATTGACGTCGTTCCCGTCGGAACCTGGGTCGCTGGATGCTGGCTTCATGGTTATGCCAAGGGTGTGGTGGAGGGCCGGTAGGGGGCCAGCCGGGGGGTGGGGAAGCCCCAACTTGACGCGCAAAGACTGGGACCAGAGAATTTCATCGCTGCAGAACTTGGTTCTGCATTGCAGAACTATAGAGAATTGAGCCTGGGCACACAAGTACTCAGGGTCTGCTTTGCAGGCCGGCAAGGGTAAGTCTGGAGACAAGCATGCAAAGGTCCGTCAAGTCAGCCGCAAGAGCGTTTGACCTGCTCGAGGTATTCGAGCGTCAGCGCAAACCGCTGCGCGTTTCCGACTTGGTGGAGGCGCTGGACGCGCCGCAGTCCAGCGTCTCCATGCTGCTCAAGACCCTGGTGTCCGACGGCTACATCGACTTCAGTCCGACTACGCGCGAGTACTGCCCTTCGATGCGCGTGGCCAACCTGTGCGGGTGGGTGTCGCACCTGCCCGACCGGCCGCGCGCGATCGAACAGGCGATGCAGCAACTGGCGCAAACCACCGGCGAGACCATCGTGCTGGGCCGACTGGACTGCACCCACCTGCAGTACGTTTCGGTTGTTCACTCCAAGCAGGCCGTGCGCTTCACCCCTGTGGTGGGAACGAAACGCCCACCGCACCTCACGGCCACCGGCATCATGCTCATGACCGCCATGGACAACGACCGCATCAGCCTGCTTCTGCGCCGGCACAACGCCGAGCTGGATGTCGGCTGCAAACCAGCACATGTGACGGACATACTGACTGAAGTTGCCAAGGCCCGCGAGCTGGGCCACTACCAGTCGGCGGGCGTGCTCAACCCCGGCCACGCGGTGATTGCGATGTTGCTGCCGTCCACCATACGCGGCCAGCGTTTGGCGATGGGCATTGGTGCACCGCAGGTGCGACTCCAGTTGCACCGCAGCCACTATCTTGACCAGCTGATTGCGGCAGTTGCCCAGTGCTGACCTCTATTGGTTGAGTGTGCCTCGCGTCGATACGGGACGTGTTGAAGCGGGCGGGCACCGGCCCGAAGGTCAGAAGCCTGGCGTAGTCAAGTCCAGCAGCGCGCCGATGTCCGCAATTTGTTCGGCCTGGCGACAACTGGCAATCAACTGAGCCGTGCGTGGGCCGCCCAGGCGGGGCTCCACCAAACTGTGGAACTTCGTCTCCAGCATTGCCCATTGCTGGTCTAAGTCCTGCATCGGCACGCCCACGTCGAAAGTCTGCGCAAGACGCTGCCCGTCCATCAAGGTCAGCACGACTTCGGCGCCAGATGCCTCGCCAGCCCAGTCGGATACCACGCGCACCTTGTTGCGCAGGGATACCAGATCAGGCCTTGATGCGAGCAGGTCGGTATAGCTTGCATCGTTGGCGGTGTCGACACCCGCCAGCGTCATCGCCGCCATCATGGGCAGCGAGAACTTGATCTCCAGTCCCGTCGTGGGCGCCGCGATGCCGCAGATCTTCAAGTGCCCCGGGTTCACATGCAACTCCACCGCGGCCACATCCGTCAGCGTCACGCGGTGCTGCTTGCGCAATAGGTTCAAGGCCTCGATGCTCGAATGAGTCAAGAAGCAGGCGGCGTGGTACTTGAAGAGGGTGTTGGTGACGTGAAAGCCCCCCGCGGGGTCGGCCAACGCCGCAACCAGATCGAAGCCGTCGGACTGGGTCTTTGCGAAACCCTGCTCATTGCCCAGGATGTCTGCGTGCGCGGTGAAGCCGCGCGCTGACAGGCGTGCCGCCAACAGACCCGCTTCGGCCGCACGGCCCGCGTGCAGTGGTTTGCAGTGCGTGCCGAATGACGCCTTCAGGCCGGCTGCCTGGGTGCCTGCAGCACCCAGCGCCAGCGTCATGCGGGCCGTGTCCAAGCCCAGCAAGCGGCCCGCGGCGGCAGCCGCCCCAAATGTGCCCACCGTTGCCGTTGGGTGAAATCCGCGCGCATAGTGGTTGTGGGCGCACAGCGCGCCCACGCGGCTTTCGGTTTCAAACCCGGCGACAAAGGCCGTCAGCGAGTCGCGACCCGAAAGGTGCATGTGCGCGCCCAGGCCCAAGGCCACGGGCATCACCGGCGCGCTGGGATGTCCACGCATGGCCTTGACGACATCGTCATAGTCCAGCGCATGCGACATCGAACCATTCACCAGCACGGCAGCAGGCAATGCAAGCCGCTCGGTGCGTCCGACCACGGTGGACGTGCCCGCCAGGCCCGCGTCCATGCGCTCGTCCAGCAGGATGCGAACCAGTTCTTCATCGCGGCCCGCAATCGTCACCGCCATCCAGTCCAGTAGGCACTGCTTGGCCAGCGTCAGCGCGGCCGGGCTCAGGTCTTCGTAGCGCAGGGACGATGCACGCTGCGCCAGTTTCCCGGTGATGTTGATTTCACTCATGCCATGCTCACGGTGGTGACCCTCAAACGCCTTCGGCCTTGCCCAGCAGGTGGTCGGAGATGATGCGCTGCTGGATTTCCGAAGTGCCCTCGAAGATCTTGGACAAGCGGGCATCGCGCCAATAGCGTTCCACCGGGTACAGCGTGGTAAAGCCCGCGCCGCCAAGTATCTGCAGTGCCTCGGAAGTGACACGTTCGGCCATCTCCGCTGCAAAGTACTTGACCATGGCCGCCTCCTTGTCCGAGCGCTGGCCCTGGTCGATCAAGGTGCACACGTGGTACATGAGCTGGCGCGCAGCCTCAATCTCGGTGGCCATGGTGGCGATCTTGAAGCGGATGGCCTGGAACTCGGCGATGGGCTTCTTGAACTGGCGCCGCTCCTTGGCGTAGGCAATGGCCTGGTCCAGCGCGCCCTGCGCCTGGCCGACGGAACGTGCGGCCGTGTGGGCACGCGCCTTCTCAAGGCCGGTGGCGATGCTGTAGAACGCCTTGCCCAACTTGTCGTCGGGTGTGTTCATCGGCACTCGCACGTTGTCGAAGGCCAGTTCCCAGGTCTTCCAGCCGAAGTAGCCAATCTTCGGAATCGGACTGCCCTGCACACCCTTGGGCAATTCGCCTCGCGGCTTCTCGACGACGATGCCGGTCAAGCCCAGATGCGGCTTCGCTTCGTTCAGCGGTTCCGTTCGGCAGACGACGTAGATGAAATCAGCCCCATCGGCAAAGGTGCACCAGTACTTGTTGCCGTTGATCACCCACTCGTCGCCGTCACGGCGCGCGCGGCAGGCGATGCCGCTCACGTCTGAGCCCGTCTGCGGTTCGGACATGGCAAATGCGCCGAGGTACTGGCCGCGTGCCATGGCCTCGATCTGCCGCGTGCGCTCTTCGCCCACGCCAGGCACCAGCTTGTAAAAGCCATTGCCGCGCGCCACGATGCTGGCCACGCTCATCCAGCCGCGGGCCAGTTCTTCCGAAATCATGCAGTACTCGAAACACCCCAACCCCAAGCCGCCGAACTCCTCGGGGATGGTGATGCCGAAGTAGCCCATCTCACCCATCTGGTCGATCAGCGCGCGCGGGATGTCGCCCTTCTCAGGGTCCAGCCGATTGGCCACCGGCAGCACTTCCTTGTTGGTGAAGTCACGTGCCTGCTGCTGAAAAGCCAGGCGTTCTTCCGTCATGTAGCCCTGGGCTTCGCTCATCATTGCGCTTTCAAGTGCCGAGTGGATCGGTGTCGGGAACTGGGGTGTGCGGGCCTGCCTATCAACGGGATGTTTGTTGCGCAAAGGCCCGCTCGGCAATCATCTCTTCCACTTCCGACTTGCCCAGCAGGTTGCGCGAAATGATGCGCTGCTGAATTTCGGAAGTGCCCTCGAAGATCTTGGTCAGGCGGGCGTCGCGCCAGTAGCGTTCGACGGCAAAGAGCTTGGTGTAGCCCGCACCGCCCAGAATCTGCAAGGCCTCGGAGGTGACCCGCTCAGCCATCTCCGATGCGAACAGCTTGACCATCGACGCCTCGGTGTCGCAACGCCGGCCTGCATCGAGTTCGCCACAGACGAAGTAGAGCAAATGACGGGCGGCCTGGATCTCCGTGGCCATGGTGGCAATCTTGAAGCGGATGGCCTGGTACTCAGCAATAGGCATGCCGAACTGCTTGCGCTGCAGGCAGTATTCGCTGGCGTCTTCCAACGCACCTTGCGCCAGGCCGATGGAGCGCGCCGCGGTGTGGGCGCGCATGCCTTGCAGGCCCTCGGTCATCAGCAGGAAGCCCTTGCCTTCTTCACCGACGCGCGCTGAGAGGGGTACGCGCACACCGTCGAGCGCCAGCTCAAAAGTCTTCCAGCCGAAGTAGCCGATCTTCGGGATCGGGTTGCCGACCATGCCCTTGGGAAAGGTACCGCGCGGTTTTTCGATTAGGAACGCCGTGATGCCCTTCCAGCGCTTTTCGGCGCTGGGCGGTGGCGAGGTGCGCGCAAAGATGGTCAGGTAGTCGGCACCGTCGGCGAAGGTGCACCAGTACTTGTTTCCGGTCAGCACCCATTCGTCGCCATCGCGCACCGCGCGGCAGGAGATCGACGCCAGGTCCGACCCCGTATCCGGCTCGGACAAGGCCGAAGCGCCCAGAAAGTCGCCCTTGACCACGCGCCGCAGGTACTCTGCCTGTTTGTCCCCGGGCATGGACTTGCGGATCCAGCCGCCCTGCCCGCGCGCCATCAGCGAAGCCACCGACATCCAGCCGCGCGCCAGTTGTTCGGCCACCAGGCAATATTCGAAGTAGCCAAGGCCCAAGCCGCCGTACTCTTCAGGGAGCATCATGCCGAAGTAGCCCATGTCGGCCATCTTCTGGCGCAGCTCCATCGGAATCACGCCGTCTGGGCCGTCCAGCCGATTGGCCACCGGCAGCACTTCCTTCATCGTGAACTCGCGCGCCGCGTCGCGAATCATGCGACGCTCGTCGGTCATGTAGCCTTTGCCGTCTTCGGACACGTTGGTTCCTGGGTCAATGCCTGGTTTGGATGGGCTGGACGGGTAGGTTCAAGGGCGCGCTAACAAACAATCCATCGCCGGCTAACGAGTCAACTTATTGACCCAACCCTCGATGGCTTGAGCCACCGCAACGGGTTGTTCGGGGAAGAGCGCATGTGAAGATTTGGGGATCGTGACGACCACAACGCGCGAGCCGAACTCCTTGACCAACTCGTCCCAGCGGTCGCGCGGCTTGAACGGGTCTTCTTCGGGAATCAGTTCCAACAATGGTGCGGTGCCCGCCCCCCACCACACCGTCTGCGGCACGGGCTTTTCCACTTGCATCAAACGCGTGGCCGTGTGCCAGCCCTTGAGCCAAACGCTGGGGTCGTTGCCGGGGGCGAAGAAGTTCCCACGCAAGGCTTCCAGGCGCTGCTCGACCGGCAGCGACAAATTGCCGGCTCGCCCTGGCGAGGTCCACACCGCCGGAAAGCGCTGGCCGGTGTCTTTGGCCGACGCGGCGGCCAGCACCACGCCGCGCACTTTCTCCGGGTACTGCACCGCCGTCATGCGGGCCACAAAATGCCCGTAGGCGTGTCCGACGATGACGGCCCGGCCGCCGGCTTGCTGGTCGATGACGGCGGCCACGTCGCGCGCAAAGTCATACAGGTCTTGCCCTTTCATCGGCCCGGTGGACTGGCCGATGCCGCGGGGTTGCGGCCGCAGCACCTTGAAGCCAGACTTTGCCAGCGCAGCCGCTACCTGGTCATAGTCTTCGTAGCTGTCACGGCCCAGTGAGGGAAGGATGACGATGGCCGGCCCAGTGCCCTGCGCCAGGGTCTCGATGGTGACGGCGTCGTAGCGCACCAGCTCGACGCGGGCCGGCGCCGGTGTGGTTGGCAGCGAGGTACAAGCCATCAGAAACAACAACGCAAGGGCGCCCAGCAGTTGGTTCAATCGGCTCATGGTTGTGGTGCCTTGTGCGGTGCGGTCAATTTCTGAAACGCGGCCTTCTTGGCGGTTCCGCCAACGGCGTAGTCATCCATGCCGATAACAAAGCGCGAGAAGCGCCAGACGCCGTCTGCACACTTGCGCAATTCGGCGGCATAGATGACGGTTGCGCCCAGGCTCAGCCCGTTGGCAGCCACCGTCACGATGCCGTAGCCGATAGTGGTGGCCTCGTTCGCCGTCAGGCGGTCGATGACGACGTTGCTCATGGCATGGCGGCGCTGATCGGCCTGCACCCTTGACGCACCGTCGACGTACTTGGCGATGACGTCGGGCCCGACGTGGCGCGATGTCGGCTTGTCGCTGCCGCGCGTGATCACGAGCTCGCCGTCCTGCGTGAACAGCGAGCGCACGACTTCCAGCCGCGCCTCGTCCCAGGCGATGCCCCAACGGTAGAAGGCCTCTTGAATCAAAAGCCTGTCCAGAACACTGGAAGACTCCAGCACAACCCCATTGGGCTGCAAGTTCACCCACCCGAGCTTGCTGGCCCAGTGCTGCGCGGGAAAGCTTGCCTCTTCAGCAACTGAAATTGGTGCTGTGCCTGCGCCACCTTCTTCGCTCATGGGCAAGTCCTTGCTCTTGTTCACCGGCCCACCCTGCAGGCAGTCACAGACCCAGGCGGTCAGCCTTCTGGATGGTGTTGTTGACGATGCGCACCGATGCGATGTCAATCATCTTGCCCTCGTACTGCACAGCGCCCAGACCTTGAGCCAGCGCTTCGTCGTACGCCTTTTTCATGGCACGGGCGCGCGCCACGTCCTCGGGCTTGGGCGAGAACACCTGCTGCGCAATCTCCACCTGCGAAGGATGAATGGCCCACTTGCCCACCATGCCCAGCGTCATCGCGCGGCGGCACTCTTCGCGAAAGACTTCGGGTGCCCTGAAGTCGGCGTAGGGGCCGTCCACGGCGTCGATCTTGTTGGCACGGCAGGCGATCGTGAGTCGCTGGCGCTGGTAGTGCCAGATGTCACCCGGGTAGCCGCCGCCGCCACCGATGTCGCGCACGGAAATGCCCTGGCTGGCTGAGTAGTCGCCCATGCCGAATATCAAACACTCCAGGCGGGGTGTCGATGCGGCAATCTCGTCGACCAGCATCATGGCCTCGACTTCTTCGATCAGCACGTCCACGCCGATGCGCTTTTTCAAGCCGAGCTTCTTTTCCATCATCGACAGCAGCTTGTCGACAAACTGCACGTCTGAAGCGCTCATGGCCTTGGGCAGCATGATGAGGTCGAGGTTCTCGCGTGCACCTTCCACCACTTCGATGATGTCTTCGTAGGCATATTCTGTGCTGAGGTCGTTGACGCGCACGCAGCGTGTGGTACGCCCCCAGTCCAGGCCGTTCAGCGCGTCGACGATGCGCTTGCGCGATGGCCGTTTTTCAGACGGCGCCACCGCGTCTTCCAGATCCAGGAACACGTAGTCGACACCCAGGCCGGCCGCCTTTTGCATCATCTTTTCACTCGATCCGGGCACGGAAAGCTGGCAGCGGCGGTTGCGGTGGGGGCGCGTGGTCATGGTCAGGCTCTCAGGGTTTGGAACTGCGGCTCAGTGTTGCTGCAGAAGGGGCTGGTAGGAATCACGCATGCGATGGCTGATGATGCGCAGCGCAACCATCACTCCAGCTTGGTGCCGGCCCGGCGAATGACACCGCCCCACTTCTCGAATTCACTCAGCACGCACGCCTTGGCCGTTGCGGGTGTCGAGTCAGCGGTTGTTTCAGCGCCGTCGGCCGTGGTGACCGCCTTGAACGAACTCCGACGTTTCAGCACCAGGGTCTCCTTCAAGAGCTTTCCGGTGCAGCCGCCAGTGCGGCTGCGCTCAGCGCGGCGATCTCTTGCGCATCAAAGCCAAACTGGGCAAGCACCGCTGCACTGTGTTCCCCCGCCAGCGGCGCGCGTCGGCGCACGGCACCCGGGGTTTCGCTCATCTTCACCGGCGTGCCGGCCAGCACCAGCGGGGCGGCTGCGCCGGGGTATTCGGTCTCCACCAGCATCTGGCGGGCGCGGTAGTGCGGGTCGGCAAACACATCGGCTGCGGTGTAGACCGGGGCAAATGGGATCTCGCCGCCCAGTAAGGTGGCGAGTTCGGCGCGGGTGTGTCGGCCCGTCCAGTCGCCGACCAGCGCTTCCACCTCGGCCCGGCGGGCCACGCGCGCTTCGTTGCTGAGATAGGCCGGGTCTTGCGCCAGGTCCGGCCTTCCCATCTTCTGCATCAGGGGCACCCAGAACCTGTCGTTGGGCACCCCCAGGCTGACCCAGCCGTCACGGGCCGCAAACAGGCCAAACGGGCAAAGCAGCGGGTGCCCGTTGCCTTCAGGCTTGGGCGCCAGGCCGGTGACGCTGTACTGGAACACGATGCGTTCACACAAGGCCAACACGGCGTCTGTCATGGCAACGTCCACAAACTGGCCACGACCCGTGCGCTGCGCGCGCCAGCAGGCCGAAGCAATGCCAAACGCGAGAAACATGCCGGGGACGATGTCGCCCACGCCGGGCCCGATCTTGGTGGGCGCGCCACCGGCCACCGGCCCCGTGATGCCCATGATGCCGCCCATGGCCTGGGCAATGGGGTCGTAGGCCGGCCACTCGGCGTAAGGGCTGAGACCGGTGCGCGGGTCGCCAAAGCCGCGCAAGGTGGCGTAGACCAGCTTGGGGCAGCGTGCAGCCAGCGTTTCGTACGACAGCCCCAAACGTTCCATGACACCGGAGCGAAAGTTCTCCACCACCACGTCGGCCTGGTCCAGCAGGCGCAGCAGCGCGGCTTTGCCTGAGGGCTGCTTCAGGTCCAGGACGATGGATTCCTTGTTGCGGTTGACCGACGCGAAGTAGGCGCCATAACCACCCTGCTCGTAGCGCAGCGCCCCGTCGGCGTGCGGGCCGGCCTTGCGGGTGGTTTCACCGCCCGGTGGTTCCACCTTGATGACGCGTGCACCCTGGTCGGCCAGCATCATGGTGGTGTAGGGGCCGGCCAGCATCTGCGTGAGGTCGATGACGACCATCCCGTCGAGTGCGCCTGCGGCAGCGCGCTCCGCGTCAGCCATGGTGCAGGCTCAACGCGGAAGCACTCATCGCTGCGCCCAGTGGCTCTTGCGCTTGAGCAGCACCGTGCGCTCGGCCTCGACGCACAGCTTGTCGTCCTGGTTCACGCCGTAGTGGCGAAACCGCACCACACCCGCATCGTCGCGGTCGGCGTCGCGCTTTTCCAGCACCTCGGTGTAGGCATACAGCGTGTGGCCGTGGAAGACGGGGTTCAGCAGCCGGATCTTGTCCATGCCCAGCTCACGCAGGCACTGCTCGGCCGTGTCCTGTGAGGCCAGGCCGATGACCATCGACAGATTGATACCGCCGAAGACCACACGTTGCCCGAAGATGCCTTTGGCCGACTTCGTCATCGCGTCTTCGTTGAAGTGCCCTTGGGCCGTGTTCATCACCATATTGGTGATCAACACGTTGTCCATTTCGGTGACGGTCTTGCCGCGCGCGTGGCGCATCAGCGCACCCACTTCAAAGTCTTCGAAGTAGCCGTCTGCGCTGGTCAGCGGTGCGATCTTCATGTTGGGGTTCTTCATCGGGTTCAGCTCCGCATCCTGACGAGATTGGCTCGCTTGAAAGTGATCACCTCTTCCCCGCGCTGGTTGTGTCCCCGGGTATGCCAAGTCACGATGCCGTGCCCGGGGCGATTGCTCGCCAGCCGCGCGGCGATCACTTCAGAGCTTGCATACAAGGTCTCGCCGGGATAGACGTCGCGCAGGTAACTCAGCTCTTCAACCCCCAGGAACGGGCCGCCGATTTCGGACAGGTCTTCGACGCTCAGGCCGAACACGGTGTTGAACACCAAGAGCGGATTGATCGGCATTGCCGCGTGCCCATGGGCCGCCGCATAGTCGGCGTTGGTGTAGTGCGGGTTGTAGTGGAGGGTCAGGGTGCTGAACGCGACACTGTCCGATTCAGTCACCGTGCGCCCCCAGTGGTGCACGAATCGCTGGCCGACGCTGAAGTCTTCGTATCGGTTGCCACGCCCTCGCAGCTTGGCTTCGGCCATCAAGCGTGCCACGGTGTTCTCGGCAGGAGTCATCGGTCTGTCTCGATCAGGAGGTAGGAATGCAACATGCAACTTGCCGTTGGATGCCGCCATGTTCGAGCATTCGGAAATCGCGTTGAATCACGCATGCGATGAATGGCCGCAGGCGTTTTTTGCGCGCCGGCTCTGCCGCAGACCCTACCGGTCAGGCCGCCTTCTTCAGTGGAAAGGTGGTGGACACGCTGTGCAGGTGGCAGGCCACCGCGCGGCCCTGCCCCAAGTCTTGGAGCGGCGGATCGTCGGTGCGGCAGCGCGCCATGACCTGCGGGCAACGCGTATGGAAGCGGCAACCCGGGGGCGGCTTCAGCGCGCTGGGCACCTCGCCCTGCACTACGATGCGCTGGCGTGCACGTTCCACCACCGGGTCGGCCACCGGCACCGCCGAAAGCAGGGCCTGGGTGTAGGGGTGCAGCGGCGCGCGGTAAAGATCGTCGCGGCTGGCGATCTCGACGATGCGGCCGAGATACATCACCGCCACGCGGTGGCTCAGGTGGCGCACCACGGCCAGGTCGTGAGCGATGAACAGATAGGCCAGCCCCATGCGTTCCTGCAGCTCCTGCAGCACATTGACCACCTGCGCCTGGATCGACACGTCCAGCGCCGAAACCGGTTCGTCGCAGATGATCAAGCTGGGCTCCAGCGCAAGCGCCCGCGCGATGCCGATGCGCTGCCGTTGGCCGCCGGAAAATTCATGCGGATAGCGCTCTGCCATGTCAGGCAACAGGCCCACGGTTTTGATCAAGCCTGCAATGCGGTCCCGGAACTCCCCGGGGTTGCCGGCCAGGCCATGCACCTGCAGCGGCTCGCCAATCAGGTCGCGCACCTTCATGCGTGGGTTGAGCGAGCCGTAGGGGTCTTGGTAGACCATCTGCATGTGGCGGCGGAAAGTGCCGGTGCGCGCCTGCTGGGCAGTGATGTCGGCACCCTCGAACAGGATGCGCCCGCTGGTGACGGGCTGCATGCGCAGCACCGCCAGGCCGGTGGTGCTCTTGCCGCAACCGCTCTCACCCACCAGCCCCAGGGTCTGCCCGGCCGCCAGGCTGAACGACACGCCGTCCACAGCCTTCACCGCGCCCCCCGATTTGCGAAACAGCCCGGTGGCCGGCAAGGGGAAGTGGACCTTCAGGTCCTCGACCTGCAGCAGGGTTTGATGGTCAGGCGGCATGGGCGGGGCTCGCGTCGATGGCTTGGTCGTGGTGGCAGGCGCCCAGGTGGCCAGGTGCAAGCTCCCGCAGCAGCGGGCGGCTGGCACTGCAGGTGGCGTCGGCATGCTGGCAACGCGGCGCAAAAGCGCAGCCCGGGGGCAGCCGCGCCAGGTCGGGTGGCTGGCCGGCAATCGGCACCAGGCGCTGGCCTGAAGCGCTGTCCAGGCGGGGAATGGAAGCCAGAAGGCCGCGCGTGTAGGGGTGGCGCGGGTTGGCATAGAGCGCACCCGCTTCAGCCTGTTCGACGATGCGGCCCCCGTACATCACCGCCACATGGTCTGCGTACCGCGCCACCACACCCAGGTCGTGCGTGATCAGCACCAGCGCCGCACCGGTTTCCTGCGTCAACTCCTTCAGCAGATCCAGGATCTGGGCCTGCACCGTGACATCGAGCGCGGTGGTGGGTTCGTCCGCAATGATCAGCTTGGGCTGGCAAGCCAGCGCCATGGCGATCATCGTGCGCTGACGCATGCCGCCCGAATACTGGTGCGGCCAGGTGTGCAGGCGGCTGGCGGCGTCAGGGATACGCACTTTTTCCAGCAGGCCTTTGGCCACCTCGTAAGCCTGCGTCCACGGCATCTTGCGGTGCAGGTTCACGGGTTCAGCGATTTGCAAGCCCACTGTGAGCGACGGGTTCAGCGAACTCATCGGCTCTTGAAAAATCATCGCAATGCGGTCGCCGCGAATGTCGCGCATCTGCGCATCGCTCAACTTCAGCAGGTCCTGGCCCTCGAACATGATCTGGCCTCCGGTGATGCGGCCCGGCGGGTTGGGGATCAAGCGCATCAGCGACATCGCGGTCACGCTTTTGCCAGAGCCCGATTCGCCGACGATGGCCAGCGTCTGGCCGGCGGCCACGCTGAAGCTCACGTCGTCGACAGCCGTGAGTTCACCCCGTTCGGTGCGAAAGCGGGTGGTGAGGTTCTTCACCTCGAGGAGGGGCTGCGTCACGGTAGCCTCTGCTATCAATAGCCCATTTGCTTCTTCAGGGCCTGGTCCACCCAGATGCGCGCGTGGATGGGACCGGGGCGTTCGGAGCCGGCGCGCAGTTCACCGCCGTAGTTTTTCACCCAGGGCCACCAGGCGGTGTACGCGTAGGGCGTGGGCAGAAAGATGCTCGGCGCCTTGTCCAGAATCTCGCGCACCATGAGCTTGACCTTCACCTGACGCACACGCTCATCGGGTTCGGCGTAGACGGCGGCCATCAGCTCGTCCACGGCCGCAGGACTGCCCTGCCTCCACTGCTGGAGCAACTCGGTCACGCGCTGCGGCGACGGGAAACCCACGGCCTCTCTCCGCCCCGAAGCTACCCCATCTCGCCCCCGGGC
>CALMQI010000298.1 GCA_937871935.1 uncultured Burkholderiales bacterium
AACAGGAACACCAACAGCCCCAGGTTTCCCAACACCGCGAGGTACAGGTTGCGCCAGGAGCCGAGCAGCGGCGGCGGATCCTCGCTCATTCCAGGGCCAGCAGGTTCGCGAGGAGGCGGTAGGCGCCGGGCACGCCGGCCGGGAGCTGCCGGAAGAACGACAGCCCGGTGTAGACGAACACCCCCTCGCCGTGGTGGGAGATCAGGGTGCCGCCCTGCAGCGGCTCCTCGCCGGGGTCGTGGGCCGCGAACAACACCTCGTACGCCGGGTCCCACTGGTCGGCGAAGTACAGGCCCCGCTCCTGGACCCAGCCGTCGAAGTCCGCCGGGCCGAGCCGGTTCGGGCCGACCAGCGCCGGATGTTCGGGGTTCACGGCGACCATCGGGGCGGTCTCGTCGGTGACCCGCAGCCGGCTGATCTGGAACGGCCGAGGTCCGATCGCGCCTCTCAGCGGGTCGAACCGGTTGTTGGTGTTGTACTGGACGACCAGCCGCCCACCGCCGGCGACGTAGGCCATCAGCGGCTCGTGGAGCGCCATCAGGCGGGGCCGGGTGTTGTAGGCCCGGATGCCCATCACGACGGCGTCGAACCGACCGAGATCCCCGGCGACGATCGCCTCCTCGTCGAGGGGCTCGGGCCTCCCGATCTGCGGCTCGCCGAGCGTGACGGCGCCGAGGAGCGGGATCGCGATCTTCTCGCCGCCCCTGAATTTCCGGTTCAGATGGTCCTGCGTCATGGAACAGCCGAACCCGCGATGCCGGCGCAGGTACCAGTTGACGATGGCCGGGACCACGCGGCCGTTCTCCGCTGACCCCGGAAAATTGAACGCGATGATCTTCTCCACCGGCACCTGGTGCTCGGCCGCGATGCTCCAGAAAGTCTCGCGCTTGCCGGGCACTACCGTATGCCAGTCGGCGATCTGGTCCTGCGGCGGCCGGTAGTCCAGGACCGCCTCGAGGCTCAGAAAGGCGTACTTCGGCGCACGCTCCTCCGGCTGCCCGCGAAGATGCGTCTCGCCCCGGGTGCCGCCCTGCAGGACGGGCCGGGCGCCGAGCGCCGGCTGCGCCCGACCGCCGAGGGTGGGCAGGCCGAAGAGCGCCTGGACGTTTCGCCGCGCGGCTTCGATGCCGTCGCGGGCATCGTGCTGCATGGCACCTACTACACCACCCACCATGTCGGCCGGCGCTGGATCGAAGGCGGCCACAAGGGTTCGGTGATCTCGATCGTCGTCACCTGGGTGCGCACCGGCGCGCCCTTCGTCGTGCCGTCGGCGATGAGCAAGGCCGGGGTCGACGTGATGACCAAGTCGCTGGCCATCGAGTGGGGCCGCTACGGCATCCGGCTCAACGCCATCGCGCCCGGCGTGTTCCCGACCGAAGGCGCGAACAAGCGTCTGAGCCCGGGCGTCGAGTGGAGCGACCAGACAGTGAAGAACCCGATGAACCGCGTCGGCCGCATGAGCGAGCTGCAGAACCTGGCGGTGTTCCTGATGGCCGATGGCGTGGACTGGCTGACCGGCGAGACCATCGCCATCGACGGCGCCGGCCACCGCCAGAACGGCGCCTCGTTCACCGAGCTGGCCGAGCTGAGCGACGCGCAATGGCGCGAGATGCGCGAGGCCATCCGCGGCCAGGACAAGCGCGACAAGTCGAATGAGGTCTGAGAGGCTGAGAGTCTCTCGATCATGCCCGCTCATCACGCCACGGCGCCCGCTCGTCGTTGCAAATGCTCGTCGCCGGCTCGGTTGACCTGTCGATCGACTCGCCAGCCAGCGCGACGGCGCTCGAGATCAACCTGGAGCAATCGCCCATGAGAGGAATCGACGGGCTGATGGCCGAAGCGATCGAACAGGGGCGCGGCGATCACCCTGCCGTGGTGCTTGACGACGGCAGCGCGCTGACCTATCGCGAACTGGAAGCCCGGGTCGCAGCCGGCGCCAACGAGCTCGCGGCGCTGGGGCTGGCCCGCGGCGAACGCGTGGCCCTGATCGGCGAGAACAGTGCCGACATGGTGGTCGCCCTGTTTGCCGCGATGCGCACCGGCGCCTGGGCGGTGCCGCTGAATCCCCGCATGTCGGCCGCCGAGATCGACGGCATCTGTGCGCATTGCGAGCCGCGCCTGGCGTACCTGGCAACCGGTTCCTCCGCCGAGGCCGAGGCCCACGCGCAACGCCTGGGCGCCGCGGGGGCCCTGCACTCGCTGCCCCAAGGGCGGCTGCTGCGCTCCGAGCTGCCGGGCGCCCAGGCGGAGCCGGCTGCCGCGGACGACGTGGACCCCGTGGCGCTGATGATCTACACCTCCGGCAGCACGGGCACACCCAAGGGCGTGATGCTGACTCACGCGAACCTGCGCTTCGTCACGGGCCGTTCGCTGCACCAGGAGGTCTTGCTGCCGGATGATGTGCTGTTCCATGCCCTGCCGATCTCGCATTCGTTCGGACTGATCACGGCGCTGATGGGCGCACTGCGTGCGGGAGCAACCATCCGGCTGGTCGAACGATTCTCGGCGCAGGTGCTGGGTGCGGCCATCGCCAGCGGTGGCGTGAACGTGGTCATGGGCGTGCCGGCGATGTATGCCCGGCTGCACGACTGGGTGCAACAGCAGGGCCGGCCGCTCACACCCAACCGCCTGCGTTTGGCCTTCATCGGCGGCTCCCTCGTCGACGCCACACGCAAGGCACAGACCGAAGCACTGCTCGGCATTCGCCTGCACCACGGCTATGGGCTGTCCGAGTCCTCGCCCATCGCCGCGCGCACGATCGGCCATCCCCCGCCTGCTGAGGTGACGGCAGGCTGGCCGGTGCCCGGCATCGAAGTCGAGGTGCAGGATCCGCACGGCCGCAGCCTGCCGGCCGGCCAGCCGGGCGAGGTGTGTATCCGGGGGCGCAACGTCATGAAGGGCTACTTCCGCGACCCGGCGCAGACCGCCGTTGCCATCGACGCGCGGGGCTGGCTGCACACCGGCGACATCGGCTGCTTCGGCCCGGCGGGCGACTTGAGCATCGTCGGCCGCATCAAGGAGATGATCATCCGGGGCGGCTTCAACGTCTATCCGGCCGAGGTCGAGCGCGCCATCGCAGCGTTTGCGGATGTCGCGCAATGCGCGGTGGTGGGCTGCGCAACAGACGGTGACGAGGAGATCGTGGCCTACATCGAGCCTGCCGCCGGGCGGCAGATCGACACCCAGGCCCTCGGCAGCTTCCTGCGCGAGCGGCTGACGCCCTACAAGGTGCCCAGCCGCCTGATCGTGATGGAACACCTGCCTGCCAGCACCACCGGCAAGCTGCTGAAGGCCCAACTCAAGAACATGGCGGCGGCCACCGCAGCCGCTGACCGGGAGCGCCCGTGATCGACCCCTTGCAAGCCCTGCTCGCCCCCGCCTCGATCGCGGTGGTGGGCGCCTCCGACAACCCGCACAAGGTGGGCGGCCGCCCGCTGCAGTACCTGGCGGCGCATGGCTACCGGGGGCAGGTCTACCCGGTCAATCCACGCGCGACCACCATCCAGGGCCTGCCGGCCTACCCATCGCTGGATGCACTGCCCGAAGCCCCGCAGGCCGTGATCCTGTGCGTCGGCGCCGACACGGTGGAACAGCAGCTCGGGCTGTGCGCCAAACGCGGCGTGCGGGTGGTGGTGCTGTTCGCCTCCGGCTACGCCGAGGTCGGCGACGCCGGTGCCGCCGAGCAGCGCCGGCTGGCCGATCTGTGCCGCGCCGCCGGCATGCGACTGCTGGGCCCGAACAGCATCGGCGTGGCCTCGTTCGACAGCGGGGCGGTGCTGTCGTTTGCATCGATCTATGCCGATTGCCAGGGGCAGGACGGGGCGGTGGCCATCGTGTCGCAAAGCGGCGCCTTCGGCGTCTCGGTCTACGCCTTGCTGCGCGAGGCGGGTGTGGGCGTGCGCTGCGTCGCGGCCACCGGCAACGAGGCCGACCTGGACACGGCCGACTTCGTGCACGCGCTGGCCCAACGGCCCGGCCTGCGCCTGATCCTGCTCTACCTGGAACGGGTCGGTGACCCGGACCGCATGCGCGAGGCCTTGCAGGCTGCCACGCGACACGGTGTGCGGGTCGTCGCCGTGCGGGCCGGGCAGTCGGTCGAAGGACGGCGCACCGCGGGCCTGCACACCGGCTCCGAGGGTGCGGGCGGGCCCGCGCTCGACGCCCTGTTCGCACAGGAAGGCTGCCGCACCGTGGCCGACATGGCCGAGATGCTGGGCTGCGTGCCGGGCTACCTGCGCTGGCCCGGCGGCGCCGCACCGGGCCGCCAGCCCAGGCTGGCGATCGTGAGCAACTCCGGCGCCTCCTGCGTCATCGCCGCCGACGCGGCGGCTCGCGCCGGCCTGCCCCTGGCCGAGCTGAGCCCGGCGAGCCGGGCGCGGCTGGACGGGCTGCTGCCCGCGTTCTCGCTCAACCGCAACCCGATCGACCTGACGGCCATGCTGATGGGCACGCCAGCCCTGCTGGGCGACGTGCTGAACTGTGTCACCGCCGACGCGGGTGTCGATGCCGTCGCGCTGGGCCTGGTGGCCATCGGCGGCCCCAGCTACGACGTGGTTCGCTTCGCGCAAGACTGCCGCGCAGCATCCGACGCCAGCGGCAAGCCGATCTGGTTGCACAGCCCGCATCTGCACGTGCGCAACGCCTTCATGGCGTGCGGGATGCCGGTGTTCTGCACCGAGGCCCAAGCCCTGCTCGAAGCGCAGGCTCACGCCCGTCAACTTCAGCCATCGGACGCGGGCAACGACTCGATCAAGGAGCTTGTCCATGCGTGACGTCGCCATCGTGTCCTACGCCCGCACCGCCATCGGCAAGGCCTTTCGGGGCGCGCTCAACCGCTGCCATGGTGCCACCCTGGGTGGCCATGTCGTGCGCCATGCCGTGCAGCGCGCCGGCATCGAGCCCGGCGAGGTGGAAGACGTGATCCTGGGCTGCGCCTTTCCTGAAGGAGCCAACGGCTTCAACGTCGGGCGCATCAGCGCGCTCGCCGCCGGCCTGCCCGATCACGTCAGCGGCATGACCGTCAACCGCTACTGCTCGTCGGGCCTGCAGAGCATCGCGATCGCGGCACACGCCATCGCCTCGGGCTCGCTCGACGTGGCGGTCGCTGGCGGCACGGAGTCGGTCAGCTGCGTGCGCGAGCAGACGAACCGCTTCATGCGCGAAGAGCCGTGGCTGGCGCAGCACCGTCCCGCCGTGTACATGTCCATGATCGACACGGCGGACATCGTGGCACGCCGCTACGGCATCGGCCGCGAGCCGCAGGACGCCTACAGCGCGCGCAGCCAGCAGCGTTATGCGCAGGCGCTGGCCGCGGGCCGGTTCGATGCCGAGATCGTCCCCATCAGCGCCGTCATGGAGAAAAAGGACAAGGACGGCCGGACGTGGCAAGAAGAGGTCACGCTGGCGCGCGACGAAGGTCCGCGCCCCGGGACGACGCAGCAGGTGCTGTCCGCCCTGGCGCCCGTCGTCGAAGGCGGCACCGTCACGGCGGGCAACGCCAGCCAGTTGTCCGACGGCGCCGCCGCCTGCGTGGTGATGGATGCAGGCCTTGCAGCGCGACGCGGCCTGCCCGTGCTGGGCTGGTTCCGCGGCTTCGCCACGGCCGGTTGTGCGCCAGACGAGATGGGCATCGGCCCCGTGTTTGCCGTGCCCAAGCTGCTGAAACAACGCGGGTTGAACGCGGACGATGTCGGCCTGTGGGAGCTGAACGAAGCGTTTGCCGTGCAGGTGCTCTACTGCGCTGAACGCCTCGGCATTCCCGACGAGCGCCTGAACGTGAATGGTGGCGGCATCACCGTCGGCCATCCGTTCGGCATGTCGGGCGCGCGCATGGCGGGGCACGCATTGCTGGAGGGTCGCCGACGGGGCGTGCGTCACGTCGTGGCGACGATGTGCGTCGGCGGCGGCATGGGCGCCGCCGGGCTGTTCGAGGTGGCACCTGCTTGATGCGCAGCACCTGATGTGCCAACTTCCGGCGACATCTCGCTGCGATCCGACCGGCTTCGACACGAAGTCCCCACAAGTACACTGTGTCAGTGGCAGTGAACAAGAAGAAGTCCTCCTACCACCACGGAAACCTCCGCGAGGAGGTGGTGTCGCAGGGCATGGCCATCGTGGAGACCGAGGGACTGAGCGCCCTCACCACGCGTGAGATCGCGCGGCGCCTGGGCGTCACCCAGTCGGCGCCGCTGCATCATTTCGAGAACAAGACGGCACTGCTGGCGGCCATTGCGGCAGCCGGTTTCCGCCAGCTCTTCGATCACCGCATGGAAGCGCTGAAGGACAAGCGCTCGCCGGACGAGCGTCTGATGGCGGTGCTGATGTCGTTCGTGGACTTCGCGCTGGCGCACCCGGCGCTCTATCACCTGATGCACGGGCCGGAAATCCCCGACAAGACACTCTTCCCCGAACTGCACGACGCGGCCACCCGCTCCTACGGCCTGCTGGAAGCCGCGGTGGGCGACTACCTGCTCGAGCACGAGGGGTCGATGAATCGCAGCCGCGAAGCGACGCTCGGCGCCTGGACCGTCTGCCAGGGGCTCGCGACGGTGCTTGCCAATCCGCAGAACACGCCGCGCTACGTGTTGCGCAAGGACCCGCTGGGTGTCTCACGCACGATCTTCGCCATGTTCATCCGCGGCATGAGCCCGGTTCGGCAATGACGCGCGCCTTGGAGTACAAAACTTCTGCCGTTGGATTTGATCGGAGACCGAGGTGATACGGCTCAACTGCCCGGCACCACCGGGCACAGCCTGTAGCGTGGGGCACGCTTTCAAGCGGTCCGCCATCACGGTGGCCAGTCGATGCCAGGCCGCCCACGCCGCCAGCGTGGCCGGGCGCACGAGCTTCAGGTCGGCATTGTGCGGTGGCTGAGGTAGTCGCCGACGCAGGTCTCCAGAGCGGGAGCCCTGCAGATCGGCCCCTTGCTGGATCAACGCAGTCGCGTCCTGAGCTCTTCGCTCGCCTGGTGCAGCGCCGCGCGCGTGGCGGGCACGCCGCTCAGCGCGTTGAGCAGCCCGAAGTCGTGGATCATGCCGTTGTAGCGCGTGGCCACCACGGTGACGCCGGCGGCATCGAGCTTGCGGGCATAGGCCTCGCCCTCGTCACGCAACACGTCCTTCTCGGCGGATTGCACCAGGGCGGGCGGCAAGCCCTTCAGCTGTTCGGTCGTCGCGAGCAGCGGCGAGGCGTAGATCTCCTGCCGTTGCGTCGGGTCCGTCGTGTAGGCGTCCCAGAACCACTTCATCATGTTCTTGGTCAGGAAGTGGTCGTTCGCGAACTCGTCGTAGGAGGCGTTCTCGAAGTTGGCATTGGTCACCGGCCAGAACAGCACTTGCGCGCGCAGCGCGGGCGCTCCCTTGGTCTTGGCCATCAGGGCCACGACCGCCGCCATGTTGCCGCCCACGCTGTTGCCGGCCACCGCGAGCCGCTTGCCGTCGACATTGATCTGCGCGCCGTTGTCGGCCACCCACTTGGTGGCGGCATACGCCTCATTGATCGCCACCGGATAGCGCGATTCGGGCGAGGGCGTGTAGTTCACGAACACGGCTGCCGCGCCGGAGTCGGCCACCAGGTCGCGCACGAAGCGCTCGTGGACCGGGAAGTCGCCCAGGATCCAGCCACCCCCATGAAAGAACATGAACGCAGGCAGCACGCCCTTGGCGCCGGCCGGCCGCACGATGGTCAGCTTGATCGGCTTGCCGTCCACGGTGATGGTCTTCTCGCTCACATCGGCCGGCGGCAGCTTGGCTCCGGCTTGCGCACCGACCAGCACCGCGCGGGCGTCGGCGTTCGAGAGGGTTTCCAGCGGCTTGCCGCCGCCCTTGGCCAGGGCCTCGAGGAAGGCCTGGGTGTTGTGCTCGACACCGGGGCTGCCGGCGGCCAGCGCGGCGCCAGCGGCAAGCGAGAGAGCGGTAGCGGCGAAGATTTTGCGGGTGGAGTTCATTTCGGTTCCTTGTTGAGTGAAGCGGAGTTGAGAACGTTCAGACGAGGCTCAGGCGCACGTCGATGTTGTTGCGCGTGGCGTTGGAGTACGGGCAGACGATGTGGGCACGGTCGACCAGGGTCTGCGCCACGCTTCGCAGCATCCCGGGCAGGCTGATCTCGAGGTCGACTTCGATGCCGAAGCCGTTCGGGATGGCGCCGATACCGACCGTGCCGCGAACGCTTGCGTCGGCGGGCATCAGCAGCTTGTCGCGCGCCGCGACGAACTTCATCGCACCCAGGAAGCAGGCGCTGTAGCCGCAGGCGAACAACTGCTCCGGATTGGTGCCGGCATCGCCTGCACCGCCCAGTTCGCGTGGCGTCGTGAGCCGCAGGTCCACCTGGCCGTCGCTGGTGGCGGCGCGGCCATCACGGCCGCCGGTGGCGCTGGCGGAGGCGCGGTAAAGAACCTTTTCGATTGACATGACATCTCCTTGATGAAGCGAGAGGGAACGACTCGGCGTCTGGAAACTGCGACCGGTGCGCGACGTCGGCCTGAAGAATGTGTACGATTAATTCGTGTGCGATGTAATGATGCGGGAATCGGACGCATGTCGCGCCCGATGTCCATCAAACCTTATGTCGCGTTCTTGTAGAGCTTCGACCTCATGTCTTTGAGTTGTGAACGAAGCAGGTCGATCTCGCCGGGGGAACACTCCATCGCCGCAGCAACACAACCCGGAATCGCCACGGCGCGTTCGCGCAAGCGTTTGCCCGCGGCGGTCAGCGAGACGAAGACCTGCCGCTCGTCGGCACCGGAGCGGTTCCGCGCCACGAAGCCTGCCGCTTCCAGGCGCTTGAGCAAGGGAGTGAGCGTCGGCGAATCGAGGAACAAGCGCTCGCCGATCTCGGAGACCATGAGGTCATTGCGCTCCCAGAGCACGAGCATCACCAGATACTGCGGATAGGTCAGGCCCAGGTCCTTCAGCAAGCCCCTGTACACCTTGTTCAGCCCCAGCAGGGTGGAGTACAGCGCAAAGCACAACTGCTGGTCCAGTGCGAGTGACTGGACCGGCAGTGACGCCGACGATGACTTGGGTTTGTGCATGAGATGGAGTGTACATCGTGCGCGATTTATTTGCACGCTATTTTTTTCGCGCTACGGCATCGAGGGCTAGATCGACACCAAGTACCTTTGCATGGGCGGCCTGTGAACGCCCGCACACAAAACCCAAGGAGAACGCCATGACTGACACGTCACTTCCCGCTGCCGCAGCCCCGCGCCCGAGCCGCTACTCGCCCGAGGAGTGGGACGCCCGCGTCCGGCTCGCCGCGGCCTACCGCATCTTCGACCACTTGGGCTGGAGCGAGCTGATCTACAACCACATCTCGCTGCGCGTGCCGGGTACCGAGCCGCACTTCCTGATCAACCCGTTCGGTCTGCACTACAGCGAGGTGCGCGCGTCCAACCTGGTGAAGGTGGACACGAAGGGCAACATCATCGGCCACAGCGACTGGCCGATCAACCCGGCGGGCTTTACCTTCCACGGCAAGATCCACGAGCAGGTGCCCGACGCGCACTGCGTGATGCACGTGCACACCACGCCGACGATGGCGGTGTGCTGCCTCGACGAAGGCCTGTCCTACACCAACTTCTATGCCGCACAGCTGTTCGGCAAGGTCGCGTACCACGAGTTCGAGGGCATCACGGTGCATGCCGACGAGGGCGCGCGCATCCTCGACAGCGCCGGCAGCAAGCCGGTGCTGCTGCTGCGCAACCACGGGCCGGTGACGATGGGTCGGACGCTGCCGCAGTGCCTGAGCCTGATGTGGCTAATCAACCGCGCCTGCGAAGTGCAGCTGGCCACGCTGGCCATGGGCAAGCCGCGCGCGATCGCGCAGCCGGTACTGGAGAGTTGCGTGCGCGACTCGCTGAACTTCGACCCGAAGTACGGCGCCGGCCAGGACGCGTTCGATGCGCTGCAACGCATCGTCGACCGCATCGATCCGACCTACCGCAGCTGAGGGCGCGCCGCTCGTCGCTCGATAAGCCTCAGCGCATGGCCTGCGCGACCCGGGTGCGCTGTGGGGGCGTGACTTCACCGCACGCATTGATACCTTTCACGTTGCACAGCCATCAAGGCCGCAGGCGAGCAGCGAGTCACCCGTTACCACTCCGGTGACGCCGCCCACGTGCTGCGTCAGCCAGGTGCGCCAAGCATCCGGCCGGCCGAGGTAGGGGCCGATGTGCACGGTCGTGAACTGCCCGTGGTGCTCCAGCGCGAAGGTCGGGAAGCCGTGGCCGCCAATGCGTGCCAGCAGCGCCCGGCTCTGTTCGATGTGAGCCTGCGTCGCTGCGGCATGGAGCCTTTCGTACACGCTGCCGAAGTCTTCGACGCCCAGCCCGACCTCTGCGGCCAGTACCTGCAGCACGGCGACCTCGGCGATGCGGCGGCCCTCGACATAGTGCGCCTGTTGCAGGCGCGCCAGCATGTCCAGTCCGGCGCCGGCCAGTTCGTCGGCGGCGAGCACGGCCGTGATCGGCGGCGCCGAGTCCAGCACCGCGCCGTGGTCACGCAGCAGGCCTTCGAAGTAGCCCTGCCCGAAGGGCTGGGCGCTGGCCTGCGCGATGCGGCGGTCGTGCGTCATCACGAACTGGCGCAACTCGGGGGTGACGGCGCGGCGTGCGGCGCCGGCCATCATGCCGCCGCCGTGGGCCTGCACGCGAACCATGTCCCGGGCCGCCCAGACCAGCGGCGAGGCGCCGTAGCACCAGCCACAAAGCGGATCGTAGATGTAGTGGAGAGTCGGCGTCGACATGGTCTTCTTTCCATTCACCACTTCATCTCGCCCTTGTTGACCTTGGCGCCGATCTCCAGCGCGATGCCCAGGCCCGCATCGGGGTAGCCCTTCTTCATCGCGTCGATCAGCGCGCCGCTGTTGGCCGCCTTGGGCACTTCCTGCTCGTAGCGCGCCAGGTAGGCCTGGCTCCAGGCGAGTTGAGAGACGTCGTGCTTCTGGCCGGGAAGGCTGTGGCCCGGGATCACTGTCGTCGGGTTCAGCGCGGCCATCGTGCCCAGCTTCTTCGCCCAGTCGGCGCGTTCCTGCACGCTCTGTGCATCGGCCGTCCACAGGTGCAGTCCGGCGTACACGTTCACGCCGCCGGCAATGGTTTTGATCGAAGGGATCCACACGAAGCTGCGGTGCGGCAGGCTGTCGTCGAGCCCGCGGATCTCGAGGGTCTGGTCTTCGAGCGTGATCGTGTTTCCCGCCAGCACCTCGGGCAGCGGCACGTTCTTCGGCGCGTTGGCGCCCATGCGCGGGCCCCAGACCTGCAGCTTGTTCGGCAGGGTCGCCTGGATTTTCTTCAGCGTGGGCGCTGTCGTCACCACCTTGGCGTCCGGGAAGTACTGCTTGATCACCTCGATGCCGAAGTAGTAGTCCGGGTCGGCCTGGCTGATATAGACGGTCTTCAGCGTCTTCTTGCTGTCCAGCACCATCGCGGCAATGCGCAGCGCATCGGCACGCGTGAAGCCGGTGTCCAGCAGAACCGCATCGGTCTTGCCGGCGACCAGCACGGCGTTGACGTGAAAGCTCGCGCCGTCGGCGTTGTAGACCTGCACGGTCAGCGGCGGAGACGATTGCGCCGCGGCTTCGGTGGCGACGACGCCCAGCGTCATCGCTGCGGGTATGAGGGCCAGGGACAAGGTCTTGAAGGTCTTCATCGAGTGCTCCATCGAAGGGGTTGGTTGTCGATCGGCGCACTGTATTGATTCGGTCCTTGAAGATAAACTTCGCATCTGTAAACTGATTGTCAACTAATTCGGTCTATTCGATGGATCACCTGAATGCCATCCGATCGTTCATCGAGATCGCCGACAGAGGCAGCCTGACCCGCGCCGCTGAAACGCTGGACCTGTCGCGCGCGATGATCAGCCGCCATCTCGAAGGACTGGAGCGCTGGCTGGGTGCGCGGCTGCTGCATCGCACGACACGCCGCGTGAGCCTGAGCGAGGCCGGACTGGAGGCGCTGCCACGTCTGCGCCAGATGCTCGAGCTGGCCTCCGACCTGCAAGCCGTGGTCGGCGCGCGCAGGACCGAGCCCACAGGCAAGCTGCGCATCACGACCAGCCTGTCGTTCGCGATTTCATGCCTCACTCAGGCCATCGTGGATTTTCAGGGTCAGCACCCCCGCATCGAGGTTGAGCTCGTGACCGTGGATCGGGCAGTGGACCTGGTCGGCGAACGCATCGATCTGGCCGTTCGCATCACCAATCGCCTGGACGATGGCGTCGTGGCACGCCGGCTCGCGAGCTGCCGTTCGGTGCTTTGTGCATCACCGGCCTACCTGAAGCGACGCGGGCGGCCCAAGCGCCCGGAAGAGCTCAAGACGCACGAATGCATCACGCACGCGTTTGGCGCCCGTGCTGAGTACCGGCTTCGTCGGGCTGCCCGCGCGACGACCCTGGACGTGAAGGGTTCGCTGTCGAGCAACGAGACCGCGGTGCTGCGGCAGGCGGCGCTGGCTGGTGCCGGAATCGCGATGCTGCCCACCTACTTCGTCGGCGACGATCTCATGCGAGGTGCGCTGGTGCGGCTGTTGCCCGACCACGAGCCCGAACCGCTGGGCATCCACGCCGTGTACCTGTCGCGCCAGCACCAGCCCCAGCCGCTCAAGCTGCTGATCGACTTCCTGGCCGAGCGTTTTGGCGGCGACGTCGCGCCTTGGGACCTGCAGCCGACAGCGACGGCAACCCGGCGCAGCGCTAGCCGGAGCGCCCGGCGCTGACCCATGGCACGCTGGCTGGCGCACTGCACCCGGCAGCCGGGACCGCAGCGCGCACCGGTCTGAGGCGAGGTACCGCGTCCGCCTCACGCAGTCGAAGCGCCCGCGCAGACCTGAGCCGTACGCCGCGCAGCGACATAGGCCTCCACCGCGAGGCGGAACTCCTCCTGCGCCTCGGGCGCGACCGGGGTTCCGCACTCGTAGCAGGTGCCGTTCATCCGGTCGAACCAACGGCAGCCGCAGGCGTCGCAGGCCAACTCCGGTGCGCCTGCAGGGTTGGTGAAGATCATCGGCAGGCACCCATGAAGGCAAAGCCCAGCGCGTCGAGCAGTTCGTCGTAGCCACGCTGCTCGAGCACGCAGCGGCGGCGCAGCATGTAGCAGACGATGTGGCCGCTGCGGATGCCCTCACGCAACACCTCGAACAGGCGGGGCGCTTGCGCAGCGCGGATGGTGCTCAGCGCTTCGTCGTCGGCGGCCAACGCGATGTCGGCACCACAGGCGGAATACCCGCCGAAGGCTTCTGTCCGCGCCTGCAGGCCGGCGGCACCGGCTTCCCATAGCAGCATCGTCGAAGGCATCGAGCGCGCGATCAGCGCCACCCGTGCGCCGGGGTCGAGCGGCTCGAACAGCTCGGCGTGATGCTGCGCGGCGGCCTGCCAGGCCGACGCCGTGGGCAGTGGCGTGGTGGTGGCGCTGCCGTTCACAGCCGCACGCCCAGACGGAAGCCGTCGGCGATGGCCTGCTCGAGCCCACGCGGCACCATCGCGTCGCCGATGCCGTGCAGCTCGTCGACCATCCATTCGAACTCGTGCAGCAGGTCGTGAGCCGGCGCCGCGCCGGCCGCCAGCACCACGCTGTCGGCCTCGACCAGGCGCTCGGCGCCCTTGGCGTCGCGCACCGTCGCACCGCGTTCGTCGATCTTGACTAGGCTTGTGGACGTGAGACACGTGATGCCGAGCTCTTCGACCCAGGACGCGTGGCGCCACTTGAACGACGGCTTCACGTCACCGGCGATGCGCTTGTCGGCTTCGACCACGGTGACCTCGGCGCCTCGGTGCTTGCGCAGCGACTCGGCGAGCGTGAGCCCGACCTTGCCGCCGCCGACGATGACCACGTGTTGGCCCACGCCGGCGCGGCCGTGCGCGACGTCCAGCGCATCGATCAGCCGCTCGGCACCGGGAACGTGCGCCACCCGGCCGCGGTCGATGCGCGCGCCGGCGGCGACTACGCACACGTCGTACTGATGCAGCACGCTGCGCATGAACTTGGCGTGCACCTCGGTGTTCAGGCGCAGCTCGATGCCGAGCTTGCGCGCCATCACCTCATAGTGCGACACCACCGACAGCAGGTCGTCGGGCCGCGCCAAGTCGTTGTTCGCGTAGGCCAGCAGGTTGCCGCCGATGCGCCCGGCCCTGTCGAACACGGTGACGTCGTGGCCACGCTGGCGGGCGCCGATGGCGCACTCCATGCCGGCCGGCCCGGCGCCGATGACCATGATTTTCTTCTTCACGGCCGCCGGCGTGACGTGGTATTCGGGCTCGACCTCGTGGCCGAGCGCCGGGTTCATGGTGCAGGTGTAGGGCAGGTCGCGGAACAGCCGCGACAGGCAGTTGAGCGAGCCGATGCAGCGGCGCACCTCGTCGAGCCGGTCCTCCGCGGCCTTGTGCACGAGGTCGGGGTCGGCCAGCAGCGGGCGGCATACCTCCCAGAAGTCGAACACACCGTCGCGCAGGCAGTCGTCGGCCATGCGCGGGTCGGGCAGCCGGTTGCCGAAGGTGATGAGCGTGTTCGGGAGCAGCTTCTTCGCGCGCGCCGACAGGTAGTTCCAGTAGCCGGGCGGGATGTCGCGGCCGATCGACGACTCGGGCGCCTCCTGCCAACCCACGGTGACGCTGATCATGTCGACGCCGACGTCGACCGCCTGCTGCATCAGCTCGAAGCATTCGTCCTCGGTGTTGCCGCCCCACTTGTCCATCAGCTCGGCGCCATTCAATCGCACGACCAGCGGGTGGTCCGGCGTCGCCTGCTTGATGCCGTCGATCAGCTCGCGCATGAAGCGGCCGCGGTTCGCCAACGAGCCGCCGTATTCGTCGCTGCGCTGGTTGGTGAAGCGCGAGTTGAAGTTGGCCAGCAGGTAACCCATGAAGCTGGTGATCTCGGTGCCGTCGAAGCCGGCTCGGATCGCGCGCCGGGCTGCTTCGGCGTGCTGGCGGATGCAGTCGCGGATCTCCTCCTGCGTCATCACCTTGGGCGGGCGAAAGTGCGGCAGCGTCTGCGGCACGTCGGAGGGCTGGATGCAGTAGCCCAGATCGATGCCACCGTAGCGACCGGCATGGAGGATCTGCTGGATCGCCATGGCGCCCTGCGCCTTGATGTCGGCGGCGATACGCTCGAACTGCGGCAGGAACTTGTCGTCGAAGATCGCCACCTGCCGGAAGTAGGCCTTGCCCTCACCGAGCGGATCGGGGTATGCGCCCTGGTTGGTGATGATGCCGCAGCCGGTGCGCGCGATCACGCGCATGCGGGCGATCTCGCGCTCGGTGATGAAACCGTCGCGCGTGTTGTAGTTCGACACGCAACAGGCGCCGTACTTGATGCGGTTCTTCGTCTCGAAGCGGCCGAATCGGGCGCGCTCGAACAGATGGGGCAGCTTGGTCATGCCGGGTTGCATGGGCCTGTCTCCTGGTTGTGCCACAGAGCGAACGCTATCGTTCGATGGGCGGATCGACCTTGTCGAGGGTCAGTCGAACCGCTCGAAGAAGCCCGATAGCTTCCATTCGCAAAACGGATAGTGCGCCGCGCTATTCAGCTGACGAATACGCGGAATGCGCCGAAGATCTGGCTCGAAGCACGACCGGCCCCTAGAGTGCGCACACCGCGACGGTCTGGATGCTGTGCGTGCAGAGGAGACAACATGCTTTCTGGATTCATTGCATGGCCCCCAAGCGACGTGGAGCGTTGGCGTGCCGCCGGATACCGACCCGGCCGGCGCGTGGCCGACATCGTGCAGCTCGCTGCAGCCCGGCTGCCGCACAAGACGGCCGTCATCGAGGGCAATAGGCGTCTGACGTACGCGGAACTGCTCGGCCAGGTGGACCGACTGGCCGCTGCACTCGGCGACGCGGGGCTGAAGGCCCTGGACCGGGTGGTCATGCAACTGCCGAACTCGATCGAGTTCGTCGTCGCCTTCCTGGCATTGATGCGGCTCGGCGCAATCCCGGTGATGGCGCTGCGCGCCCATCGATACAGCGAGGTTCGGCACTTCGTGGAGGCTTCAGGCGCCGTGGCCTACATGGTGCCGGGCGTGTTTCAGCAGTTCGACTACCGCCAACTCGCCCAGGAAATCCGGCGTGACTGCCCTGCCCTGAAAAGCGTGTTCGTGCTGGACGATGCGCTGCCAGGTCAGCATTCGCTGCGAAGCCTGATCGAGCAGGCGCCGACGCGAACCGGCGGGCACGTAGGCGCGCAGGTCGACCCGGCGCAGTTGGCGGTGATGCTGCTCTCCGGGGGAACGACGTCGCTGTCGAAGCTGATCCCGCGCACACATGACGACTACGTGCTGAACGCTCGCCTGTGCGCGCAGGCGGCGGACTTCGACGAGAACACCGTCTTCCTGGCCGTACTGCCGCTGGGTCACAACTACAACCTGGCCTCCCCCGGCATGCTGGGGGTGTTCGATTTCGGTGGCACGCTCGTGATCGGGCGCGGCATGGACGCTGAACATGTCTTTCCGCTGATTCAGGAACACGGGGTCACGGTGGTCGCCGCCGCGGTGCCGCTGATCACCCAGTGGCTGAATTCCGATGTGCCGGCCCGCCATGACCTGAGGTCGCTGCGGGTGGTACAGAACGGCGGCGCACGATTGGCGCCCGAGTTGCGTCGGCGCATCCGGTCGCAATGGAGCGCGACGCCGCAGGAGATCTACGGCACCGCGGAGGGCCTCATCAACATGACCCGCCTTGACGATCCGGACAACCTGCTGTTCGAGAGTTCCGGCGCGCCGGTCTGCGTCGATGACGAGATCAAGGTGGTCGACGACGATGGCCGCGAAGTCGCCGACGGCGAACTGGGCGAACTGCTGACGCGCGGGCCCTACACGATCCGCGGCTACTTCAATGCACCCGAGAAGAACCTCGAGGCCTTCACAGAGGACGGCTTCTACCGGATGGGTGACTACGTCCGCAAGCGTGGCCGCTACGTGTTTGCCGAAGGACGCAAGAAGGATCTCATCAACCGGGGCGGTGAAAAGATCAGCTGCGAGGAGGTCGAGAACCTGATCTTCATGCACCCGAAGGTGCAGCAGGTGGCGCTGGTGGCCATGCCGGACCCCGTGTTCGGCGAGAAGGCCTGCGCCTTCGTCGTTGCCAAGCCCGGCGAGCATCTCAGCTTCGAAGAACTCATCGCGTTCCTGAAGGCGCAGCGCATTGCCAGCTTCAAGTTGCCGGAGCGACTGGAACTCGTCGATCAGTTCCCGACCAGCCTGGTCGGCAAGATCATGAAGCGTCAGTTGCGCGACCAGATCGCCGAGCGCATGAAGACCGAAGCGGCCCGCTGAAGCAGCGAACCGGACATCGATTCGAGAAAGACAGAGGCTCACGAACCATGAAGATCCGCATCCTGGGCGGCGGCCCTGCCGGTCTGTACTTCGCCGCGCTGATGAAGAAGCACGACCCGTCGCACGACATCGTGGTGTTCGAACGCGGCCCGCGCGACGCCACCTGGGGCTTCGGCGTGGTGTTCTCCGACCGCGCGCTGGAGTTCCTGCGCGCCGACGACGAAGCGCTCTACCAGTATCTGATGCCACACATGGAGACATGGCACGACCTGACCATTGTGCATAACGACACCCGCATTCCGATCGCGGGCAACGGCTTCGCCGCCATCGGCCGGCTGGAGATGCTGAAACTGCTCTACGCCCACGTCGAGGCGCTCGACGTGCGCCTCCAGTTCGACACCGAGATCACCGCGCGGTCGCAGCCTGAGCTGACCGGGGCCGACCTCGTGGTCGCAGCCAACGGCGCGTTCTCCTGGGTTCGCACTGAGAACGAGCAGAAGTTCGGCACCACGATCGACTGGCGGCCGAACAAGTTCATCTGGTATGGCACCACGAAGCCGTTCGACAGCCTCTCGCTGACATTCCGGGAGACGCCGCACGGCGTGTTCTGCGCGCATCACTACCGCTACAACCCCGGCATGAGCACCTTCCTCGTCGAAGTGGAGGACCAGACCTGGCGCCGCGCCGGCTTCGAGCAGATGAGTCCCGACGACACCATCCGCCATTGCGAAAAGGTCTTCACCAAGGACCTGGACGGACACCGGATCCTCTCCAACAACTCCTACTGGCGCAACTTTCCGGCCATCTGGAACGAACGCTGGAGCTTCGACAACGTGGTGCTGTTGGGCGACGCACTTCGCACTGCGCACTTCTCCATTGGTTCAGGCACTCGATTGGCGATGGAGGATGCCGTCGCGCTGTACAAGGCCTTCAAGGAGCAACCGACTGTGCCTGTGGCGCTGGCGCGCTATCAGGCCCTCCGACAGCCACCGATGAAGAAGATCTGGGACGCCGCCAACGTCAGCTTGCGCTGGTACGAGCAGATGGACCAGCGCATGGCACTCGACCCGGTCGACTTCGCCTACAGCTACATGACGCGCACAGGCCGCGTCGATCACGCCGAAGTGCGACGCCGCGATCCCAAGCTCGCCGCCGCCTACGAGCGTCTGCATCCAGAACGCGTGCTGGTGGTCGGCGACGGTGGGGGTGCCTGAACGGTCGCAGCGAAACCAGGCTCGCCGAACAGCTCGACGATCATCTCGCGCAGCCAGCGGTTGGCCGGATCCTGGTGGTACTTCGAGTGCCAGAAGACGCGAATCTCTATCGTCGGCAGTTCGACCGGATGGGCGCGGTAACTGAGTTGAAAACGCCGCGCACTGCGCCGCGCGAAGACTTCGGGCACGGTGGCCATCAGGTCCGACGACTCGAGGACGTCGGCCAACGCCACGAAGTGCGGCACGCGCAGGCGAATTCGACGGGAGAAGCCCTTCTTGTCGATCAGCTCGTCGACCCGACCGTGCCCCGTGCCCACGGACAGCACCTGTGCGTGTTCGGCCCTGGCATAGACCTCCAGCGGATCCGGCGCGTTCTCGATCGGATGGCCCTTGCGAAACAGGCACACATAGCGCTGTTCGAAGAGCAGCCGCTGGTGAAAGTCGGTCGTCAGGTCCGGAAGATGGCCGAGCGCAAGGTCCACCTTGCCCTGCTCCATCTCGACGCGCAAGTTGACAGCCGTTTGACGCACGGTCGCAATGCTCACGCTCGGCGCCTTGACCCGCATCGTGTGCATCAACGGCGGCAGGAAGTGAACCTCTCCGATGTCAGTCATCGCGATTGCGAACCGTCGATGGCTTGTCGCGGCTTCGAAACTGACCTTGCACGCCATGGTCTGGCCAATGGCGGCAAGCGCAGCAGCGATTTGCGGGGCCATCTGTTCGGCCAGTGGCGTAGCCTGCATGCCGCGGGCGGTGGGAATGAAGAGCCTGTCGCCGAGCGTCTCGCGCAGACGTTTGAGCGCACTGCTCACCGCGGGTTGCGACATGCCGAGGTGCTCAGCCGCTTGCGACACATTGCGATCCGAATGCACCTGCACCAGCACGCGAAGCAGGTTCAGATCCAGGTTTTCGGGCAGGCTGTGCATGGCGCGCGGAAACTCCCCCGTTTCGCGCAATGGTACGGTCAGCATGCGTCCGCGCGCATCAGCGAGAAGACATCATCTCGCACGCAGGTTGCAGACTACGCCGGCCATGCGCGCAGCCGGAATGCCTCCACCAGGAAGTCGATCAGCACTCGTACCTTCGGCGGCGTGTGCTTGCGGCTCGCATAGACGGCGTAGACGCCCAATTCCATCGAGCGGTACTGCGGCAGCACTTCGACCAGCGCGCCCGAGCGCAGGTGTTCGCCGATCAGGAAGGAGGGCTGCAGCACGAGCCCCTGATGCTGCAAGGCCGCGGCGGTGCAGGTGTCGCCGCTGTTGCTGCGCAGGCGCGGCGAGATCTTGACCGTCACCGCACCGGCCGGACCTTCGAAACTCCATTGTTCGCCCGTCGCGAGCAGTGTGTAGGCGAAGACGACGCGCCGGGCGAGCTCCGACGGATGCGCCGGCGAGCCCTCACGGCGCAGGTACTCCGGCGAGGCGCACAACACCAGCCGCGTCGACGTCAGCTGTCGGCTGACCAGCGTGGAGGCCGGCAGGCGCGCGATGCGCACCGCGAGGTCGAAGCCCTCTTCGACCAGGTCGACGATACGGTCGGCCAGCGTCACGTCGAGCGTCACCTGCGGATGCCGCGCCATGAAGGCCGGCCACAGCGGCGCCAGTTGCAGGAGGCCGAAGCTCACCGGGACGTTGACGCGGACCAGACCGGCTGCCTGGTCGGCACGTGCCGTCACCTCGGCCTCCGCCTCGTCCACATCGGCCAGCAGCTCCTTGCAGCGGGCATGAAAGACCTCGCCCTCGCTGGTCAGCGACAGCTTGCGCGTCGTCCGGTGCAACAGCCGAACACCCAGCCTCGCCTCCAGATCACCGACCAGCCGTGAGACGGCTGTTTTGGACAACTCGAGCGCGTCGGCCGCACGCACGAAGCTGCCGGCGTCGACGACGGCGGCGAACGCTCGCATCTCTTCGAATCGATCCATGGCGCCATTGTCCCGATATTCAGGACACTTATTCAGTCTTCTATGTGTTTATCTGTCGTTTGACTGCTTATAGAGTCCTTCCATCGCAGCACGCGCTGCACTCACCCGAAGGACACCCGTCATGAAGATCACCGTCATCGGCGCCGGCAACATGGGCTCGGCGTTCGTCAAGCAACTCACCCGCGCCGGCCATCAGGTCAGCGTCACCGCGCGCGACGCCGCCAAGGCGGCACAGGTGGCTGGCGCCCACCCCGGCGCCCGGGCCGTGCCCACCGCCGGTGCGGCCGAAGGTGCCGATGCCGTCGTGCTGGCCACGGCCTATGGCGACGCCGCGAGTGCCCTCAAGGCCGTCGGCAGCCTGTCGGGCAAGGTGGTCATCGACATCACCAACCCGCTGACCGCCGACTACATGGGCCTGACCATCGGCCACGACACCTCGGCAGCCGAAGAGATCGCCAAGGCCGTGCCGGGTGCAGAGGTCGTCAAGGCCTTCAACACCGTGTTCGCGCAGGTGCTGGCCGAGGGCGCCGATTTTGGCAACGGCCGCAAGGTCGGTGTCTTCGTCGCCGGCGACAGCGCGCGCGCCAAGCAGACCGCTGGTGCGCTCGCCGAGAGCATGGGCTTCGATGTCGTCGACGCCGGCAGCCTGAAGAACGCACGTTATCTCGAGCCGCTGGCCGGCTTGAACATCTACCTCGGCTACGGCGCCGGTCTCGGCACGGGCATCGCGCCGACCTGGATCCGCAAGGCCTGAACCTTGGCCGGTGCAGCCGAGTTCTTCGGCGGCATCGCGTTGGTGCGCGGCCTGTTGGTGCGGCCGGCCGCCGCCGCGCTGGCCTTCGCGATGCTGGTGGCGATTCTTACCGTGCACATCGGCAAGGGCTTCTTCATGAGCAGCAACGGCTACGAATACGCGCTCGCGCTGCTGGCCGCGTCGTTGTCGCTCGTGTTCAGCGGCGCCGGCCGCGCATCACTCGACACAGCGTGGGTCATGCGCGCCGTCGCGCGCTGAATCTGGCACGCCGACATGCCCAGCCTGCTCGAACCCGTGGAAGATCAGGCCGACGACACCCGTGCCGCGCCGGTTGTCTTCAGCGCATACGGCCTCGATTCGGCCTTGCGCATGTACATCGCGATGTCGCTGCGGTGCACCAGGCTCTCGAGCGTGTCACCCGCTTGAGATTTCGCCACGCCCACGCTGATGGTCACGGCCAGCCCCGGCGAGATGGCCTGCCAGTTGTAGTGCGCCACCGCCAGGCACACGCGGTCGCAGATTTCAGCGGCTCTCGCGAGCTCGGTGCGGCGCAACACCAAGACGAACTCGTCGCCTGCCAGTCGAGCTGCCAGGTCTTCATCGCGGACGTGTTCGCTGAGCAGCGCCGCGATGACCTGGAGGACCTTGTCGCCCACCAGATGACTGTGGCCGTCGTTGACTTCCTTGAAGCGATCGACATCGATGAGCGCCAGGCACAGCGGGCGACCTCCGTCGGCCTGGCTGGCCCGCAAGCACTGCGTGGCGACTTGCTCGAAGCATCGTCGATTGGCGATGCCCGTCATGGGGTCCTCGAGGGCCAGCTTCTCCAGCTGCTGTGCCGACGCCTGCAGCGAGCGTCGTGACTCCTCGCCGCGACGCATCTCGAGCTGCCACGACACCACGGTGCTGCGGCTTGCCAGCGACTGCGAACGCACGCGGCGCTCCCGCGCCGCGAGGTGCTTCAACTCGGCCAGCGCCTGCTGATGCTTGCCCTGCAGCTCGAAGACGCGGCTCGCCAGCAAGTGGCCCATGAGCGCCGCTTGCTCGCGGCCGGTCTGCTGAGCCAGCTCGATCATGTGCGCAGCAGCTTGCTCGGCCCCCGGCCAGTCGCACCGGGCCTGCGCCAGCTCGCATCGGACCAGCGCCTCCAGACTTCTCATCGACGGCGCCGTGTCGCGCGCGTCCAGCCACGCCCGCACGGACTCGAGTCGGGTCTCGGCTTCCAGCAGGCGACCCATCCAGCAATTGACAGCGCTGGTGACCAACTGCCAGCTGGCCTGTATGGGCTGCTCGTGGGGATAGGCCGCTGCGATGTCATGGCGCCTGGCAAAGTCGGCCTGCAGTTTGAGCAGGGCCAACAGGTCGCGCAACGAGGGGGCCTTGCCCGTCTCGTGTCGCTCGGTGACGAAGCGCATGAGCTCGGACACGCCCTCGGTGACGATGCTCGCGAACACCTCCAAGGGCGATGAGCCCGCCTGGGCGAGGCGCCGGGCCTCGTGCAGATGGCCCTTGGCGGCATCGAAACAACCCGCATGAAACAACGCCCTGCCGAGCTGGCTGTGCGCGTCCGCCTGGTTTGCCGGGTCGTCGTCGCGTTTGACCAGCTCCAGCCTCAGCAAGGCGGCCTCGATGGCCTGGTCGTTGCGACCGAGTGCGCTGGACGAACGCGCCTGCACGGCAAGGGCCTTGGCTTCCTCGCGGAAGTCGCCGACGGATTGAAGCACCGGAAGCGCCCGCGAGCTCAGCTCGTACGCGGAGCCGCTGTTGGCGAGCAGGCTCTCGCATTGCGCCAGCAGCGTGAGAACCCGACCTTCGAGCGGGCGGTCCTTCCTGGCGACGGCCGAACCCAGTAGCGGAGAGGCGATGCTCTTGGCGACCTTCGGGTCCTGCTGGCGCATGGCCAGCGCCAGCTGCTCTTCGTCGTCGCTCAAGCTCGAGGTCTCCGCATTGCGCGTGTGTGCGTGTCTGCCGGGATTGTCGAGATGAACGCCGGACCGGCATCTCCTGTGGCAGATGTCGCGCGCAGAAGTGAGACAAATTGCCTGCTCTCTTTGCCTGTCTCAAGTCTTGAGAGTAGTAATCATAGATATTGACAACATAAGGACAACTGTCATATTCTATGATGATGCCGAAGACCGCTCGAGCCCTCCTTCAGCTGCCACCAGCCACCGCCGGCGCCATCGAGAAGCTGGGCGCAGACCTGGCGGTGGCCCGCCTGCGCCGCAAGGAGTCATTGAGGTCGTGGGCACAGCGCCTGGGCGTGACAGTGCCCACGCTGCAACGGCTCGAGGCCGGTGACCCGTCCGTCGGCATCGGCATCGTGGCGACCGCACTGTGGCTGATCCAGCGCGACGGCGAGTTGCGCAACCTGGCAGCGCCCGAACACGACCGAGGGGCCATCGAGCTGGATGTCCGTGAAGCCGTTGAACTCGGCCGCTCACGCGCCCAGTCCTCGGCAGAGGCGCGGCTGCGCGCCGCACGCCCCACCCACAAGACGAAGGGCTGAGATGCGCCTGGACGACTTGTCCCTTTGGTACCTGGGTGACCCGGCCACACCACGCTACGTCGGCGCGCTGAGGCTTGTCGCCGCCGGCAAGGGCGTTTCGTTGCACTACGGCAAGGCGTGGCTGGCCAACGGGTTCGCGCTGAGCGAGGACCTTCCACTTGTCGACAACGAGTTCCTCCCGCCAGGCCGCCTGGCCGCAGACGCGCAGCGCGCAGTCGGCGCGGTCGACGATGCGCGGCCGGACCGCTGGGGCGAGAAGGTCATTCGCTTCGTCGAGAAGCCCAAACGCCTCTCCTTGATGGAGTACCTGTACTACGCCGGCGACGACCGCTTCGGCGCGCTCGGTGTTTCCACCTCGTCAAGCACCTACAGCCCCAGAGCAGGGAGCCCGCTGCCTCGACTCGGGCAGGCGCAGCAACTCAGCGAAGTCGTGGCCAAGATCGAAGCCTCGGAGCCCATCAACGCTGCGGAGGCGAAGATCATTGCCGGCGGCGGCAGTCCACTCGGCGGTGCCAAGCCCAAGGCGCTCATCGATATCGATGGCGAGCAGTGGGTCATCAAGTTCTTCAACAACGAGCCGGTCGACACGCCGCTCATCGAGCATGCGACGATGACGCTGGCCGAGCGCGCGGGCATCACCGTGGCCGAGACGCGAGTGATACCCCTCTCAGGCGCCAACGCCATCGCTGTTCGCCGCTTCGACCGCGACCAGGGACGGCGAATCCACAGCATTTCAGCCGGTACCGCCATCCGCGCCGCCACTGCGGCGGGCGCTGAGCCCGAGATGGGCTACCCGGAACTGGCGCGAATTCTTCGCCGTATCGGCATCACCCAAGACGACGTGAATCAGCGCGACGCACACGAGCTCTTCCGTCGAATGATCTTCAACATCCTGGTCGACAACACCGACGACCACGAGAAGAACCACTCTTTGCTGGTCGTGAACCCGCTCGCCAACGGCCGCTTGAAGCTGGCGCCGGCGTATGACGTCGTGCCGACGAACTCGGGGCAGGGATTCCAGGAATTCATCTGCGGTGCTCGAGGCCGAGACTCGACGCTCGACAACGCGATGTCGCAATGCGATGCATTCGGCCTGCGGCCCGCGCAGGCCGCAGCCGACGTGGCCGTCGTCATCGACGTCGTGAACTCCTGGCAGGACCACTTCGCGCACGCCGGGGTAACAGCGCGCGATATCTCGAGCCTGGCCGAACGCCTCGACGGCGACGCACTGCTGAGCCAGCGCACGGGATTCGACTCATCCAGGTTTCAGCGCTCGCCGACCAAGCGAAAAAGACCGGGCCCGTTTCGGCGCGTCTGAACCGATGCGACCGCCATCTGTGGGACGTCAGCTGTTGCCTCGCGCGGCCTGATGCCTTGCGGCCCGCGCAGGTCGCATGTCCAGATGCAACCCGCCACGCCATCGCGCAATCAGTCACGCCAGATGAACCCGCTCCCCCGAACAGGGGCATGAGCGCGTGCGCGGCGTGGCCAAGAATATCGCCATGCGCAGTTCGCCCTCTTCTTTCGGCCACAACGATGGCAACACCGGCACCGGTGAGCGAGTCCGATGGCTGCGAGCGCGCCAACGAAGCCCCTATCGCGGGCTGCCGGCGGTGGTGCTGATGGCCTGCGCGGTGTTCGCGTCGGTCGCGGTGCTGGCGCTCCACTCGTAGTCTCCGGCCGCACATACGCGGCAACCGCTGCGCTGCGCGCTCAGCGGTCATCTCGGCGCAGCCACCGAGCCGGCGTAGAACACGTCGCAGTGTCCGCCGGTCAACAGGTCGGTCCCCTTCTTGAGCAGCCTGAGCGCAGGTCCGGCCAGGGTTGTGACGAGGGCGGGCTTCTCCACCGCTGGGTTCTGGAAGGTGCCACGGATCTTCTGCTGCACCTTGACACAGCCCTTCGCATCGACAAGCGCCATGGTCACCTCATCGAACTGATCGTTCACCAGATCGAGCCGTCCCTGAAGGGCGATCCGGTTCTTGTTTGTCGACATCGCCACGTCGCGCGCCTGCGCCTGGCCGCGCTCGACCTGCCAGTCGGAAACCAGAGCGCGGATCTCGCTGCTGCCGCCTTGCGCCTGGGCGATACGCGCAAAGTCGTAGCCCTTCGTGACCAGCAGGCCGAGCGGCCCGACGAAGAAGAATGCACCCGCATCCACAAGGCTGAAATTCTGGCTGGACTGGAACCGCTCGAATTCCCGGTCCAGGTCGCTGCCGCTCAATGTGAGGTTCGTACCGCGCAAGGAGACCAGCCCCTTCATGCCCTGACGCATCTCCGTCACGGTCGACCCCTGCGTCGACAGGTTCGCGGAAAAGTCCATCCGACCCGTCGCAACCTGCTTGTGCGACATCGTCTTGAGGAAGGCCTCGATGGGAAACTGCGAGAGCGTGTAGTCCGCGCGGTACAGCGGTACGGGTCCTGAAAAGTCTGCGCGCAGATTGCCCGATCCCTGTGTGTCGAAGGTGCGCGTCGTCAATGGCGCCAGATCGAGGACGCCATCCTTCATGTCGGCCGAGAATTCCATGTCGGACAGGATGAAGCCATCCTTGTGGACCTGTGTGCAGCCGGCTTGCGCCGTGAACGAGATGCCCTTGGCCAGGTTCGATCGTTGCCCGCCCTGGAACCGCAGTCGACGCAGTTCCAGGTGACAGTTCCGACCTTCGAAACCCTTGCCGAATCGTTTGTCCACGTAGACGATGGAACCGTCGGCAAAGGAAACCTTGGGCCAGTCCACGGCGGGAAACACGTCTGCGGCCTCCCGTGACCCCTCGACATTGAATCGGCCGTCGAGGCTTCTTTCGATGGTGATGACGGGTTGCTGCAAGCCGATGCTCTCGATGCGGACCTTCCCGGCCCACACCGACATGAGACCGATGGCGAGGGTCGCCTCCTTCGCCGAGACAACGCTCGCCGCCTGGTTGCGAAGGTGCACGTCCTCGAGTGTCACGCGCAAGCCCGGGAAGAAATCGATCTTCATGCGCCCTGCGACGCGGACCTCCATCCCCAATGCCTCGGAGATGCCTGCCTCCAGGCGCGCCTTGTAGACGCTGGTGTCGACGAGGCCGAACAGTGCCACCGCAGCCAGCAACAAGACGCCGACGAGCCCGATGACGGCGAGCACGACCTTCCGGCCCCATGAGACCGGGTGGCTCCCGAGAGGAGGCCGTGGTGGCGTCATGGCGAGAACTCTCCGGACCGTCGGGCACGGCGCGCCGATGTCATGTCTCTGACCGGGCAGATGATCTTCCGTTTCACCGATGCCGCGCCAGCGGCCCCAGTGTCGACTTCTCCAGCGTGTCGAGCGCCCGCTCCAGTCTTCCGGAGGCGACGATCGAGCGCTGAAGCAAGCCCGCCTGCACGACGCACGCATACTGAAACCGAAGAGCGTCGAACGGCGCGGCCAGAAAGGACCGCCCCGCCGGCATGGCGGGCATTCCAACGCCCAAACGCTTCAATTCGATCAAAGGACCTGTCATCTGGAACGAGAGGGTGGCAAGGGGTCAAACAGTAATCCTGGCATTGCGCAGGCCATTCGTCTGTCCGGTGCCGCACACAGGAGGATCCCCCGAGCCGCCTCGCTAGGCCTCGCCATTCAATTCGTGGCGCCGCGGCAGATCGGCACCCCGACGAGAGCAGGTGATCGCGGCAGCCCGGGCTGCGAAGCGCAGGGCCTGGTCCAGTGGCGCCGCAGACAGGCTGTGCAGTGATTCGGGTGACAGCAGCGACTGCTCGGCCAGCGCAGTGAGCAGCGCAGCCTGGAACGTGTCACCCGCACCCACCGTGTCGACCACCGTCACCCGCGATGGCGTCACGACGACGTGGTGCGGCCCCGCCCAGGCTTCGGCGCCACGCGCACCGCGTGTGACCACCACCAAGGCAACACCGGCGCGCAGCCATGCTGCGGCCAGCTCGGCCGGCTCGGCGCCGGGGAACAGCAGCTCCAGGTCTTCGTCGCTGATCTTCAGCACGTGCGTGCGCGGCAGCATCCAGGCGAGCGCGTCGCGCCAGCGCTGCACCTGCGGCTCCACGCGCAGCCGCACGTTGGGGTCGTAGGCGATCACGCTGCGCACGTGTTCGCGCTCGACCAGCGCCCGCAAGGTGCCCGCCACCGGCTCGACCACCATGGCATACGAGCCGAAGTGGTACGCACTCGCCGCGGGCACCTGCGCCAGCGCCGCCAGCGGCAGCAGGCGATCGGCAGCGCCCTCGCCGTAGAACGCGTACGACGCGACGCCCCGCGCGTCCAGACCCACGAGTCCCAGCGTGGTCGGCGCGTCGAGCCGACTCACGCAGGCGGTGTCGACGCCCTCCTCGCGCAACGCTCGCGCGAGCCGGTCGCCGAGAAAGCCGCTCGACAACGCGCCGAAGAAGGCCACCGGCTGCTTCAGCCGCGCCAGCCCGATCGCCACGTTCAGCGGCGAGCCGCCGATGCGGGCGTCCAGCGTGATGCCGGCGGGCGTCTGGCCGCCGGCAAACACGTCCATCAGCGCCTCTCCGCTGACCACGATCATCGATGGCCCCCTTCTTCAGACATGCATGAGCAGCCAGCATCGTGCAAGGTCGGGCGGTCGGGTCTTGGTGAAAACCATTAATCACTCTACTTGATTTATTAAAGCGGGGCGACCAGAATATCTTCACCCCGCGAAAAGTGCGCGGCGTGCACACCCACCGACTCCAGGAGACACCCGATGCTCAAGACCACCCTGCTTGCCGCGGCCGCCCTGCTGGCCACGGCCGGCGCCCAGGCGCAGAACCAGCCGGTGATCGGCCTGATCACAAAGACCGAGACCAACCCCTTCTTCGTGAAGATGAAGGAAGGCGCCGCCGAGGCGGCCAAGGCCAAGGGCGCCAAGCTGCTCACCGGCGCTGGCAAGGCCGACGGCGACAACGCCGGCCAGGTGACCGCGATGGAGAACATGATCGCCGCCGGCGCGAAGACGATCCTGATCACGCCGAGTGACAGCAAGGCCATCATCCCGAGCATCAAGAAAGCGCGCGACAAGGGTGTGCTGGTGATCGCACTCGACAGCCCCACCGACCCGGCCGACGGCACCGACGCGCTCTTCGCCACCGACAACTACAAGGCCGGCGTGCTGATCGGCCAGTACGCGAAGGCGGCGCTCGGCGGCAAACCGGCCAAGATCGTCACGCTCGACCTCTTCCCGGGCCACCCAGTGGGTGCACAGCGTCACAACGGCTTCCTGAAGGGCTTCGGCCTGCCGGCGCCCGACGCCAAGAGCAACGAACTCGGCGGCAAGGCCGCGGGCGTGGCCTGCATGGCCGACAGCTTCGGCGACCAGGCCAAGGGCCAGACCGCGATGGAGAACTGCCTGCAGAAGGTGCCCGACGCGAACCTGGTCTACACCATCAACGAGCCCGCCGCCGCCGGTGCGTACAACGCACTCAAGAAGGCCGGCAAGGAGAAGAGCGTGGTCATCGTCAGCGTCGACGGTGGCTGCCAGGGCATCAAGGACGTCGGCAACGGCGTCATCGCCGCGACCAGCCAGCAATACCCGCTGAAGATGGCGGCGATGGGCGTGGAGGCCGGCGTCGAGTACGCCAAGAGCGGCAAGAAGCCGAGCGGCTACACCGACACCGGCGTGACGCTGATCGCCGCCAAGTCGCAGGCGGGCGTCGACAGCAAGGATGTCAAGACGGGCACCGACCTCTGTTGGGGAAAGAAGTAGGCTCCCCCAAGCGGCCTACGGCCGCCGCCCCCTCGAGGGAGCGACGCCAGCGGACCGGCGAAGCCGGATCCGCGGCGTCCACTTGACTGGAACGCCATAGCCATGAAGCTTCCTCCGATCGGCACCCTCGGCCCGTTCCTGGCGCTGCTGGCGGCGTGCGCCTTCTTCGCGTCGCAGAGCGACCGCTTTCTCACCGGTGGCAATCTCTCGCTGATCCTGCAGCAGGTGATGGTCGTCGGCGTCATCGCGATCGGGCAGACGCTGGTGATCCTCACCGCCGGCATCGACCTGTCGTGCGGCATGGTGATGGCGCTCGGCGGCATCGTGATGACCAAGTTCGCCACCGACCTCGGGCTGCCGCCGCTGCTGGCGGTGGCCTGCGGCATCGGCGTCACCACGTTGTTCGGCCTGGCCAACGGTCTGCTCGTCACCCAGGTCAAGCTGCCGTCGTTCATCGTCACGCTCGGCACGCTGAACATCGCCTTCGCGATCACGCAGCTGTACTCGAACTCGCAGACGGTGACCGACCTGCCGCCACTGATGACGGCACTGGGCAACACCTTCACGATCGGCGGCACCGAGGTTGCGCTGGGCACCGTGCTGATGCTGGCGCTGTACGCGCTGGCCTGGTTCGTGCTGCGCGAAACGGCCGCCGGCCGCCACGTCTACGCGGTGGGCAACAACGCCGAGGCGACGCGCCTGGTCGGCATCCCGACACAGCGCGTGCTGCTGATGGTCTACGTGATCGCCGGGTTCTTCTACGGCATCGCGGCGCTGCTGTCGGTGGCACGCACCGGCGTCGGCGACCCCAACGCCGGCCAGACCGAGAACCTCGACGCCATCACCGCGGTCGTGCTTGGCGGCACCAGCCTGTTCGGCGGCCGCGGCATCATCCTCGGCTCGCTGGTCGGCGCGCTGATCGTCGGCGTGTTCCGCAACGGCCTCACGCTAATGGGCGTGTCGTCGATCTACCAGGTGCTGGTCACCGGCATCCTGGTGATCCTGGCGGTCGCCACCGACCAGCTGTCGCGCAAGGGAGGTCGCGGATGAGCGCAGCCCTCGTCATGCAGGCCAAGGGCCTGGTCAAGCGATACGGCCAGGTCACGGCCATCGCCGGTGCCGACTTCGAGCTGCGGGCCGGTGAGATCCTCGCGGTGATCGGCGACAACGGCGCCGGCAAGTCGAGCCTCATCAAGTGTCTGTCGGGTGCGACGGTGCCCGACGAAGGCGAGATCCTGCTCGACGGCCAGACGGTGCACTTCAAGACGCCAATCGACGCGCGCCGCGCCGGCATCGAGACGGTGTACCAGGACCTCGCGGTCGCGCCGGCGATGAGCATCTCGGAGAACCTGTTCCTCGGCCGCGAGCTGCGGCGCCCGGGTTTCCTCGGCACCGTGCTGCGCATGCTCGACAAGAAGCGAATGCTCGACGAGAGCATCGCCCGCATGCAGGACTTGAAGGTCGGCATCCGCTCGATGACGCAAGCGGTCGAGACGCTCTCCGGCGGCCAGCGCCAGTGCGTGGCGGTGGCGCGCGCGGCGGCGTTTGCGCGGCACGTGGTGATCATGGACGAGCCCACCGCGGCGCTCGGCGTGAAAGAAGGCAATATGGTGCTCGAGCTGATCCGCCGCGTGCGCGACCAGGGCCTGCCGGTGGTGCTGATCTCGCACAACATGCCGCATGTGTTCGAGGTGGCCGACCGTATCCACGTGGCGCGGCTCGGCAAGCGCGCCGCGGTACTGAACCCAAAGAAGATCTCGATGAGCGACACGGTGGCAGTGATGACCGGTGCGATGCCGGCGGAGTCGATTCCCGCGGAGTGCCTGGCGTGACCGGCCACCCCGGGATGGCGACGTGAACGCGCGCGACGTGTCGACCGCCACCGCGCCGCACCTGCAGCCACGCGGCTCCAGCCAGGGCGGCCTGCGACAGTACAACGAGCGCGTGGTGCTGCAGGCGATCCGCCTGCACGGCGCATTGCCGGCCGCCGAGGTGGCACGCGTCACCAAGCTCACCGCGCAGACCGTCTCGCTGATCACCAAGCGGCTGCTCGACGACGACCTGCTGCTGAAAGGCGAGCCGCAGCGCGGCAAGGTCGGCCAGCCCTCGGTGCCGTTGCGGCTCAACCCCGACGGGGCGTTCGCCATCGGCATCAAGGTCGGGCGGCGCAGCCTCGACGTGCTGCTGGTCGACTTCACCGGCCAGGCCCGCCAGCGCTGGACGCTCGAGTACCGCTTTGCCGACCCCGACACGGTGCTGGCCGAGATCACCCAGCGTCTGAAGGACATCCGTCGCAAGCTGACGCCGGCGCTGCGCGAGCGCATCCAGGGCATCGGCATCGCGGCGCCGTTGTCGCTCGGCGGCTGGCAGCAGCTACTGGGCTTTCCGGCGCGGGTGGCCGACAAGTGGAACCGGATCGACCTGCGCGCCGAGGTGCAAGGCCTCACCGAGCTGCCGGTGGAGCTGGTCAAGGACACGGCGGCCGCCTGCGTGGCCGAGCTGGTGGCCGGCCGCGGGCGCAGCGTGAAGAGCTTTCTGTACGTCTTCGTCGATACCTTCATCGGCGGCGGCCTGGTGCTCGACAGCCATCTGCGTGGCGGCATCAACGGCAACGCCGGCGCGATCGGCTCGCTGCCGCTGTGGCTGGCCAAGAGCGACCGCGACAACCCGCCGGCGCAGCTGCTCAGCGTGGCCTCGCTGCTCAACCTGGAGCAGCTCTACGGCGCCGCCGGCCTCGACGCCGGCGCGGCGCAGGACGAGCGCGCGCTGCAGCCGCGCTGGCTGCCGTTCACCACGCAGTGGCTCGAACAATCCGGCGCCGCCATCGCGCAGGCGGTGAACACCGCCGCCTGCCTGCTCGACCTGGAAGGCGTGATCCTCGACGGCTCGTTCAGCCGCGAGCTGCTGGCCGCGCTGCTGGCGCACACCGAGCGCGCACTGGTCCGCTACAGCTGGGAGGGCGTGTCGCGCCCGCAGCTGCTGGCCGGCACGATCGGCAGCGACGCACGCGCGCTCGGCGGCGCGCTGCTGCCGCTATATGCCAACTTCGCGCCGGACCGCGACCTGTTTCTCAAGGTCGAGGGGTGAGGCCAACCTGATCTGCGCGGGCTGGCGCCGTCGCGCGAACCACCGCTCGGCAGGTCAGTCGAAGTCCAGCAGCACCTTCATCGCCTGCGAGCGGTCGGCCGCCAGCGCAAAGGCACGGCCGGCGTCGCGATACGACAGCGTGGCCGAGATCAGCGGCTTCAGGTCGACCAGGCGCTGGTTGATCAGCTGCACGGCGACACCGAACTCCTCGTGGAAGCGGAAGGTGCCGCGCAGGTCGAACTCCTTGGCCACCACGGTGTTGAGCGGCAGCGTCATCTCGCCGCCGGCCAGGCCCAGCTGCACGACCACGCCACGCGGGCGCAGCACGTCGAACGCCGAGCGCAGCGCGCGCTCGTTGCCGCTGGCCTCGAACAGCACGTCGAACTGGCCCTTGTCGACCGCGTAGCGGGCCAGCGCCTCGGGCTGGGTGGCGACGTTGATGGTCTCATCGGCGCCCACCTTGGCGGCCTTGCGCAGCGGATGGTCGACCACGTCGGTGGCGACGATCTTCGTCGCGCCGGCGCGGCGTGCGGCGATGATCGCCAGCGCACCGATCGGCCCGCAGCCGGTGACGAGCACCGTGCGGCCAAGCAGCGAGCCGGCCCGGTTGACGGCATGCAGCGCCACCGCCAGCGGCTCGGCCATCGCGCCCTCGGCGTCGCTGATGCCGTCGGCCAGCCGGTGCGCCTGCCCGATGTCGATGACGATCTCCTTGCGGAAGGCGCCCTGCACGTGCGGCATGCGCATCGCGCTGCCGTAGTAGCGCATGTCCAGGCAGTGGTTCTGCAGGCCGAGCTGGCAGAAGCGGCACACGCTGCACGGCCGGCTCGGGCTGATGGCCACGTGTTCGCCGACGGCATACGTCGTCACGCCGGCACCGAGCTGCTCGATCACGCCGGCCACCTCGTGCCCCAGCACCATCGGTTGCTGGATGCGGACGGTGCCGAAGCCGCCGTGCTGGTAGTAGTGCAGGTCGGAACCGCAGATGCCGCCGGCGCGCACGCGCACGCGCGCCTGGCCCGCGCCGACCGCCGGCGTGGGAACGTCTTCGACCCGCAGGTCGCCGGGGGCGTGGATGACGAGTGCGTCCATGGTGTGAAGGTCTTGTTCGTTGGATGTGGAGGGTGAACTGCAGCGCAGCGCGTCTCAGGGCACCTGCAGGCTGCCGTCGATCAACCGCGTCTGCGTCCAGCGTGTCACGCCGGCGTCGCACGGGTACTTGGCGGCCTCGGTCTCGTCGAGATCGACGCCCAGGCCGGGCTTGTCGTTGGCGTAGACATAACCCTGGCGCAACTGCGGCAGGCCCGGAAAGACGTCGAGCAGCGCGTCGCGCGGGCCCTTGAGATCCTGGAGCACGAAGTTCGGCGGCTCGGTGCCCGACCACTCCTGGATGCCGAAGTTGCGCGCCGCCAGGTCGATGTGGATGTTGGCGGCATGCGCCAGCGGCGTCATGTCACCCGGGCCGTGCCACGCCGTCCGCACGCCGAACTGCTCGGCGAAGATCTGCAGCTTGCGTGCCGGCGTGATGCCGCCGATCTGGCTGATGTGCACGCGAATGAAGTCGATCAGCCGGTCGGTGATCAAGGTGCGCCACTCCAGCGGGTGGTTGAACAGCTCGCCCTGCGCGATCGGGATCGTCGACTTCTCGCGCAGCTGGCGCAGCCACTCGCCCTCTTCGATGGGAATCGCATCCTCCAGAAAGAACAGGTCGTAGGGCTCGAGCTGGCGTGCGAAACGGATCGCGTCCACCGGCTTCAGCCGCTCGTGCACGTCGTGGCACAGCGCCACCTCGAGGCCGATGCGGCCACGGATGTCGTCGAACATCTTCACCGTGTCGCGCATGTAGCGCCGCGGGTCGAGGTAGATGCCCGGCGCCGCGCGCTCCGGCGCACCGGCCGGCGCCGGCCCGAAGCTGCCGCCGCCGTAGCCGCCGCTCTGGCAGCGGATGTGTGTGATGCCCTGTTCGCGGTACTTCTGGATGTTGTCGCACAGCTCGGCCAGGCTGCGGCCGTCGGCATGGCGGTAGATCGGCACGCCCTCGCGCACCTTGCCGCCGAACAGCTGGTACAGCGGCATGCCGGCCAGCTTGCCCAAGATGTCCCACAACGCCATGTCGACACCCGAGATCGCGTTGTTCTCGATGCCGCCGTTGCGCCAGTAGGCGTTCTGGTGCATCAGCTGCCACAGCTCCTCGATCGCCTGTGCATCGCGGCCGACCAGCAGCGGCTTGAGGTAGTCCTCGACCAGGCCCTTGACGGCCAGGTGGCGGTAGGCAAAGGTCGCGCAGCCCAGGCCGTACAGGCCCGGCTGGTTGGTCAGCACCTTCACCACCACGAGGTTGATGCCCTCGGGGGCGGTCAGGATGACCTTGACGTCTTGGATCTTCGTGGTCATGTCGTCGCCCGCGGCGGGCCGATCGATGGCGGCCCCGCATCCTAGCTGTCCAGCAGCGCCATCGGAATGCGCACCGTCTGGGTCGCGAGGCGCACTTCGCGCAGGAACGAACCGAGCCCGACCGTCAGCGCCACCGTCGAGCCGGTGAACAACACGCCGGCCAGCCACTGCAGCGGCAGCTCGACCAGCGCCTCGACGAAGATCGTCGCGATCACCGTGCACACCAGCAGCGCCGCCAGCGTGCAGGCATTGATGGCCCAGCTGGCGAGGTGGCGCCGCCGCTCCAGGCTGGCCAGCTCGGCGCGCAGCGCGCCGCGCGCCGACACGTCCAGCCGCAAAGGCCCTTCGGCGACCTGACGGCCGCGGTCGATGATGCGCGCCAGGCGCCCCGTCATCACGTTCAGGATGCCGGCGATGCCGGTCAGCAGGAACACGGGGCCCAGGGCGAGCTGGATGGCGTGGGCGATGTCGCCGATGTTTGCGCTGGATGTGATCATGATGGGTGACGGCGCTGGCCGCCGGTGGTGGACACTGGCGGGCATTGTCCGAGCGCCCGGCCCGTCGTGGGCCCTCAACGAAATCAGCGGCCGCGGACAGGCCTACGGTCTGGCCACCGCGGCGGCCGTGAGGCTCACGCGCTGGCAGGCGCCGCCCCGGCGGGCAGGCTGAACACCCGAAACGCCGGCCGGTCGGGGAAGGTGCGCTGCAACAGCGGCTTGGCCACGTTGTAGACGGTGATGCCGTTGACGGTGCGCCCCTCCAGCGAGCCGCGATGAGCGTGGCCGTGCACCACCACGTCGACGGGGTAGCGCAGCAACGGGTCTTCCAGCCGGCTGCTGCCGAGGAAGGCATAGATCTCGCCCGGCTCGCCCTGCACGGTGCTGGCAATCGGCGCGTAGTGCAGCATCGCGATGCGGTGCGGGGTGCGCAGCTTGGCGAGCGCCGACTCGAGCTTCATCGCTTCGCCCTGCGCCTCGTGGACGAACTGCTTGATGGCCGGCTCGCCCCAGGCGCCCAGCGAAGCACGGCCGAAGCCGCCGGCAAAACCCTTGGCACCGGCGATGCCGATGCCGTGCACCTCGACCGCCTCGCCGTCGAGCACCTGTACGCCGGCACGCTGCAGCGCGGCGCGCACCTGCCCGGGCGCGCCCGACTCGTAGTCGTGGTTGCCCAGTACCGCGACCACCGGGATTGCGACGATGGCCAGTTCGTCGGCCAGCACCTTGGCCTCCTGCGGCGTGCCGTAGTCGGTGAGGTCCCCGCACAGCAGCAGCGCATCGGCCACCTCGGCGGCCTGCGCAAACAGGCCGCGCAGCGCACCGGCAGAGGCCTCGGTGCAGTGCAGGTCGCCGACAGCGGCGAAGCGGACCTCCTTGGCGTTGACGTCTTTCGCGGACGGCGGCATGGGAGAGTTGCAGCAATCGACGCTCCCTGTGGTGCTTTTGCGGCAGGCCGCCCAGCGGCACGCGCATTGCCCTCGCCCTGCGCCATGACCCTGGCCGATGCGCCCGTCGACGACGACGCCAGCGACGCCGCGTGCTTCTACCGGCGCTTGCTGCGTCTGCTGCTGCAGCACGATCTGCCGTTCCTGGTCGGCGGCGCCTATGGCTTTGCCCACTTCACCGGCATCCGGCGGCCGACCAAGGATCTCGACCTCTTCGTGCGCCAGCGCGACTGGAAGCGGCTCTCGAGCCTGGCGGTGGGGGCCGGCTACCGGGCCGAGCTGGCCTACACGCACTGGCTCGGCAAGATCGTCGACGAGGGCGGCTTTGCCGACGTGATCTTCAACTCCGGCAACGGCCTGTCGCCGGTGGACGATGCGTGGTTCGTGCATGCCACCGAGGCACAGGTGCTCGGGCTGCCGGTCAAGTTGTGCCCGGCCGAGGAGAGCCTGTGGACCAAGGCCTTCATCATGGAGCGCGAGCGCTACGACGGCGCCGACGTCGTGCACCTGCTGCATGCCTGCGCCTCGCACATGGACTGGCCCAGGCTGCTGCAGCGCTTCGGGCCGCACTGGCGCGTGCTGCTTTCGCACCTGGTGCTGTTCGGCTTCGTCTACCCCAGCGAGCGGCAGCGCGTGCCGACGGCGGTGATGAACGAGTTGCTGAACCGCCTGCGCGACGAGACGCACAGCGCGCCGCCACGCACCGGCCACTGCGCCGGCACCCTGCTGTCGCGCGAGCAGTACCTGCCCGACGTGACGCATCAGGGCTACGAGGATCCACGGCTGACCGAGCAGAGCACGATGACCACCCACGAAGTGGCCCAGTGGACGGCGGCGATCGGCGCGGCGCCGGCGGTAGCGGCCGGGTCCGGCGAGTCGAGCGCCGACGTCGACGACACGTCTTCCACGCCATGCGCTGAAACAGCGCGGAGGTTGACACGATGAACCACGCAGAAGAATCCACCGAGCTCACCTTGACGCCGCGCTTCGTCGCGCTGACGCTGGGCGGCGTGGCCGCAGGGGTGGTGGCGGCCAGCACGTTCGTGCTGTTCGTCACCCACCGGATGGGCAGCAACCCACACGAGGTGCGATGGGCCCAGTTCTTCTACGTCGACGGCGAACGCAACATTCCGACCGCGTTCTCGGTGCTGCTGTTGCTGATGGCCTCGGTGCTGCTGGCCGTCATTGCGCGGCTCGAACGCCGCAGCGCCCGGCCCTTCGTCGGGCATTGGGCCGTCCTGTCAAGCGGCTTCGCGCTGATGGCGGTCGACGAGGGCTGGTCGTTCCACGAGAAGCTGAACGGTCCCGTGAGGGCGCTGCTTGGCAACAGCGAGCTCGGCACGTTCTACTACGCCTGGGTGCTGCCGGCCATCGTGCTGGTGGCGCTGCTCACGCTCTTCTTCCTGCGCTTCCTGCTGCAATTGCCGGTGCGCACGCGAATCGCCTTTCTGCTGGCCGCCTTCTTCTACGTCGGCGGCGCCGTCGGCATCGAACTGCTCGAGGGGCGATTCGACGAGGTGCACGGCGACCGCAACCTCGTCTCCGGACTGCTCGCCACGGTGCAGGAGGCAGGCGAGATGGTCGGTGTCATCGTCTTCATCTGGGCCCTGCTGCGCTACCTGGGCGCACACTACGGCGACTTGCGTCTGCGCCTGGCGGCGGCGCACCAGGTGGCCGTGGCGCCGCAGCGCCCGGCCGTGAGCCCGATCGAGCCGTCGCCAGTCTGACCTCAGCCGGTGGCCACACTTCAAATCGAACCCGAGTTGCCGGTACCGATCACGCCGGAGCTGAGCCTGTCGGGCTGGCGACGCGAGATCTGCGTCGAGCTGCTCGGCGATGGCCGGGCACGCGTGTTCCTGCGCAACGTGGAGGGCAGCTCGCTGAGGGCCGCCGAGCGGCAGCGCGCCACGCTCTTCCATCGGCTCGACCCGCGCCTGGCCGACGTGGCCGGCTGCGTGGCGGCCGTGCGCACCGAACTCGAGCGCCTGGTCGACGGCGCACGCCGCACGCAGCCCACACGCGACAACCTGTACAGCACGGTCGAGTACGACCGCGCCGTGTGGGACCGCGTACAGCAGGGCATCGACCGCTGGGCGCGGCGCGCCATCGCGCGCGGCTGAACTCGGCATCCGCCGCAGCGCAGGGAGCACGCCGCCCGCCGTCCAGGCCGAGCCGACGCTGCTTTTGCGCGCCCGAGCCGGCCTGAACGCGACGAATTGGCGGCCGAACTGCCGCCATTCCCGGGCGTTGTGGGTGCCCGAGGCGGGCGACGATCGGAACTCTTCGAACACGGTTTCACCCCGAGCCCTGGGAGCCTGCGCTGATCTCCGTCGCAACTAGCTATCTGGCCGTGGCACTGGTCGTCGGCGGCGCGCTGCTCGGCGCCAGCGCCTTCTGGGCTTTCCGGGCCTTGCGCGCCCGCGGTGCGCGCTCGCCCGCCGCCAGCGGCCGCAAGCCCGGCGCTGCCCTGGCTGCGGCAGCCGCGGCCCGCGCGCCGGACACGGTGACGGGCCTGATGTCACGCGCCGATTTCGAGGACGCGCTGGCGAGGACGCTCGACGTCAGCGGCGGGCCTGCGCGCACCGGCGCCGTGCTGTATGCCGGCCTCGACGGATTTCGCCTCGTCAACGAAGGCGAAGGCCACGCGCAGGGCGACAAGGTGCTGGCCGGTGCAGCGAAGCTGCTGCGCGAAGTGTGCGCCGGGCGCACGCCGATGTGCCGCATCGCCGGCGACGAATTCGCACTCTGGCTCAACGCCGACGCGCAGACCTGCGAGTTGATGGCCAGGCGCATCGCCGAGGCCTTTGCCGGTGGCGTGGACCTGGGCGGCAACCGCTTCGGCGCCGGCATCTCGGTGGGTGTCGCGCTGTTCCCGGAGCACGGCAGCAGCGCGCAGCTGGTCAACCGCGCCGCCGCGGCGATGCGCTCGGTCAAGCGCGCCGGCGGCAGCAGCCATGCGGTGTTCGATCCGCGCATCGAGACCGAGCAGCGCGAGGAAGCCAAGATCGCGCACGAGCTGCGCCAGGCCATCGCGCGACGCGAGCTGGAGCTCTTCTACCAGCCGAAGATCGACGCCGACAGCCTGCAGGTCACCGCCGTCGAGGCGCTGCTGCGCTGGAAGCATCCGACGCTCGGCATGGTGAGTCCGACACGCTTCATTCCGATCGCCGAGAAGCACGGCCTGATCGAGTCGGTGGGCAACTGGGTGCTCGAGTCAGCGCTCAAGCAGGCGGCCGAGTGGCGCAAGGCGGGCATGCGCATGCGCGTGGCGATCAACGTGTCGGGCTACCAGATGCGGCAGGACGACTTCGCCCGCCGGCTGGAGAGCGGCTTGAAGACCTTCAACCTGCAACCCAGCCGCTTCACCTGCGAAATCACCGAGTCGGTGGCGATGGAGGACACGCAGGTCACGCGGCGCGCCTTCGCCCGCCTGAGCAAGATCGGCGTGCACGTGTCGATCGACGACTTCGGCACCGGCCACTCGAGCCTCGCCACGCTGCGGCGACTGCCGGCCAAGGAGCTGAAGATCGACCGCGCCTTCGTCGTCGACATGGTCGGCGACAGCGAGGCTCGGGTCATCGTCGAGGCGGTGCTGACGATGGCGCGTGCGCTCGGCATGCGCGTCGTCGCCGAAGGCGTCGAGACGAGCGCGCAGCGCGACCTGCTGGTCGAACTGGGCTGCGACGAACTGCAGGGCTACCTGTTCGCCAAGCCGATGAGCGCACGTGCGATCGTGTTGTGGGCGATGGACGCACCGACCTCGCTGGCGCAGACCTTCCGGCCCTCGCTGTTCAAGGACACCCAGGTCAACGCGACCGCGCCGACCGAGTTCCAGCCGCGCTGACGGCCGACGCAGCCGCGGGCGCGCGGCGGTTCAGGCGATCGAGCGCGCCAGCGCTTGCTGCAGCGCCGGCAGGTCGGGCGGCTTCACCAGATAACCGTCGAAGCGCGCATCACGCGCCGGGTCGTGGCCTTGCGGCTGCTGCCGGCCGTAGCCGGTGAGCGCCAGCAGACGGATGCGCGACGTGTCGGGCGCGCTGCGCAACAGGCCTGCCAACTGGTAGCCGTCCATCTCGGGCAGCCCGATATCGACCAGCGCCACGTCGGGCCGGAACGAGCGCGCCAGCGTGATCGCATCGCGCGGCGCATACGCACAGCGCACCTGGTGCCCGTCGAGCGTGAGGATCATTGCCAGCGAGTCGGCCGCGTCGACGTTGTCGTCGACCACCAGAATGCGGCTGCGCGAGCTCATGCGGCCTCTCCCCGGTCCAGGCGGTCCAGGCGATCTCGCCGATCCCGGCGATCCACCGCCAGCTCCACCGAGACACGGGTCCCGGCGCCCGGCGCGCTGTCGATCGCCAGGCACCCTCCGTTCTGCCAGACCAGGGCCCGGCAGATCGCGAGTCCCAGTCCGGTGCCGCCCACTTTGGTGGTGAAGAACGGCTCCTGCACTTTGTCCAGCAGCTCGGGCGCGATGCCGGCACCGTCGTCGCGGACCTCGAGCGCCTCCCGGCGGCCGGCCTCGACCCAGCCCTCCGCCTTGCGCGCGGCCGCCGCTGCGTCCTGGCCGGGCTCCGCCGCCTTCGCCCGGGCGTCGGCGACCGCGCGCTGCAGGGCCGCGGGACCGGCGCTGGCCGCCACGCTCTCGGGCACGATCCACATCACGTAGTCGTCGGCATGAACGCCATGGCTGCAGAACAGCCGCCCGCCCTCTGCGGCGCAGCCGGAGTCGGTCGTGACGACCTGGCCGCGGCGGCGATCGTGCTCGGCACGGAGCCGGTGAGCGTCGCCCGCGCGATCTCGGAGCCGAGCCTGGATCGCGTCATCCTCGTCGACGTGCGCACCCCTCGGGTGCTGCTCGCGGCGCTCGCGGGGCCCTCGCCACAGGAGCCGTGGCTCGGCTTCCTGCGCGCCTTCGCGGAGGACGCGCGCAGCACGCTCGCGCGCGTCGCCTTGCAGCTCACCTTCCTCGCGCACCAGGCCTTCGAGATGCTGCACGCCTCGCTGGTCACGCTGGTGCGACTCGCGATCACGCGGCGCCGGCTGCTGGAATGGGAGGCCTCGGCGGCGAGCGCGCGCCGCGGGCGTGCCGGCGGCGCGCTGGCCTTCCTGCTCGGCATGGCGGCCAGCCCGGCGGT
>CALMQI010000299.1 GCA_937871935.1 uncultured Burkholderiales bacterium
GATGCAGTTCGATCGAGCGCTTGGCGGGATTCGAGATCGCGCCCGCGTGGTACAGGCGCAGCGTCACGCGCGCCTCGGGCAGGTCCTCGATCACCTTCGTGCCGCCGGGCCAGATGCGCACGGGGTTCACGTTCTGCCACGGGAACTTGCGCTCGCCGTCGGCGCTCTCGGGCAGGATGAAGAGCAGCGCATCCCCTTCCTGAAATCCTACCACGTCTTCAACGTGGAGCAGATTGACGGCCTGCCCGCACATTTCCACGCACAGGCGCAGGAGCCGCAGCGCCCCACCATAGAGCGCATCGCCCATGCCGAAGAGCTTCTGGAACTCGAATGGCCGGTCGCCCGCGAGCTCGAGGATCGTGGCCACGGTGCGGCAGTTGTGCGTGGCGAAGGCGGGATAGACCGCATCCCCTGCCGCGAGCAGTTTGGCGGCGCAGGCGAGATAGGAAACGTCGGTCGCGACCTTGCGGGTGAACACGGGAAAATCGCCGAACCCGCCGACCTGCGATTGCTTGATCTCGCTGTCCCAGTAGGCACCCTTGACGAGGCGGATCATCAGGCGGTGGCGCGTTCGGCGTGCGAGGTCGATCAGCCAGTCCACCACCGCCGGGCAGCGCTTCTGGTAGGCCTGGATGACGAAGCCGATGCCGTTCCAGCCGGCCAGCTCGGCCTCATGACACAAGCGCTCCAGCAGGTCGAGCGACAGCTCCAGGCGATCGGACTCCTCGGCGTCGATGTTCAATCCGATGTCGTAGCGGCGCGCCAGCAGCGCCAGCTGCCTCAGCCGCGGGTACAGCTCGGCCATCACGCGCGCCACCTGCGCACGGCTGTAGCGCGGATGCAGCGCCGACAACTTGATCGAGATGCCCGGGCCTTCGTAGATGCCGCGGCCCGCCGACGCAGCGCCGATGGCATGGATGGCGTGCTCGTAGGCGGCCTGGTACACCGACGCATCACGCGCCGTCATCGCCGCCTCGCCCAGCATGTCGTACGAATAGCGAAAGCCTTCAGCCTCGCGCTCGCGTGCGTGCTCAAGGGCCTGCGCGATGGTCTCGCCGGTGACGAACTGTTCGCCCATCAGACGCATCGCCATGTCCACGCCCTTGCGGATCAGCGGCTCACCGCCGCGGCCGACGATGCGGCGCAGCGCGGCGCCGAGGCCGACGTCGCTGTGCGTGGCGACCAGCCGACCGGTGAGCAGCAGGCCCCAGGTGGCGGCGTTGACGAACAGCGACTCGCTGCTGCCCAGGTGCGACTGCCAGTTGCCGCTGCCGATCTTGTCGCGGATCAGTGCGTCGCGCGTGGCGGCGTCCGGAATACGCAGCAGCGCCTCGGCCAGGCACATCAGCGCGACGCCTTCCTGCGAGCTGAGTGCGAACTCCTGCAGCAGGCCCTGCACCAGCCCGGCGCGGCCGGCATCGGCCGTACGTTCGCGAACACCGCGGGCGACCCGCAACGCGAGCGCATGCGTCGCAGCGGCCTGCTTGTCGCTCTGGCGCCCTTGCGGCAGCAACTCGGCCACCGCGTCGGGCTCGGCACGCCGCGTGGCTGCGGTGATGGCCTCGCGCAGCGGGCCGCCCAACAACGCAGGCGTCAGCGATCCGTGTCGCGGCGCGGCGGTCGCGGGGGCGGTGTCCGGCATGGCGGCTCAGACTATCGCACGTTCGCCCTTCGGCTCCGAGGTGGCCGCGCTCGTGCGCAGCACGCCGAACAAGTCCTTCGGGTCGGCGGTGCGCGGCAGCAGCTGCAGCATGCTGCCGATGTCGAGCTCGCCCGCCGCGTCGCGCATGAAGCCGAGGGCCGAATAGTCCTCGAGCGCAAAACCCACCGAGTCGAACACTGTCACCTGTGTAGCCGACGTGCGGCCGGGGTGACGGCCGGCGAGCACCTGCCAGAACTCGGTGACCGCAAAGTCGGCCGGCATCTGCTGGATGTCGCCTTCCGCCCGCGTCTGCGGCTCGAATTCGACGAACACATCGGCGCCCTGCAGTACGTCCGGATGCAGCTCGGTCTTGCCGGGGCAGTCACCGCCGACGGCGTTGATATGCATGCCGGGCTCGATCATCTGCGGTGTCAGGATCACTGCGTGGGTCTTGTCGGCGGTCGCCGTGGTCACGATATCGGCGCCGCGCACGGCCTCGGCCACGCTGGCACAGACGCGCACATCGAGATCGTCCTGGCCCGCCAGGTTCGCCAGCAGCTTGGCGCTGGCGGCGGCGTCGCTGTCGTACAGGCGCAGCTCGCGCACGCCGACGAGGTGGTGAAAGGCCAGCGCCTGGAATTCGCTCTGCGCGCCGTTGCCGATCAAGGCCATGCGCCGGCTGCCTGGCCGCGCCAGCGCGCGCGCGGCGAGCGCCGACATCGCGGCGGTGCGGATCGCGGTGGTCAGCGTCAGCTCCGACAGCAGGCGCGGCGCGCCGGTGGCCACGTCGGCCAGCACGCCGAAGGCCATCACCGTGGGCAGGCCGTCGCGTGTGTTGCCCGGGTGGCCGTTGACGTACTTGAAGGCGAAGTGCTCGGCGTCGGCGATCGGCATCAGCTCGATCACGCCACGCGCGCTATGGCTGGCCACGCGGGCGCTCTTGTCAAACTCGTGCCAGCGCAGGAAGTCGCGTTCGATGCGCGCAGCCACGCCGGCCAGGCAGGCCGGGAGGCCCTTGCGCCGGACGATGCGGATCACGTCGGCGACACTCAGGTACAGGGTGTCGGTGTCGGCTTCAAGCGGGGAGGTCATATGGGGTCTCGCTGTCGATGAGGCAGTCTGTGCGCAAGCACGAGCCAAGCGGAAGCTGGCAGCTTGCTGCACGCGTGTGCCCGGATTGACGAAACGGCAGCACTCGTTGCCACAATGACCGATCGGCCAGCACAGCCCAGGGAGACGGCACATGTACGCGGGCAATCGTTTCGACAGGCATCCCGACCGCGCGGCCTTCGTCATGGCCAGCAGCGGCGAGACGGTCAGCTACGCCGAACTCGAACGTCGCACCAACCGGTTGGCGCATCTGCTGCGCGCTGCGGGGCTGAAGCGGCTGGACCACTACGCCATCTTCATGGAGAACAACAGCCGCTACCTCGAGTGCAACGGGGCCGGCGAACGATCGGGGCTGTACTACACCTGCATCAACTCCTACCTCACCGCGGGCGAGCTGGCTTACATCGTGGACAACAGCGAATCGCAGCTGCTGGTGACCTCGATCAGCAAGCTGCCGGTCGCGCGCGAGGCGCTGGCGTCGTGCCCCCGCGTGCGCCGCTGTCTGGTGGTGGACGGCGGCGACACGGTGCGCGCGCTCGACGACCCGCGCTTCGTCGACTTCACCGAGGCCGCCGCGAAGTACCCGGACACACCGATCGCCGACGAATGCCTCGGCACGCCGATGCTGTATTCGTCGGGCACCACCGGCCGGCCCAAGGGCATCCTGCGGCCATTGCCGGAGAACCCGCCTTCGGAGCCGCTGCCGCTCTTTCACTTCCTCAACACGCTGTGGCAGTGCGAGGAGGGCATGCGCTACCTGTCGCCGGCGCCGCTGTACCACTCGGCGCCGCAGGCCAACGTGGCGCTGGCGATCCGCAACGGCGGCACGGTGGTGATCATGGAGCACTTCGATCCCGAGCAGTACCTGCAGCTGGTGCAGCAGCACCGCATCACGCACACGCAATTGGTGCCCACGATGTTCAGCCGCATGCTCAAGCTGCCCGAAGGCGTGCGCCGCCGCTACGACCTGTCGTCGCTGAAGATCGCCGTGCATGCCGCCGCACCGTGCCCGGTGCCGGTGAAGGCGCAGATGATCGATTGGTGGGGCCCGATCATCCACGAGTACTACGGCGCCACCGAGGGCCTGGGCTTCACCGCCTGCAACACCGCCGAATGGCTGGCGCACCGCGGCACCGTCGGCAAGGTGATGCTCGGCGACCTGCACGTGCTGGACGAGCAGATGCAGCCGGTACCCAAGGGCCAGAGCGGCGAGCTGTGGTTCAAGACGGCCACGCCGTTCGTCTACTTCAATGACCCCGAGCGCACGCAGGCCTCGCGTTCGGTCGACGGCACGATGAGCACCGTGGGTGACGTGGGTTATCTCGACGACGATGGCTTCCTGCATCTGACCGATCGTTCGACCTTCATGATCATCAGCGGCGGCGTCAACATCTACCCGCAGGAGTGCGAGAACCTGCTGATCACGCACCCGCAGGTGCTCGATGCAGCCGTGTTCGGCGTGCCCAACGAAGACCTCGGCGAAGAGGTCAAGGCCGTCGTGCAGCCGGTCGCCGGCGTGGCGGGCGACGACGCATTCGCGCAATCGTTGATCGCTTTCTGCCGCGAGCAGCTGGCGCCGATGAAGTGCCCGCGCACGGTGGACTTCACCGACGCGCTGCCGCGTCTGCCGACCGGCAAGCTGTACAAGAAGCCGCTGCGCGACACCTACTGGCAGGGCCACGGCAAGAGCCGCATCGTCTGAAGACTTGTTCGCCGTCAATGCATCACGCCATGCGCGAGGTGCTGCCCGGTTCTTCCCGACAAGGCGGCCCGTGGCGTCCGGTAAAGTGGCGCTGCCCGCACCGGTTGCGCGGCTTTTTTTTGGGGTTCGGGAGTCGCAGTGGGCAGGTTCGTCAGAGCGGTCGCGGGGTTCTGGGTGGGGTGCGTCGTGTTCGGCGCGGGCTTGGCGGCGGCGGCCAAGCCCGCCAGCGCGGACTTCAACGGCGAGACAGCGTCGGCCGAGGCGCGTACCGTGGCGCGGTGGGCCGTCGGTCAGCGGGACGCCCGTGGCCGGCCGTTCGCCATCGTCGACAAGCGGCAGGCGCGCCTGTACGTCTTCGGCGCCGACGGCCGGTTGCTCGGGGCGACGTCGGTGCTGCTCGGCGCGGCGGTGGGTGACGATTCCGTGCCCGGCATCGGCGCGCGGCCGACCGACGCGATCGAGCCGCACGAACGCACCACGCCGGCCGGCCGCTTCGACTCCGAACCCGGGCGCAACCTGACCGGCGAGGCGATCGTCTGGTTCGACTATCACGCAGCATTGGCGATCCATCGGCTGCGGCCGGCGCCGCTGGCCCAGCGACGCGAGCAGCGTTTGGCCTCGCGGGTGCCGGCCGACAAGCGCATCTCGCTCGGCTGCATCGTCGTCGGCGAGGCGTTCTACGACGCCGTGGTGGCGCCGTCGCTCGGCAGCCAGCGCGGCGTGGTGTACTTGCTGCCCGAGACGCGTGGCCTCGCCGACGTGTTTGGGCAACCGACGATCAACGCGCGCCTCTGAAGCCGCGGTTCGCTGCCTCCGTTCGTCGCGTCAGTCAGGCGCGGTCGCCGCCGGCGCATTGCCGTGCAGGCGCAGCGCCGGCAGTGACTGCGGATACTCGCGCCGGACGAAGTCGATCAGTGCCTCGCGCAGCTCGCAGCGCAGATCGAAGTTGCGCCCGGCATCGGCCGAGCTGACCAGCACGCGCAGCTGCATCGCACGTTCGTTGCTGTCGGTGACCTGCACCCCGCAGACGCGCCCGTCCCAGCGCGGCGAGGCCTCGCACAGGCGTCGCGCCTCGCGCCGTACGGCCTCCACCGGCAGCGTGTAATCGACCCACAGCATCACGCTGCCGAGGATCTCGGCGCTGCGCCGCGTCCAGTTCTGGAACGGATGCTCGATGAACCAGCCGAGCGGCACGACGAGCCGGCGCTCGTCCCAGATCCGCAGCATCACGTAGGTCGCGGTGATCTCCTCGACGCGGCCCCATTCACCCTCGACGATCAGCACGTCGTCGATGCGCATCGGCTGGGCCAGCGCGATCTGCAGTCCGGCCAGCAGGTTGCTGAACACCGAGCGGGCCGCGATGCCGACGATGAGCCCGGCGACGCCGGCCGAGGCCAGCAGGCTGGCGCCGAATTGGCGCGCGCGGGGGAACGTCATCAGCACGAACGCGATCCCGGCCACCAGCACGGCACCGACGGCGATGCGCGCCAGCACACGCGTCTGCGTCTGGATGCGGCGCGCCGCCAGGTTGTCGGCCGCCGTGGCCGGATGCAGCGCGATCACCCCGTCGGCCACGCCGCGTAGCGCAGCGACGACGAGCCAGGTGATCGAGCCGATGGTCAGCACGCCGTTGGCATGCTCGGCCGCCGTCAACCCGGCCAGCCCGTCGGGCATGCCCTGCAGGGCGAGCTGCAGCGCCACCACCGGCACCAGCAGTTGCACCGGCCGGTCGATGCGCCGCAGCACCGCCTGCAGCATCGGCGACAGGCCGGCCAGGCGCCGCCACACCGGGCGCAGCAGGCGGTGGCCGACCTGCGTGACCAGCACGACGGCGAATGCGAGCAGGGCGAAGCGGCCCCAGGGACCGAGCGTCAGCGGGTCCACGCGGGCCAAGCGGGCATCGTGCGGGTCACGCGCAGCGCACGGCAAGTTCGGCTCCCGCCCGGGCCGGTGGTGTAAGGTCACGGCACCGCCGACGGCCCGGCTCGACCCGCTGCTCCCCGCCATGACCCCCCGCCACCCAGAGATCCGTGATGCCGTGCGTGCGTTGTGCGCGGCCTACCCGGACGAGTACTTCCGCCAGGTCGACGCGGCACGCGGCTACCCGGCCGAGTTCGTCGACGCGCTCACGCGCGCCGGCTGGATGGCGGCGCTGATCCCGCAGCAATACGGCGGCTCGGGCCTGGGCCTGGCCGAGGCGAGCGTGATCATGGAGGAGATCAACGCCTGCGGCGGCAACGCCGGCGCCTGCCACGGCCAGATGTACAACATGGGTACGCTGCTGCGTCACGGCAGCGCGGCGCAGAAGGCGCTGTACCTGCCGCGCATTGCCAGCGGGGAGTTGCGTCTGCAGAGCATGGCCGTCACCGAGCCGACCGCCGGCACCGACACCACCAAGATCAAGACGACCGCGGTGCGTCAGGGCGACCGCTGGGTGGTCAACGGCCAGAAGGTGTGGATCTCGCGCGTGCAGCACTCCGACCTGATGATCCTGCTCGCGCGCACCACGCCGCTGGCGCAGGTGGCCAAGAAGAGCGATGGGCTGTCGATCTTCATCGTCGACCTGCGCCAGGCGGTCGGCCATGGCCTGGAGGTGCGGCCGATCGCCAACATGGTGAACCACGAGACCAACGAGCTGTTCTTCGAGAACCTGGAGATCCCGCACGACAACCTGATCGGCCAGGAAGGGCAGGGCTTCAGGTACATCCTCGACGGGCTCAATGCCGAGCGCACGTTGATCGCCGCCGAGTGCATCGGTGACGGCCGCTGGTTCATCGACCGCGTGACGCGCTACGCCAAGGAGCGCGTGGTGTTCGGCCGGCCGATCGGGCAGAACCAGGGCGTGCAGTTCCCGATCGCCGAGGCACACATCGAGGTCGAGGCCGCCGACCTGATGCGCTGGGAGGCCTGCCGTCTGTTCGACGCGCACGAGCCCTGCGGCGCGCAGGCCAACATGGCCAAGTACCTGGCCGCCAAGGCGAGCTGGGAGGCGGCCAACGCGGCGATCCAGTTCCACGGCGGCTTCGGTTTCGCCTGCGAGTACGACGTCGAGCGCAAGTTCCGCGAGACGCGGCTGTACCAGGTGGCGCCGATCTCGACCAACCTGATCCTGAGCTATGTCGCCGAGCATGTGCTCGGCCTGCCCCGGAGCTTCTGATGACGCCGGCCGAGCCGCACCCGAGCCGCACGCTCGCCACCTTCGCCGCGACGTTGAGCGCAGCCGACATCCCGGCGCCGGTGCAACGCCGCACCGAGGATCTGCTGCTCGACTGGTTCGGTTCGGTGCTGGCCGGCAAGGGCGCACGGCCGGTCGAGGCGATCGCGCGCTTCTGGCTGTCGCAGGGTCCGACCGGCGGGCCGAGCGAGATCCTGATCCACCGTCGCGGCTCGAGCCCGCTGGTCGCCGCCGCGATCAACGCTGCGGCGTCGCACGTCGCCGAGCAGGACGACGTGCACAACGGCTCGGTGTTCCACCCCGCGGCGGTGGGGTTTGCGCCGGCGCTCGCGGTGGCGCAGGCGCTCGGCGCGACCGGGCGCGACCTGCTGGTCGCCGCGGTGGCCGGCTACGAAGTGGGCATCCGTGTCGGCGAGTTCCTCGGCCGCTCGCACTACAAGGTGTTCCACACCACCGGCACGGCCGGCTCGCTGGCCGCCGCGGCAGCCACTGGCCGGCTGCTCGGCTTGCCGCCCGACGCGATGCTGCATGCCTTCGGCTCCGCCGGCACGCAGGCGGCCGGCTTGTGGGAATTCCTGCGCGACGCGGCCGACTCCAAGCAACTGCACTGCGCGCACGCGGCCACCACGGGCCTTGCCGCCGCGTACCTGGCCGCCGATGGGTTCACCGGCGCCAGGCACATCCTCGAAGGCCCGCAGGGCCTGGCGGCCGGCATGTCGAGTGATGCAGACCCGACGCGCCTGACGGCCGGCCTGGGCACGCGCTGGGCCACCGCGGAAACGTCGTTCAAGTTCCACGCCGCCTGCCGCCACACGCACCCGGCCGCCGACGCTTTGCTGCAGGTGATGCGCGCGCATCGACTCGCCGCGAGCGACATCACGCAGGTGACTGCCCGCGTGCACCAAGGCGCGATCGACGTGCTCGGCCCGGTGACCGATCCGCAGACGGTGCACCAGGCCAAGTTCTCGATGGGCACCGTGCTGGCGATGGCCGCGCTGCATGGGCAGGCCGGCCTGGCCGAGTTCGATGCCGACTACCGGGCGGCGCGCGTGTGCGCCTTTCGCGACAAGGTGCAGATGGTGCTCGATGCCGAGGTCGACGCCGCCTACCCGGCGCGCTGGATCGGCAAGGTCGAGGTCAGGACGTTGGACGGTCGTGTACTCGCCGGTCGCGTCGACGAACCCAAGGGCGACCCCGGCAACACGCTGTCGCGCGCCGAGCTCGAGGCCAAGGCGCAACGCCTGGCCGCCTACCGCGACGGCGCCAGCGAGGCCGAGATGCGACGCGTGATCGCGCGTATCTGGGCACTCGCCGATGCCGACCGCGTCAACGGCTGGTTGACCGCCTGAACGGCGCGCAGCACCAAGGCCAGCCCCACAAGGAGAGACCGGTGAACAAGGAACTGTTCGACAAGGGACTGATGACCCGCCGCGAGGTGCTCGGCGCCGAATACGTCGACGCCGCGATCGCCAACGCCGACGACTTCAACCGTCCGCTGCAGGAACTCGTCACCGAGTACTGCTGGGGCGACATCTGGCAGCGCCCCGGCCTGGCCAGGCGCGACCGCAGCCTGATCAACCTGGCGATGCTGACCGCGCTGAACCGCCCGCACGAGCTGAAGCTGCACCTGCGCGGCGCGCTGCGCAACGGCGTCACGAAGGACGAGATCCAGGAGGTGCTGCTGCAGACGGCCATTTACTGCGGCGTGCCGGCCGCGATGGACAGCTTTCGCGTCGCGCGCGAGGTGTTCAAGGACCTGGATCGCTGAGGGCGCGCCGTGGAGCTGCAGACCTGGCTCATCTACACGCTGGCCGCCACCGGGCTGTCGCTGTCGCCCGGCCCTAACGGGTTGCTGGCGCTGACGAACGGTGCGCTGCACGGCCGGCACCAAGCGCTATACACCCGTGTGGGCCGGCGTTTCAACCAGGCCTGCGGTGGCGTGTTCGTCGCCATCGGCGCCGCGCTGCCGCTGCGCAGCTGAACCAGGAGATTCGCCTGAACCTCACCGCACTGCAGTTGAGCCTGCGCCAGATTGCCGCCGAGCGCGACTGGCAACCGTTGCACACGCCGAAGAACCTGGCGATGGCCCTGATGGTCGAGGCCGCCGAGCTGGCCGGCGTGTTCCAGTGGCTGACGCCCGAGCAGTCGCAGGCGGTGCAGCGCGACACTGTGCTGCAGGCTCAGGTGGCCGACGAACTGGCCGACGTGCTGCTGTACCTGGTGCAGCTGGCCGACCACACCGGTGTCGACCTCGAACGCGCCACCGAGCGCAAGCTCGCCCGCAACGCGAGCCGGCATCCGCCCGCGCGCCCGGGGCTGCCCGTCGGCGCGGCGCTCGCGACGTCGGTGGTGGAGACGCATGTGCTGGTCGACTGGGAGAACGTGCAACCCGGCGACGACGACATTCGCGCGCTGGTGCCCGACGTGACCGATCTGTGGCTCTTCCACGGACCGTTGCAGCGGCAGGTGGGTGCGCTGCACGGCAGCTTCGGCGACCGCGTCACGCCGGTGAAGATCGCGCGCGCCGGCAAGAACGCACTCGACTTCCACCTGTCGTTCTACATGGGCTACATCGCGGCGCGCCACCCCGATGCGCGTTTCGTCGTGCTGAGCAACGACAAAGGTTATGCGCCGATGATCGAGCATGCCGCCGAACTCGGCTTTGCGACGCGGCAGCTCGGCTTCGGGGCGCGGGCCGTGGCCGCGCGGGCGCCGAGCCGGCGCGGCAGCGGTGCCGCGGCGCCGAGGACCACCACGGCGAAGAGAACCCCGGCCAAGACAGTCGCGCCCAGGCCTGCGACTGCGACGACATCCGGTGCCGCGGTGAAGAAGACCGCCGCGAAGAAGGCGGCGCCCGCCAAGAGCGCCGAGCGCAAGACGTCGGTGGCCACGAAGAAGGCCGCCGCGCCCCCGCAGCACGACGCCACGGTGGCGGCCGGGGCGCCCGTTGCGCGCAAGCCGGCCGCCCGCAAGAAGGCGACGCCGCCGGCCAAGACGGCGACCCCTGAAACAACCGGCACAGCTGCTCGCCGCTCGGCCGCAACTGCGGCGAGCGGGGCGCAGCGTCGCCGGTCCGATGGCCGCCAGCCGCATGATGGCCTCACGCAATCGGTCGAGCATGTGGTGGCCAGCCTGCGCAAGACGCGCGACAAGCCGACGCGTCAGGCGCGGTTGCTCACCACGATCCGTTCACTGCTCGGTGCGGCGGCCGACGAGGCGATGGTGCAGGCCGTGCTCGCGCAACTGCTGGAAAGGGGCCTGGCGACGGTCGATGCGAAAGGGGCCGTACGCTTCGCGCTGTAGCGCGCGTGGGCCGTCGTCGTCAGCGCGCGCCCGGCTGCGCCGCCCGCGACTTGACCCCGCTGCGCGACCAGGACGGCAGCGTGTCGGAGAAGTCCAGGCGCGGCGCCTCGTCGAATCGCATCGAGCCCGAGGCGCGAAAGCTGCCCACCGGCAAGCCCTCGGCGTCGACATGATCGAACACGGCGCTGGCGTCAGCGGCCGATGCCGACCCGGCGAACGGGTTACGCGAGAACCAACGCAGAAAGCTCGACATCGCCTGACTCCTGAACTGCTCGACGGTTGCGGGGAGCAGCGGTCGCGATGATCGGGCTGTTCGGCCGGCCCGGCCATCCCCCCACAGGGTGTAGCCGGGCTTCGTTGTAGGGGGGTGTGGCTTGTCGCCTACGCCTTGTCCGGCGGCTCGATCGTGCCAGGACTGCGTCAGCGCTGCAGACGGCGGTATTGGCTGTACAGGCGGATCGCCTGCCGGGCGTCGCCGCGCTGCTCGTGCAGCCGGGCCGCGTTGTAGTGCGCGTCGGCCAACTCGGGCGCCAGGTGGATGCTGGTCTCGTAACAGTCGAGCGCCTGGCCCGGTTGGCCGAGGTCTTCGTAGGCGACGCCGAGGTTGAAGTACAGCAGTGCGTCGTCGTGGCCGCGCTGGATGGCCTGCCGATACAGCGTCACCGCGTCCGCACCGCGGCGGCCGTCGATCAGCAGCACGCCGAGATTCAGGTAGGGGTCGACGAAGTCCGGCGCCAGGCGGATCGCCTCGCGATAGGCCTGCTCGGCTTCCACCGGCGCCGCCGCTTCGAGCGATACGCCGAGTTCGAAAGCCGCGCGCGCATCGGTCGACCGATCGGCCGGTTCCGGCGGGCCGGCCCTGAGCGTGGTCGCGGTTGCAGCCGGCGGTTCGGCCAGCACTTGTACCTGCCCATGCGCGGGCTTGACCTCGAAGTCCATCAGCAGCTGGCCGGATTCGGCGTCCCATTGCCGCTCGCCTTCGCGCACCGCGACGTCGCTGCCGACCGCGGTAATGCGCAAGCCCGTCAGCGGCAACTCGTCGGGCAGCGAAGACTTCAGCTTCTTCAGCGCGCGCACGATGCGGCTGGCCGGCACCCGGGCCGCCTGCAGGCTGTAGGCGGTGCGCAGCAGCACCACGTCCTGCATGGCGAGGTCGATCGTGCGGTGGTCGGACAGGCGATAGTGCTTGCCGGCCAGGTCGGCGACCGCGAGGTCACCGCTGTCGAGTGGTTCGCGGAGGCCACGCTGCTGCGGCTGCAGTGCGGCAAGGACCTGCGGCTGCAGGTGCGTCCCAGTGGTACCGAACCGAAGGTCAAGCTGTACGGCGAGGGCCTCGACCTGGAACCAGGCCCCTACCTCGAGGAGCTGGCCCACCTGCTCGAGGCCTGAGGCGGAGCCTACGCTTGGCGCAATGAGCGC
>CALMQI010000300.1 GCA_937871935.1 uncultured Burkholderiales bacterium
GAGGGGTTGCCTCGCCGAGCGCGTCCTAGCGCTCTGAGAAGGTCGTTGGAAAGAACGCCTGCCGCACGGCCTGGATCACCGCCTGCCGGGCCTCGGGGCCGTGGAACAAGTGGACCATGCCGGCGTTTTCCCGATAGGTCACCGGTACGCCGGCCGCTCGCAGGCGCTCGGCGTAGGCGTGCCCCTCGTCGCGCAGCGGATCGAACTCGCAGGTCATGACGAAGGCGGCGGGGAGGCCGCTCAGGTCGGGCGCCAGGAGCGGCGACGCATAAGGGTGTAAGCCGTCGTCCAGCTTCTTCAGGTAGCAGCCCCAGCACCACTCCATGCTGCTGCGGTCGAAGCCGTAACCCTGACCGTTGTCGCGGTATGACGCGGTCGAGAAGTCGTGGTGGGTTACCGGAGTGTTCAGCACCTGGAGAAGGACCTGCGGTCCACCGCGATCGCGGGCCATGAGCGCCGCCACCGCCGCCAGGTTGCCCCCCGAGCTGGTGCCGCCGACCGCCAGACGAGCCGGATCGCCGTCCAGTCGCTCGGCATTCTGCGCCACCCATGCGAGCGCGGCGTAGGCGTCTTCCGGCGCGGCGGGGAACTGGTGCTCGGGGGCGTGCCGATAGTCGACCGACACCACCACGCAGCCGGCTTGACTCGCCAGCGTGCGGCACTCCCCGACTTGTGTGTCGAGGTCGCCCAGCACCCAGCCACCGCCGTGGAAGAAGACGTAGAGCGGGAACGGTCCCTCGCCGAAGGGCGTGAAGACGCGCAGCGGGATGTCGCCGAGTGGGCCGGGTGCCAGCAGGTCTTCGGTGCGCGCCACTGGATCGCCGGGCGGCGCGGCTCGCATCAGCCGGTTGTACTGCGCCCGCGCCGCGTCGACCGAGAGGGTCTCGGGCGGCGCGAGGGACTTGATGAAGGAGTTGTCGAGAAAGGCGCGGGCGGAGGGGTGGAGCGGCAAGGCTCAGTCCAGATCGAAAGGCCGCTTCGGCGGCCCCTCGCCGGGCTCTTCCTCGGCGCGCTTCAGGGCCTCGCGGAACTTCTCTTCCATCAGGCGCTCGCGATCGGCGAAGGCCGAGGCCTCGCCTACCAGGATTTCCCTCATTGCGCGTCACTCCCGCCGGCGCGACCGGCCCTTTATCGATTGATCATTCAAACGTCAGTTTGCCGCGCGCGAGGCCGGGGGGCAAGCCTACCTCGCGCATGGGCGGCCAACCGTCGGTGCAGCGCTGCCGGCTCGGGACCTGGAGAGGTGGCGCGCGGGCCGGCGAGGCGGGTGCTTCATACTCTGATCGCGACGTTGTCCACGATTTCGCGATCTTGTAGATAACCCGTTCGACTGGCAGAGACGCCAAGCGCCCACACCAGGCACACCTCTGCCGTGGTAACCTTAGGACCTCACGCCGCCGCGCGGCCGTAGAACGCGGCCAGGGAATCCGAGGCCCACAGATAGCGGCCGTCGGCGGCATCCTTGATGCCGGCCATCACACCGGGTTGCACAGCCAGCGCCCGCAGCGTCTGCCCGAGAACAGCGAGCAGTCCCGCGTCGGTGTCAGGCGATGATGCGAGCGGTGCGTTGTTGATCTCGGCAGCAGCGGCCATGTTGCTCGACCCGTCGTGGCAAAGCGGACGACACGGGGCATGATAGCGACCTGCTCCTCAATCGTCTCCTTCTTGCGGCGCAGCATGCGTCATACCACCCCCCTCGAATGCATACCCCGCCGGGCCGCGCCGGTCAGGCGCCGCCGCCGACCTGGAGATGGGCCCCTTCCCGAGTTCGGCCAGCTGACATCGCGCCGCAGGCTCGCCTGCTGTGCAAGGCGGCCATGGCGTTGAGCCGGCCGACCCGCAACGCGACGCCGTGCTGACGAACGGCACCGCCGTGGCCGCGAACTTCGACGCGGTGGTGCTCGGCGCGGGAGCGGCCGGGCTGCTGTGCGCCGCCCTCGCAGGTCAGCGGGGCCTGCGTGTGCTGCTGATCGACCATGCCCCCAAGCTGGCCGAGAAGATCCGCATCTCCGGCGGCGGCCGCTGCAACTTCACCAATCGCGCGGTCGGGCCGGAAAACTTCCTGTCGGAGAACCCGGACTTCTGCCGCTCCGCGCTCGCCCGCTACACGCCGGCGGACTTCCTGGCGCTGCTGCTTCGCCATCACATCGGCTGGCACGAGAAACACAGGGGCCAGTTGTTCTGCGACGACGGCAGCGGCCGCATCATCGACATGCTGCAGGCCGAGTGCGCCGCCGGGGGAGTCACGCCATGGCAGCCCTGTGTCGTGACAACGGTGCGCCACGACGGCGGCAAGTTCGTGCTGGAGACCGACCGCGGGGGCGTGCAAGCACGCGCGCTGGTGGTGGCCACCGGCGGCTTGTCGATACCCGCGCTAGGCGCCACCGACTTTGGCCACCGGTTGGCGCGCCAGTTCGGCCACCGCGTGGTCGAGCCGCGGCCGGCCCTGGTGCCCTTGGTCTTCGACGCGGCCACCTGGCAGGGCTTGGCCGCCTTGGCAGGCGTAGCGCTCGAGGTCGTGATCGAAACGGGCACCGGCCGTCGACGTATCCGTTTCCTGGAGGACCTGCTCTTCACCCACCGCGGCCTCAGCGGCCCGGCGGTGTTGCAGATCTCCACCTACTGGCGACCCGGCGCAGCGATCCGGATCGATCTCACCGGCGGCCACGACCTCGCCGCGTCGCTGCTGGCCGCCAAGCAGGCCGGCTCGCGCCGCCAACTGGTCACCGAACTGGCCACGCATCTGCCGCAGCGGCTGGCCACGACCTGGCTGGCGACAGGCGGCGTCGATGGCACCGCGCCGCTGAGCCAGTGCCGCGATCGAGATCTCCACGCACTGGCGCAGCGTCTGCGGGCGTGGACTGTCACCCCCTCGGGCACCGAGGGCTGGCGCAAGGCCGAAGTCACCGCCGGCGGCGTGGATACGCGCGACCTGCACTCGCAGTCGCTGGCGAGCCGGCATTGCCAGGGTCTGTACTTCATCGGTGAGGTGGTCGACGTGACCGGCTGGCTCGGCGGGTACAACTTCCAGTGGGCCTGGGCCAGCGCGGCGGCCTGTGCCACGGCGTTGGCCGCCGGCCCTGGAAGCGGCAGCGAAACACGCTAGAATAGCGGTCTTTGTCCGCGCTCGGACTTCATTTCTTCGAGAGCCTCCCGCAGAGGATCCACGCCCTACATGACCACGATTCGCGTCAAGGAAAACGAACCGTTCGATGTCGCACTGCGCCGCTTCAAGCGCACCATCGAGAAGCTCGGCCTGCTCACCGAACTGCGCGCCCGCGAGTTCTACGAGAAGCCCACCGCCGAACGCAAGCGCAAGAAGGCCGCGGCTGTGAAGCGCCACTTCAAGCGCGTGCGCAGCATGCAACTGCCCAAGAAGCTGTTCTGACGCTCGGGGCCTGCAGGTCCCGACAAGCCCGCACGGCGCGCCGCTGCGGGCTTTTGCATTCTCAGACGTCCACGAGGAGTCGCCGATGAGCCTGAAGGACCGAATCACCGAAGACATGAAGGACGCGATGCGCGCCCGTCAGGCCGATCGTCTGTCCACCATCCGCATGCTGCTGGCGGCCTGCAAACAGCGCGAAGTCGACGAGCGCATCACGCTGGATGACGTCGCGGTGATCGGCATCGTCGACAAGCTGATCAAGCAGCGCAAGGACTCCATCGCCGCGTTCGCGCAGGCCGGGCGCACCGATCTGGTCGACAAGGAAACCGCCGAGATCGCCGTGCTGCAGGCTTACCTGCCGCAGCGGCTCGACGCCGCGCAGATCACCGCCGAAGTGGCGCGCCTCGTCGCCGAAGTCGGCGCCAAGGGCCCGGGCGACATGGGCAAGGTGATGGCGGCGGCCAAGGCGCAGCTGGCCGGCAAGGCCGACATGGCCCAGGTGTCGTCGGCTGTCAAGGCGGCACTGGCTGGTTAAGCTTGCGCCCATGAGTGATCTGCTGCCCTTCCGCGCCGTAGCACCGGATGTGTGCGTCGCGCCGCAACTGCAGCCCTCGGCCATGGCCGAGGCCGCACGCGCGGGATTTCGCAGCGTGATCAACAATCGGCCCGACTTCGAGGAAGGTCCGCTCCAGCCCACCAACGCGAGCATCGAAGCCGCGGCGCGCGACGCGGGTCTGGAGTACCGCTTTCTGCCGGTGCAGGGCACCTACCAATCACCCGAAGAGATCGCCGCCTTTGCGCGCCTGCTCGCCGAGCTGCCGCGGCCGATCCTGGCGTTCTGCCGTTCGGGCGCGCGCTCGACGCGCCTCGTCATGTACGCAGCCAACCTGCCCTAGCCTTCGCACGCGACAGGCGCTTCGCGCGCCCGTCTGGTCCGACGCGGCGCCTCTGACACAGGGGTACACCCCGTGCGCCAGCGCCTGCTTGCCTTTCTAGAATCGGGCAGTCCCGGGTGCGAGCCTGGAGGAGAAATTGATGAACGGATTGCTCAAGTTGTCGCGCGGGATCGACGCGATCAACTTCTGGCTCGGCAAGCTGGTCATGTGGCTGGTGCTCGGGGCGGTGCTCATCAGCGCCGGCAACGCCATCGTGCGCAAGGCCTTCAACATCGGCTCGAACGCGTTTCTCGAGATCCAGTGGTACCTGTTCGCCGGCGTGTTCATGCTCGGCGTGGGCTACGTGATGCTGAAGAACGCGCATGTGCGCATCGACTTCATCTCCAACAAGCTGTCCAAGCGCACGAACGCCATCATCGACGCGATCGGCATCGTGATCTTCACGATCCCGCTGTCGATCATCATGATCGACCTCGGCTGGCCGCTCTTCGAGCGCGCGTGGACGAGTGGCGAGATGAGCCAGAACGCCGGCGGCCTGATCCGCTGGCCGGTGCTGGCGCTCGTGCCGCTGGGCTTCCTGATCCTTCTCGCGCAGGCGGTGTCGGAATTGATCAAGCGCGTCGCCTATCTCAGCGGCCACCGCGCCGAGCCATTCAGCGTGGAGCACGATAAGTCCGCCGAGGAACTGCTCGCCGAAGAACTGGCCGCCGAAGCGGCACGTCACGAGCAGCAGCTCGCCGCCGGAAAGGCCCGCTGACATGACTGCCTTCATTGCCCAGAACTTCGTGCCGCTGCTGTTCGTGGGGCTGCTGTTCTTCCTGCTCACCGGCATCCCGGTGGCCTTCGGCCTGGCGGCCACCGGTTTGCTGTTTGGCTATATCGGCATGTCGGTAGACCTGTTCCAGCCCACGCTGTTCCAGGCCCTGCCGCAGCGGGTGTTCAACATCATGAGCAACGACACGCTGCTCGCGATCCCGTTCTTCACCTTCATGGGCATCATCCTCGAGCGATCCGGCATGGCCGAAGACCTGCTCGAGACGGTGGGCCAGGTCTTCGGCCCGCTGCGCGGTGGCTTGGCGGTGGCAGTGATCCTGGTCGGCGCGCTGCTCGCGGCCACCACCGGTGTGGTGGCGGCCGCCGTGATCTCGATGGGGCTGATCTCGCTGCCGATCATGCTGCGCTACGGCTACAACCGCACGATCGCCACCGGCACCATCACCGCCAGCGGCACGCTGGCGCAGGCGATCCCGCCCTCGCTGGTGCTGATCGTGCTGGCCGACCAGATGGGGCGCTCGGTGGGCGACATGTACGCCGGCGCGCTGCTGCCGGGGCTGCTGCTGGTGGGCCTGTACCTGTTGTTTGTCGCCGCCGTGGCCATCCTGCGCCCGGCCTGGGTGCCGGCATTGCCGGCCGAGGCGCGCATCTACCGCGAAGCCAATGGCGCGAGCGGCCACCGATCCCTGCTGGTGCTGCTGGCCGTCTGCGCAATCGCGGGTCTGGCCTGGGCGCGGATGCACCACGATGTCATGAAAGCCTGGCTCGGCCGGCCGGGCAATTCGCCCGGTGACGAGGTGGTGATCCTGTCGATGACGGTCGCCTCGCTGCTGGCGCTGGCACTGGCGCTGGTGAACCGGGTCTCGCGCATGGGGTTGCTGTCCAAGCTCGCCGAGCAGGTGACGTTCGTGCTGATCCCGCCGCTGGTGCTGATCTTCCTGGTGCTGGGCACGATCTTCCTCGGCGTGGCCACGCCCACCGAGGGCGGCGCGATGGGCGCCCTCGGCGCCTTGATCATGGCGTTCGGGCGCCGCCGCCTCAACCTGAAGCTGATGGTGCAGGCGCTCGACAACACCGCCAAGCTTTCGACCTTCGTGCTGTTCATCCTGATCGGCTCCACCGTCTTCAGCTTCACGTTCAACGCCGCCGACGGCCACATCTGGGTCGAGCACCTGTTCGCCGACATGCCCGGCGGTGCGCTCGGATTCCTGATCGTCGTGAACATCCTGGTGTTCATCCTCGGCTGCTTCATCGACTTCTTCGAGATCGCGTTCATCGTGATCCCGATGCTGATGCCGGTGGCCGAGAAGATCCTGCCCAGCCTGTTCTCGCCGGGCACGCCGATCGACCCGATCATCATCTGGTTCGGCGTGATCATCGCGATGAATCTGCAGACTTCGTTCCTGACGCCGCCTTTCGGCTTCGCGCTCTTCTACCTGCGCAGCGTGGCCGCCAAGAGCGACTACAAGGACCGCATCACCGGCGCCAACATCCCGGCCGTCACGACGCCGCAGATCTACAAGGGCTCGATCGCGTTCATCGTGCTGCAGGTCATCATGGTGGGCCTCATCATCGCGTTCCCGGGTCTAGTGACCGGTGGCATCGACGAAGGCGTGAAGATCGACGCCGACAAGGCGCTGCAGGAGATGACGATGCCCTCCAAGGCTGCGCCCGAGACGCCCACCCTGCCCGGCGCCGCGCCCGGCACCGCACCCGCGACGAACGACCCACTGGCGCCGCCCAAGAAGGACGACGGCGACGACAAGATGAAGGGCCTGATGGACGCGATCAAGAGCGACGGCGCGGCGAAGAAGCCCTAGCGGGACGACGCCAAGGGCTTCACGCGGCGCACACCTGAGCAGCTGCAAACGGAAAGGGCCTCGCACTCGCGAGGCCCTTGTACTTGGAGCAACCGGGCCGGCACCGGGCCGGCGGCGCACTACAGCTTCTGGCGCTGCATGAAATCGTCGAACGTGGCCTCGGTAAAGCGGAACCACAGATTCGAGTCGCGGCGGAAGGCCGAGTAGTCGTCGTAGACCTTCTTCCACGCCGGATTCGTGGCGCTGATCTCGCTGTACAGCGCCATCGCCTCCTTGAAGGCAGCGTCCATCAGGTCTTTCGGGAACGGGAACAGCTTGGCGCCAGCGGCCACCAGCTGCTTCAGTGACTGAGCGTTCTTGCCGTCGTACTTGCCCAGCATGTCCATGTGGCAGTACGCGCAGGCCGATTCGATCATCGCCTTGTACTCGGCCGACAGGCCTTCGTACGCCTTGGCGTTCACGTGCAGTTCCAGCCCGGGGCCGCCCTCCCACCAACCCGGGTACGCATAGTACGGCGCCACCTTGTGGAAGCCGAGCTTGAAGTCGTCGTACGGGCCCACCCACTCAGCAGCGTCGATCGTGCCCTTTTCCAACGCTTGGTAGATTTCGCCGCCGGGGATGTTCGCCGCGATGCCACCGATGCGCTCGTAGACCTTGCCGCTGAAGCCGCCCGTGCGGAACTTCACGCCCTTCACATCGGCCAGCGACTTGATCTCCTTACGCCACCAGCCGCCCATCTGAGCGCCGGTGTTGCCCATCGGGAAATTGATGATGTTGTAGGTGCGATAGAACTCGCGCATCAACTTCAGGCCGTTGCCCTCGTAGTACCAGGCCGCCATCTGGCGCGCGTTGAGGCCGAAGGGAATGGCGCACGCCAGCGCGAACGTCGGATCCTTGCCGAAGTAGTAATACGGCGCGGTATTGGCCATCTCCACGGTGCCGTCCCTGACGGCGTCGACGGTGCCAAAGGCCGGCACCAGTTCGCCCGGCGCGTGCGTGGTCACGACGAACTTGCCGCCGGACATATCCTTGATCTTGGCGGCAAACACGTCGTTCACGCCGAACAGCGTGTCGAGCGCCTTCGGGAAGCTCGAGGTCAGGCGCCAGCGGATGTTGGCCTGCGCATGCACGATCGCCGGCGCAGCGCCAGCCGCCAGCACGCCGGCCAGACCGGCACTGCGAACAAATGAACGACGTTCCATAGAGGAGACTCCTGATCGGATGGGGAACCGCAATCGCGCGGACGCGCGCATTCTAGAAGTGGCCCCCAGGCACCCGACCGGGGTTTTCCCCCGACAACCTCCACCTCAGTGGATGAGTTGTCGCTCAGCTGCCAGCCAGCGTCATGCCCCCGATCAAGACCGAGCCCACGGTCTTGCCGCCCCAGGTGTAGGCGTCGGCGCCGACGGCCTGGATGTCGCGCAGCATCTGCGCCAGGTTGCCGGCGATGGTGACCTCCTGCACCGGATGCACCATGCGGCCACCTTCGACCCAGAAACCCGCGGCACCCCGCGAGTAGTCGCCGGTGACGTAGTTGACGCCTTGGCCCATCAGCTCGGTGACGAAGAGGCCGCGGTGCAGCTTGCGCAGCATCTGTTCGAGATCGTCGCCGGGCTGCGTGAGCCGGCTGGTCAGCCGCAGGTTCTGTGCACCACCGGCGTGCCCGGTCGTGCGCATGCCGAGTTTGCGAGCCGAATAACTCGACAGAAAGTAGCCCTGCGCGACGCCGGCATCGACCACACGCCGCTCGCGGGTGCGCACACCTTCGTCGTCGAACGGCGCGCTGGCCTTGCCCTTGCGCTCGTGCGGCGTCTCGTCGAGGTCCAGATGCGCGGCCAGCACCGCATGCCCCAAGCTGTCGAGCAGAAAGCTGGCTTTCCTGTACAGCGCGCCGCCGCTGGTGGCCTGCACGTAGCTGCCGACCAGCCCGCTGGCCAGCGTCGACTCGAACAGCACCGGCACCTCGCAGGTGCCGACCTTGCGCGAATGCAGCCGAGACAGCGCGCGTTCGGCCGCGTAGCGACCCACCGCCTCGGGCGAAGCCAGCTCTCTGGCGTCGCGCATCGAGCTGTACCAGGCGTCGCGCTGCATGCCCGCACCGCGGCCGGCGATCGGCGCGACCGAGATCGAGTGCCGCGAGCTCGCATAACCACCACGAAAGCCGCGCGAATTGCCGGCGTAGAAATGCGACTGCTGCGCCGACACGCCGGCGCCTTCGGAGTTCGTGATGTGCTTGTCGGTGGCAAATGCCGCCGCCTCGCAGCGCATCGCCAGCTCGGCGGCGGTGTCGGCGTCGATCGCCCAGGGATGGAACAGATCGAGGTCGAGCGAGGCCTCGGCCGCGCTGGCGAGGTCGTCGGCCTCGGGAAGGCCCGCGGCCGGGTCCTCGGCGGTGAAACGGGCGATGTCGTAGGCGGCCTTCACCGTCTGCTCGATCGCGGTGCGCGAGAAGTCCGAGCTGCTCGCATTGCCGCGGCGCTGGCCGATGAACACCGTGACACCGACCGACTTGTCGCGGTTGCGCTCGACCGTCTCGAGTTCGCCCTTGCGGATCGACACCGACAGGCCCGAACCCTCGGAGACCTCGGTGGCGGCGTCGCTGGCGCCCATGGCCTTGGCGATGCCGAGCACGTCCTCCACCAGCGACTGGAACTGCTCGCGCGAATAGGCAAAGCCTTGCGCGGTGGTGGGTGCGGACATGTCGTGTCGTCGGGGTGATGGGCAGCGCGACTATCATAACGACCGCCCTTCCCACCCCATTGCCATGCGCGCGCGACGCCACGCCCCGATCGGCGACACCGCATCGATCAACCCACCACCGAACGACGCCGACAGCTCGCCGAGCAAGTCGCAGCGCAAGCGCGACATGCACGACCTGCAGGAGCTCGGGCAGGCGTTGGCCGAGTTGCCGACCGAGCGGCTGGCAGCCGTCGACATGCCCGAGGCGCTGCGCGGCGCGATCGACGAGTACCTGCGCACGCGCTCGCACGAGGGCCGGCGGCGCCAGATGCAGTACGTCGGCAAGCTGATGCGCCAGGCCGACGCCGAGCCGTTGCGCGAGGCCGTGGCCGCCTACCGGCTCGGATCGGCGCGCGACACCTTGCAGCTGCACGAGGCCGAACGCTGGCGCGCCGAGCTGGTGGTCGACGACGACGCGATGAATCGCTGGGCGCAGACCTTCCCGGACAGCGACCTGCAGCAACTGCGCAGCCTGGTGCGCGCCGCGCGTGCCGAAAGCGCCGCCGATGTCGGACAACGCCGTGGCCGCGGCTGGCGGGCGCTGTTCCAGTTCGTCAAACCCCATCTGGCCGAAGCGAGCAGCACCCCATGAGCGACTTCGATCCCGTGCGCATCGGTCTCGTCTCCGTGAGCGACCGGGCGTCCAGCGGCGTCTACGAAGACAAGGGCCTGCCCGCGCTGCGCGACTGGTTGCAGCGCGCCCTGCGCAACCCGGTGCACTGGGAGTCGCGGCTGATTCCCGACGAGGCGTCGCAGATCAGCGCCACGCTGCGCGAGCTGGTCGACGACGCGCACTGCGACCTGGTGCTCACCACCGGCGGCACCGGCCCGGCCCGCCGCGACGTGACGCCCGAGGCCACGCTGGCCGTGGCCGACAAGGAGATGCCCGGCTTCGGCGAGCAGATGCGGCAGATCTCGTTGCGCTTCGTGCCCACCGCGATCCTGTCGCGGCAGGTCGCCGTCATCCGCGGGCAGGCCTTGATCATCAACCTGCCGGGGCAGCCCAAGTCGATCGCCGAGACGCTGGAGGGCCTGCCGCAGGCGACGCCGCCGGTGCACGGCATCTTTGCCGCGGTGCCTTATTGCATCGACCTGATCGGCGGCCCCTATCTGGAGACCGACCCCGGCGTCTGCGCGGCGTTTCGGCCCAAGTCGGCGCAACGCACGCCCAAGGCCTGAACTGCGCAGCTACTTGACGAGGCGGTTCAGCGCGGCGGCGTCGAAGGCTTCCGTCGTCTGCGCGTCCTGCGGCACGCAGTCATCGCTCGGCAGCTCGCGCGAGCGCGCCGACAGCTTCTCGATCGCCTGCCACAGCAGCATGATCTGATGCTCGTGCCCCGACGCGTTGTCGATCAGGCCTTTCATCGCCAGCGCCAGCGGATCGTCGCCCTGGGTCACGCCATAGGCCGAGAAACCCATCTTGGCGGCGGCCTGTTCGCGCAAGGCGTCCTTGTCCTTGACGACGATGCGCGCTGGGATACCCACCGCGGTGGCGCCCGCCGGCACCGGCTGCAGCAGCACCGAATTGGCACCGACGCGTGCCCCATCGCCGACCGTGAAGCTGCCCACCACCTTGGCACCTGCGCTGACGATCACGCCGCGGCCGAGCGTGGGGTGGCGCTTGGTGCCCGGCGTCAGCGAGGTACCGCCGAGCGTGACCCCCTGGTAGATCGTGCACTCGTCGCCCACCTCGGCGGTTTCGCCGATCACCACGCCCATGCCGTGATCGATGAAGACCCGGCGGCCGATGGTCGCGCCGGGATGGATCTCGATGCCGGTGAGAAAGCGGCCGAAGTTCGAGATGAAGCGGCCGAGCCAGCGCCAGCCGCGCAGCCAGGCCCGGTGCGCCCAGCGGTGCAGCACCAGCGCGTGCAGGCCGGGGTAGCAGGTGAGCACCTCCCAGTTCGAGCGCGCGGCGGGGTCGCGCTCGCGGATGCATTCGATGTCTTCGCGCAGGCGGTCGAACATGGTCAGAGCAGCTGCCGTGGCCTTGGGTCAGCCAGTGTATGCGGCCTCGCAGCGGCCTGCAGGCAGCGCCGTCAGTGCTTGCCGCCCGCCTTGTCGCGCGCCACGGCGCGCGCGATGCCACGCAGGATGTGAACCTCTTCGCGCCGCAACGCGGCCCGGTTGAGCAGCTGGTTGAGCCGCGGCATCAGGCGCTTGGGCGACTCGGGGTCGAGGAATCCGACGTCGACCAGCGCCTGCTGCCAATGCGCCAGCGTGGCCTGCACGTCCGCGGCATCGGCCAGTTCGGGGTCGCCCGTGCGCGCCACCACCTCGTAGCCGCCGAGCGCCAGGCGCCACTCGTAGGCCAGCACCTGCACCGCCTGGGCGAGGTTGAGCGAGCCATAACCCGGCGCCGTGGGAATGCTCAGGCAACCGTGGCAGCGGTAGACGTCGTCGTTCGACAGACCGAAGCGCTCGCCGCCGAACACGAAGGCCACCGACTGGCCCTGCCCGGCCAGCAGCGGCAGGCGTTCGCGCGGGGCGAACACCGGCGGGCCGAAGTCGCGCGGCGTCATCGCGGTCGCCCACACCTGCTGCACGCCGTCGAGTGCGGCCGCGAGGTCGTCGACGATGCGTGCTTTCGCCAGCACGTCGTCGGCGCCGCTGGCCATCGCCAGCGCCTCGTCGTGATGCAGCACGTCGTCGAAGCGCGGGCGCACCAGTACCAGGTCGGCAAACCCCATCACCTTGATGGCGCGCGCCGCGGCGCCCACGTTGCCCGCATGGCTGGTGTGCATCAGTACGAATCGGGTCGTGGCGGCTAAGGAGGTCACAGGTCGCTAAAATCGGCGGGCCGGTCGTGCCACATCGGTGCGGGTCATTGTCGCTGCAGCGCGTCCCCCGGTCGCCCGTTCCCCTCCACGCTCCCAGCCCGCCCCCACCATGTCGCAATCGCTGCACCCCATGCTCAATGTCGCCATCAAGGCGGCACGGGCCGCCGGGGCGATCATCAACCGCGCCGCACTCGACCTCGACCTGCTGAAGATCAGCGTCAAGGGCCCGAACGACTTCGTCAGCGAGGTCGACCGCGCCGCCGAGGCCGCGATCATCGAGATACTGCTCACCGCCTACCCCGGCCACGGCATCCTGGCCGAGGAGTCGGGCCGCGCGCACGGCGCCAAGGACAGCGAGTTCACCTGGATCATCGATCCGCTGGACGGCACCACCAACTTCCTGCATGGGCTGCCCATCTACGCAGTGTCGATCGGCCTCACGCACCGCGGCGTCGTGCAGCAGGCCGTGGTGTACGACCCGGCACGCAACGACCTGTTCTTCGCATCGCGCGGGCGCGGCGCCTTTCTCAACGACCGGCGGCTGCGCGTCAGCAAGCGCATCAAGCTGTCCGATTCGCTGGTCGGCACCGGCTTCCCGTTTCGTCGCGGCGACAACTTCGAGCGCTACGTGCAGATGTTCCAGACCGTGATGCAGCACTGCGCCGGTGTGCGCCGCCCCGGCGCGGCCGCGCTCGACCTGTGCTACGTGGCCGCCGGCTGGTACGACGGCTTCTTCGAAACCGGCTTGAGCCCCTGGGATGTGGCCGCGGGCTCGCTGATGGTCACCGAGGCTGGCGGCCTGATCGGCAACTTCACCGGCGACGCCGACTTCCTGCATCAGCGCGAAGTGGTCGCCGGCACGCCCAAGGTGTACGGGCAGCTGGTGCAGCTGCTGGCGCCCTATACCAAGATCATCGCGGCGGAGGCGCCGCCCGCCGAACCGGTGAGCGAAGGCGACGCGCCGAGGCGGCGCACCGTCGTGGCGCGCAAGCACCCACGCACCGCCGGATGACGCCCACGCCAAGGAGCGGCCTGATGACATCGACGCCGCCTTCGCCGCAGCCCGGTGTGCCGGTCCGGCTCTCGCCTGCCGAGATTGTCGACGAATACCTGCGCCTGCTGATGGGCCCCGAGCCCGCCTCGGCCCGCAGTCTGGCCGCGCCCGACCTGCAGATCCGCTACGTCGGCGGACGCCTGATGCACGACCCCGCCGAGGCCGCCAGGTTCACCGCAAGCCGCTACCGCTCGATCGGCAAGCGCATCGAGTCCACCGAGACGGTGGCGGGCGGCACAGCCGAGGCCACGGTGGTCTACAGCATCGGCATGCTGTACGGCGAATGGGCCGACGGCACGCCCTTCGATGGCAATCGGTATGTCGACCGCTACGTGGTTCGGCACGGCCTGATCGCGCGGATGGACGTGTGGAACGACAGCGCCGAGTGGATGCTCGTGCGCGCCGGCCTCGCGCCGGCCTGATCTCGGCAGACGCCGGCACGCTGCACGGCCGCTGCCGGCGCCGCAAGGTCAGTCGCCTAACATGCCCGCTCGCATGGACCGCCCGCTGAACCCTGTGTCGCCCACGATGGGCGACTTCTCCGCCCACACGCCGATGATGCATGGGGCCAATCGACAGCATTCATGCGGGTCGTGGCCAGATCAGTTTTGAGATCTACACCGACACCTACACTACCGCCGCGCAATATGTACGGTCGATGGCAAGCGGTCCGGTAGCATTCGGCTGGGGGTCAGTGCGGCGGAGGTTCTGTGCTTCTAGAGTTCATCCAAACCTACGCGAAGGAGCTCTTCGCGCTGCTGGTACCCGCGGTGACCTGGCTCTTCAACAGGGGCTCCAGCAAGCGGCCGAAACTCATCCGGGGGACGCGGCATGCGTTCACGTTCCTGATTCAACAACCCTTGCTTGAGCCGGCGACCGGGAAAGTACTCTCGCCAGCACAGACGCTCAGGACCGCATCGGTAGTCATCCACAACACCGGCGGCGTGACCTGCACCGGCCTCGAACTGGTCTTCAACTGGAAGCCGATGTGCATCAACCTATGGCCGACCCGCCACTCTGAGGAAAGGTTAGAAGCGGACGGCCGATACGTACTGCTGTTTCAAAGCCTGGCCCCTGGAGAACATTTCAGCTTCGAGATTCTCGCGGTCAACGTGGATCTACCCGCACTCCTCAATGTGCGATCGGACCAATGCGTTGCGCGGGAGGTTGCGATCGCGCAGCACCAGGCCGTACCAAAGCTGAAGGTGCGAACTCTTCAGGTACTGGCGCTGTTCGGTCTTGCGACAGTTGCCTATATCGCGTTGATGCTTCTCCAGTTCCTACTCGGTACACCGACCGGCATTGGAGCGTGAGCGATGCCTCCCGCGCGGTCACATGCACGGCCCCATCCAAGCGCCCACCGACCACCCCTGCTGGTGGTGCGTTCACTGGGACGGCGTCGACAGCAGCGGCGCGGCCGCGCTGTGCAAGGCACCTCGAGCAGCGCGCGTGCGCTCGCAGCCTGATCGTGGGTGCAGTCTGTTCGAGCGCGAGCCCGGCTGCGACGACGAGCCGGACTGGACCCCCATCAGGGTGACCAGCACCCCCGCAGTGTGGACACCCGACGGGGTACCCCAGTTGGAGGGCCCTCCAAGGTGGGCACCGTAGCCGCACTGCTCAGCGCCGGTCCAACACACGCATTTGGTAACGCTCGGCAAGTGGTCGGGCCCGTCATCTTGCGGGTTAGCCCGGAGCGCGGCAGTCTTGCCCTTTGAGAGGCACACCTTCTCGTTACAGACTACGCGGCTCTGTTACCACCACCTAACTGCGCCAGGGCAGTATTTCGCGACGTGTGTGCTTGACATGAGGCGAGAGATGCGTTGTCGAATTGGGTTCTTGATGGTCGCCGCCGCTGCCGTTGCCGGGTGCGGCGGGAGTGCTGATGGTGGTGACGGGTCGAGCCTCGAGGCCGTCCCATCGCCATCTCCCGCGCCTGGTGCCCGAACACCTCTCCAGGCTGTGAAGCCGCCGGGCGAGGAGTTGGTGGCGATGCTTCTCTTGCGCGAGGCCGCAAAGAAGGAGGCCGAACTCTCTCGGCGTGAGAGTGATGTGCAGCGGATCCAATCTGAGATTGATACCCGAGAGCGGTTCGCCAACATGATGTTGGGAATCGTGAGCCTCGTGCTATCGGCGCTTGGTCTGGTGCCGCTGTTTGCCCGGTGGCGACGCCCAGCAGCAGCAGCAGCAGGCGCCGAGACCAGCACCGCCGCGAGTAAAGCCCCATCCAGCACACAGTCGCCCGTCAAGGCGGGGCGGCGTCGAACAAGAAAGCAGCGAACATGAACTCGAAGCAGATCATCTGTGCCTTCTGTGGGGCAATGCTCGCCCTCGAGGCGCTCGCGGCTCACGGTCGCGAGCACATCGAACCAGGTGAACCGCGGCAGAGGATCGTCGCGCCCCAAGTCGCTGCGATCACGACCGGATCGACGATCACACCGAGTTCCGGCACGCTGACGTTCTCAGGTAGTCCGCTCACAACGTTGCGATCGGGTTAGACAGGATGCCGTACCGTTTACCCTTCTGCCTCACAGCCGTCGCACTCGCGGCCGCGTAGAACCCGCCTGCGCGCTATGAGCAAGAACATGGAGAGCAGAGAGGACGTGTCGTCTTCTACGACCTGTTCTGCGAGGTTGGAGCGCCGGTTGCAGGACGAGGAACGCAAGGTCTACGCCACCGAGATGCTGAACAACCGCATGCAGCAGCTGGACGACAAGGACGACGACATTCCGTTCTTGCACTCGCGGAGGGCGAATAGCCCTCACGTATAGGGCGCTCTGAGGGGGCAAGCACGCTACGGGTAGCGGTTGTACGGGACAACCGCCTCGCTATGATGGTCTGACTGGGAAACGGCAAGCAGCTCGCGCTGCTTGCCTCCTGCCCAGCGCCCTTGGACTACCTTGCCGGGTACGCCTTCAGCGTCCAACACTGAGGCGGCTGCATCCGGGGGCGACGATCTTGCGGCGGCGAGACCTCCAAGCCCTCGCCGTCGCAGTCTCAGGCTTTGCATTTGACACCATTCCACGGGAGTCGTGGGCCCCGTGATCTACACGCTGGGCCGGAACCGCTCCGGGATCGGCGTCACGCCGACGAAGCCCTCGACCTCCTCGACAAACTGCGCGCGGGCCTTCACCGCCAGCTCGTAGGCGGCATCGAAGCCATACCGCTCGACCGAGAACGAGCGCGAGCGAAACGGCTTCACCCCTTGCGGTGTCTGTGCCTGCCAGAAGGCATATTCGCCGCTCCAGTCGCCGCGACGCACGATCTGGCGCTTGAGGTACACCCCCGGGCAGCCGCTCGTGTTGTCGGGCCTCATGCGCTGGCTGAACTCGCGCTTCGTCTCGGGCGCCAGGGTCTGCGTCATGCGGTCGCGCCAGGCGCGCGCGGCCTTGAGCGCGGCTTTCGCGCTGTCGAACTCGCGGACCCGGAATAGCTTGGCGACGGTCTTGCCGTGACGGGTGAAGCTGACCCGGTAGACCGTGCCCTGCGGGCCGGTCCGCACCCGGATGGAGTACCAGGGGTCGGGCTTGCGGTCGTGCCAAGGCATGGTCGTGATCGTACCGGTGCGGGTGCGGTTGAAGGCACCTGCTCTAGACTTCCACGATGAACATCCCCAATGGCGATCAGTGGGCGGCCGCGTTCCTGGCATCTGAGCCCGAGTACGACGAGCCGGCGTGGGTCGACGCTTACGCGATGGCGATCGGCCGGTGCATGCCCCAGCTGGAACCTGACGAAGCGACGGCGCTGGCGGTCACCGCGTACGAACGTGACGGCCTGTGGAACAACCCGAAGATCGCGGCGGGGCTCGACGCGGTGTTTGGGCCTCTGGTGTCGATGCCACCCCTTAGTCGGGAGCAGCCAAAGTGAGTGGCCTGCACGACAAGGGATTCTTCGACCTTCAAACGCCCGCCGATCTGTTGGGCAAGCTCGGTCGCGAACTCGAACGGATGCAATCAGCACCGCGCGACATCGACCACGCGTTCAACTTCTTCGTCACGGCCGAGCACATGCTGGATTGGCTGTACCCCGGCAAAGCCAATGACACCAAGAGAAGCGAAGCAAGAAAGCTTCCCTTGCTGGCACTGGTCTCGCATATCGCCAACGGCAGCAAGCACTTTATGGCCGAAGCAAAGAGGCACAAGTCGATGACCTGGACGGTCGAGGTTCACCGGCACGAGGTACAGCTCTGCATCGTGGTGACATTCGACACAGGTCTGTCTTACGGCTCGGAACGCATGATCAGGCCGGTAGGTGACATTGCACGGCTGGTGTTCGAACACTGGCGGGGCGAGCTTTCCAAAGGCGCCACGGCGATGGCTTCTGCGCCGCCGTGAACCGCTGGAACATTCCTGCCTGGCTTGAGCATGAGGTCGTTCAACGCGACCGCCAATGCGTCTACTGCGGGGTCGAATTCCTCTCGGCGCCAGCACCTAGGCGCGTCAGGCGGTCGTGGGAGCACATCGTCAACGACGCTCGCATCGTCACGCGCGAGAACATCGTGCTCTGCTGCATCTCGTGCAACGCGAGCAAAGGCGCCAGGGCCCTCACCTCGTGGCTGGAGTCGAAGTATTGCAGGCAGCGCGGCATCACTGCCGCGTCCGTGGCGGCCGTGGTCCAGGTCGCTCTCGCTCTTGGTGATTCGCCGGCACCTTGAAGGAGTAGCATGACACCGGCCGTTCCGGTGGAGCGGACTGTCACGTACGGAGGATTGAACATGGCGAAGAACACCAAGCAAACGTCCCAGGACGTTGCAGCACTGGCCGCGCGGTTGATGAACAACTCCAGCGCCTCACACATCCAGAGGCAGCTCGCTGGGGCTGCGTTGGCGCAATCGCGCACCGGCAAGCAGACCAGCGCAAAGATGGAAGACCTGGCGTCCAAGGCACTGAGCGACAAGCGCTCTGCGGATGACACCAAGAAGCTCGCGGCCTCGGTGCTTTCGCAGGCCAACAAGAAGCGTTAGCCCGTCATGCCCACCGACCCCACCGCCGAACAGGTGCTCGCCGAGCTGCTGCGCGCGCGGCTGACGAAGACCCCCGAGCTGGCGGCGAAGCAACGTCGCCTGCTGGAGGTACTGCTCAATCCACCGCCCGGCGCGCCTGAAGCGCCTGGCGTGCTGGAGCAGCAGCACCAGCAGCGAATGGCCGACGCTGTCGCCGCGAAGTTGTGGCCGAAGCGGGACGCGTGACTGCCGCGCCACCAAGAATCGCGGCTATGCCACCGTCCAATCTGTCCATCGTCGCGCTCGCGGTTGCGCTGCTATTGGGCTTGCACGCACCAGCGATAGATAACACCGGTTCGCGCCAGCTAAGCGAACCGGCGAGGCCGCACGACCCTCATACGGAAGTCGAACCGGCGGAGACCGCGCTAGCCGTGGGCGAGCAACGCGAAGCCCGTCCAGGTGGCTTCGGGTTCAGCGATTCGGCGACCGCTACGGTGTTGCGCCCTGCGGCTCAGCCATCCAGAGACGCGATAGCCTTGATGTCGGGCTGGTTGGACGTCGAGGTATTGCCGATGGCCGGCTCATAGCCGTCCAGCAGCCGCTGCGCGGCCAGCAAGTAGACGATCCGCTCCGCGGGCGTCAGGTCGTCGAAGGTGATCGGGGTCTGGTTCATGGTGATCTCCGGTGAGTGATTGGAGACGCCATGCTGCCCCACTGATCCCTGCTAAGGCAACTTGACCAAACGCTAAAGTCAAGCGCACCTATGCGCGCTGTAGCACTTGCTACCCGACCACCGCGCGGGGCCTTTCACCATCACCGTGTCGTGATGGGCCGGCGCGCCTTCTTGGCAGGCCTTGAGTGCAAGGTGGACTTTGGCCTCGGCAGAGCCTTCGCCGGACGGGCTGGGCGCTTCTTCGCGACGCGCATCACAGCAGCAGGCCGCCGTTCTTGCGCTGAATGACGCCGACGTTGCGCGGCGCCCGCTCGGTCCGGCCCGTTGCCGGCCCGGCCCCGCCTTCGCCGGTCAGCACCGTCCCGCGGCTGGCCGGGCGCGACAGCGACGCACCGCCGGCACCTGACATCGCACCGCCACCAGACCCTGAACCGAGGCTGGCCGCCCCGATACCGCTTCCGATGCTCTGCGTCGCGACGGCGCCGACGGCGGGTGTTTGTGAACTACCGATGCACATGGTCTTTCCCCAAATTGAGTTCACAGCCCGTGGGCCAGCGTGCGGAACTGCGCGCCGACCTTCGTCACCCCGACAACGAGCAAACGGCCGCCCCACATGTGGGGTCGTCCTGGCGTCGCGTTGCGACCGCAGGCGATCTGCGCACGCGCGAGCCGCACGAGGTCGTCTGCGTCTGCGGGACGCCAGGTCGGCGTCGCGAAGTCGGGCTTGAACTCATCGGTCATCGGGGCGGCGTAGAAGTCGGTCAGCTCGGTCTGTTGGAACTGCTCGCCGGGCATCTTGAAGAACTGCAGCGCCACCATCCGGTTCGCCAACGGCGACCAGCCGACTACAACCAGCTCCTGAGCACCGCGCGCGACGCTGTGGTCTGGCGGTACGTCTTGCGACTCGACCCTGGTCAGTTGCGCGACGAGGTCCGGCAATTCGCGCTGCAAGATCTCCACCGCGTCGTCGAACGACGTCGCGAAGACCAGCCGGTCGGCGACATTGCGCAGCAGATCACCCGTGCCGCGCGCCGCGATCACGGTGTTGATGTGGGGCACGAGGTGCACCTTGCTGGTCTCGCAGGTGCGCCCGTCCGGGAAAGCAGTCTGCGTGTCGACAGCAACCGTTGCGCAGTTGTCGTCCCGAATGAGCGTGATGATGCTCATGCGTTCACCCGCCGAGCGCCGCTGGCTTGCTGTCGACGATGAGCGAGGCCGGCAGCGTCAGCGCCTGAGCGCCCGCCGAGCGCAGGCCGCTCACCACGCCGCCTTCAACGAGCCCCATCGGGCGAGTGATCTTCTCCTCGTCGAACACCGGCGTGCGGGCACGCTCGGCGAAGCCTTCAGCGATACGGCGCAGCGGGTTCCCCCCGATCGACGTAACGTTCTCCAGCGGGTCGAGGACCGGGGCGGCAACCTCGAACAGCGCGCGGAACATGCCGGCCATGCCGCGCGCCGTGTCGTTGACAGCGCCCTTGCCGACCTGCCCGAACAGCGTCGGTCCACCGGCGTTGGCGCCCATGACGAAGCGCGTCGTGGCGGCGATGTGCGACTCGATCTGCGACAGCAACCCGCTTTCGTCATGAGCCAAGCGGCTGAAGTCGGCGTCGCTGTATTTGCGCCGCAGCACCGGCGCGTTCGCCGTGTCGGTGTCGATGCGCTTCATCGTCGCTTCGCGGTTGCTCTGCTCGGGTGTCGCGTCGACCGCGGCCGTCGGGTAGCCAAGGTAGCTGGCGACGCGCTTGCGCGCCGCGTACTGATCCGGATTCGTGTCGGCCGCGTCGCTGACCGTGGCAAGCATCCGTTGCCGGCGCTGCGCCTCCTCGGTCTGCATGAGGCTCAGGTACGGGTTCGCGGTGGTGTCGTTCACGCTTGCTCCTTGCGCGTCATCTCGCCCTGAAGCAGGGCTTCGAGCAAGCGTCGGCCGGCCATGACGCCGATGTGCTCGTATGCGACGTTCGCGGCGGGGCTGTGGTGCGTGGGCCGATCCGCGTCGGCGCTGTCGGTCTGTCCCGCCGCGCTCGGTTGCGGTCGCGCGTCGTACTCGGCGTCGGCCCGCTCCATCAGCCTCATCTGCGCGTCCCAGTCGTTCACCGCCCAGAGCGTGCCGTCGGCCGCGGTGTGCAACTTGATCGCGTGCTCTCCGCCCCCGCCGCGTTGCAGGCGATCGATCGCTTCGGCATCACGCGTCGGGTCGAGCTGCACGCCGGGGGGCGTCGCCTCGGATTCGTCGATCGGGTTGGCGTGCTCGTCGATGGCCTGGCCTACTTTCCAGGCGAGGTCCGCAATCATGTGGGGGCTGCTGTCGGTCACGTTGTTCTCCGCGATCATCAAGTTCGTCAGGCAAGGGTGGCACGCGCGCGTGCGCCGTCGACAATCGCGCGGATGCGCAGTCGCCGCTGATTCAGGTCCCGGACACCGTCTTCGATCGCCAGGATCGCCGACAGCCTCGTGTGTATTTCCAGTTCAGTGAACTCGCGCTCGGGGCCCTGCAGCGCGGCCTCGAACTTGTCGAGCCGCGTCTTGATGTTCGACGCCGCGTAGCTCATGCGATCTCGCCGATACCACCGGGGCGTCCGGCTTCGAGCCGATCCATGCGCGCCTTCAGCTCGTCGATTTCGACTGCGCGCGCCACGATGTCGAGGCACCGCAACAACCGCTCGCCCGCAGTCGCCGAGCACTGCCCGTCTGCGACGGCGGCTATCACCGCCTGCGCGCGATCCTGCAGCGTCGTCGCTGTCGCAAGGCCGGGAATCGAAACGGACTCCTCCGGCTCGCGCGGCGGGGGTGCGATGTAGGCCAGGAACAGCGCGATGGACTTGGGGTCGCCGGCTACGGCCAGCTCACTCAGCTTGGTCATCACCTCGACCCGCTTCGGCTCGAGGTACTCGGCGATCAGCTCGGCCTTGCTCGGCCCGCGACGCCGTAGCGGCCTGACGCGGTGGCCCGGCAGCAGCTGGCCGGTGGAAGGGTCGCGATCCACGGTCAGTGCGACGACGCGGCGGCGCGCTCGACGGCCCCACGCTGTTCGGGCGACATGTGGTTAAGCTGGTGCTGCGTCTCGGCCATCATCTCGATGGCGCACACCTCGACGTGCTTGGCGATCAACCTAGCGCACGCACGGCGCAGTTCGTCGTTTCGCTCGGGACTGCTGCATCCATGTCGCTCGACGATGATCCCGGCGAGCTGGGCAGCGGTGATGGCGGCTTCAAGCGCGTCGGAACCGCGGTCGGACGGCGCGCTCACTTGAGCCTCCCGGCCAGGCGCAGCTGCCGCGCGCGGTTCGCGACGACCCGCACGACCTGTGGGTGATCGCCGAGTCCGGTGGTGTGCAGGTAGGACTTCAGCTTCGGGTCGCTCGCGACGAGCGCCTTGGCGTCCTCGAGCGCGGTCCGCGCGGTCTCGCCGAACTCGGCGCGTAGCACGTCGTGCGCTTGCGCGCGCCACGTCGTCAGCTGCTCCTCGCTCACGCCGTTGACCGTGGCGCTCACCGCGATCTCGGTCAGGTGCTGCGCGTCGTCGCTGGTGACGCCATGCTGGTCGAACAGGCGGCCGGCGGCCTCCGCGTCGGCTCGTGCCACCTCGAGGTCGAAACCGGCACGGTCAGCGAGTTCGCTGCGCGCGGTTCGCATAGCGCTCCCGTAAGTCGACTCCAGGCGTGCACGCTCGGCGGCTTCGGCCTCCTCCACGTCGCGCAGGTTCTTGTGCGTCTCCTCGGCCTCGGCGACCGCTTCGGCGGCGGGGTCGGGCTTTGGCTCGCCGTAAAGCGCGGTCGCCGCCACGCCATCGGACATGGCTGGTGCGTCTGTCCGCGGCGTGGGGGTCCCCTTCGCAGTAGCACTCGGTGCGCCGCCGCCGTAGAGTACGGCCGCTGCGTGTTGTTCGTCGATCATGTTGCGGTTCTCCTTATGCACGCGCAGCGCGGTGCGCGTCAGGCGAACAGTGCACTGCCAGGACCGCCCGCAGACGTTCCAGCTCCTCCTGCGCTTGCGCTTCGGCGCTGGGCTGGGGTGTGGTCACACCGCTGATGGACACGAACGGCTTCAGCCGGGGGTCGGCGTCGATGATCTGCAGCAGGCCAGCCAACAGTGGGCCTAGGTTGCCATGGGCCAGCCCGTGGGCCGCGAGCACTCCTTCGCTCACGCGGCCTGGCTGGACCTCGGCGTCGGCCTGGGTCAGTCGCGACCAGCAGCCGGCGCCGAGTTGTGCCGAGCTTGCAAGCGCCACGCGCAGCGACTCCAACGCGCGATCGATCTGCCGGGCGGCGGCCACGCGGGCCTCGCCAAGCTCCACGACGCTGATCACATGGCCCCTCAGCCTCTCGACCGACTCGGCCTCGGCTGCTTCCTCGACTTCGGCCTCGGCAGCCACTCTCGCCGACGCGATCAGCTTCAGGTCGCGGTCTGCCCGCTGCAACTCGTCGTCGATCTTCTCGATGACGTTGGGCTTGACCTTCTGGCGGACGACATCGAGCGCGAGTCGTTCGCGCTTGACCTGCAGCTCCTTGATGCTCTGCTCGACGCGCACACGCTCGGCATCGAGCTGGTGAATCATGCTGCTCATTGCGCTGCTCCGAACTGTTCAGCGAACTCGGCCTGCAGCCGTGCCCCGGCGGCCTCGGCGTTGGCCTTCGCGATGCGCGGCGCCTGCGCGCAGGTCAGCTTGGCGTAGTGCTCGGCCACTACCGGGTCAGCCGGTCGCAGCCAAGTACTACCGTCCAGGCAGAGACGCTCGAGCACATCGAATTCGGCGCCGGGTTCGCGCAGTTGCTCGCCGTCGTGGCCGCGCTCCAGTGCGACGACGCGCACCATCGTCATGTGGGTCTGCTCCATGTTCACTCCCCTTTGTCCTTGGCCAGAAGGCCGGCCGCACGTTCGAGATCGCGTTCCGCTTCGACGCGCTCGGCGTCGATGGTTGCGATCCGTTCCTGCAGCGCCTCGGTCTGCTTTAGTGCCTTCGCATACCGTTGCTTCGCCGCCCGGTGATCTGCCTCCGCGGCAGCGATCGACCGCCGGTGGTGGTCTTCGATCACGGCCAACGCGCGGTCATAGCCGTTGAGCCCTTGACTGGCCGCCGCTCGCTCACTGTTTACGGCGTCGACTTCGTTTCGCGTTACCTCGGCTGCCAGTGCTTGCAGGAAGCGATCAGCGGCGGCCACCCATTGGCGCTCGGCGTTGGTCAACGACCCGTCGCTACGCGCCAGCTGCATGAAGCGCTTGAACCGTTCGTTGTCGTCTTCGATCGACGCGACGGCAGCTTTGATGTCTTGAATGCTCATGGTGTCGGCTCCCTACTGCACGGCAAAGCCGGACTTGTAGGCGCGCGAGTTGCGCTGGATGTTCGACGTGATGAACGCGTCAAACGCGCCCGCGGTCAGCGGACCGCTGGCGACGGTGAAGCGCACGCCGAGGTACCGCTTCCAGCTGTCGCTCGGCGGCAGCGCAATGGCCCACACGGTGGTGCCGATCGGAGCGAACGAGGCGAACGGGAGGACGCCGGTCTGCGCGATCACGGTGCTCGCGCTCAAGTCGCTGTTCGGGCTGGTCTCCAGGCTGACTTGCAGCGTGGCATCCGAGCCCACGTCGGTGCACGCCACCGCGGTGCGCACCACCAGACAGAGCGGCGTCGCGTCAAGCCGGTCCTGCACCGCGGCCTGGCTGCCGGCGCCGAGGTTGAGTGCGCGCAGGTCGGCGATGTTCTGGCCGACGGCACTGGTGGTCACGGCCTGGGCGACAGCGAGTTCAAGCGTGGAGTCGATGTACATCAGATGCCTTCCAAGGGTTCGGGCTTCGAAGCTGGGATAGATCAGACCGTCCCAATATCGCCCGAACCGCCCGCCCTGCGGGGCATCCGCGCACGCGGCGCACACGTGAGGCTCTATTCAGCGGAGCACGCGCACCCGCAGTGCTCTGTCGACCTGAAGCGATTCAACCCGCCCGGCGAGATCGCCGGCATCGAGTTCATCGCGCAACCAGTGGGCGAGCCTACTGAGCGCCATACGTGCCGCGCCTGCCGTGCTGAAGCCACTGGCGGCCGCGTTCGTTCCGCCGACCAGCGCCATGGCCGCCATGCGCGCAGCCCGCTCCATGCTCCTGCGCGGTGGATGCACCCAACGCTCATGCACCCCCACCGCACCGTCGGCGCGAACATCAAGTTGGCGTGGCGGCTTCGGTGCTTCTAACGCGTCGGCCAGACGCTGGGCGATCAGCACGCGGTCGACCGCCACGTTATGCGCGGCAACACTGTCGGGCGATGGCGCCTGGTGCATCGCCAGCTCCATGTCGCGGGCTTCCACGGTCAGAAGGTGTTGCACATGCCGGACGAAGTCGGGCGTCAGTAGGTCGTGGCTCACCTGGGTCATGCCAACTCCGAGAAGTCGAGGTCCGGTGTAGCTGCCGGTGCGGGTCCGCTGCGAGGCCCGGTGCTCGCCGCAGGTGGCCGGTACTGATCACCCGTCGGCGTGTGGCGCACGCGCTTGACCACGATCCTGGCGGGCGCCGGCCTGTGGCCGTTGGTCCAGCGCCAGGCAGTGCTGATCGAGCAGCCAGCAATGGCGGCGACCTCGCGCAGCCGCGCGCCGCTGGTCCGCAGCCGGCGCGCCGCTTGTACGACCTGATCGCTGTGGGTGCACCGGCCGTTGGACTCACCCACCGGAGCCAGTCTTGCGGTCGTGCGCGTCACACGGATCATTTCCATCGATGTCATGCGTGCGCCCTTGCTGCGGGTGATTGGCGCACTTCCGAGGCGCCGTGGCTGCTGCGGTAACGCAGGTAACGCAGGTAACGCCACCTCCAATACTTTCCCCTCACAGAAAATCTCCCCGAAAATTTGTCCAGCCAGATCTATAGGAAGTAGCGTTACCTGCGTTACCGCCGTTACCGCACATGAATCACGCGACCTCGTTGGCGTCTGCGGCCAAGCTGCCCAGGTACTCGCGCGCCGACTCCAGACCGATCGCGGCCTTCGCCAGCTCATCGCGCACCGCGTTTGTGTCCGCGTTCTTCCACTTGTCGAAGTTGCGCAGCACCGTCAGGCGCACGGGTGTGCCGTCCACCTTCACCAAGCGGCCCAGAGCCTTGAACTTGTACTGCTCCACCGTTCGGCGCTGCGCTGCGTTCAAGCCGTCGCCTGCGTTGCCCGCGAGCAGTTGCTGTAGGTGTCCTGAGCGGATGACGTCGCAGGGCCAGTGGTCCAGCGCCATCTGGCACCACTCCTCGGCGGGCGTGATGCTGGCGCGCGTGACGACCTGCTTCGCGTCGGTGAATCGCGCATGCGCACCGGGGTTGAACCAACCGATGTCGCGGCGCCCGAAGAACTCAGCCACCCCGGCGATGAACCCGCGATCCTCGAGCGCGCCGTACAGCGTCGTGTAGTAGTCAGACGGCTTTGGGCTGGCCTCGGTCAGCACGACTTCGAATCGCCGATCGCCAGTCTCCATCGGCAGCGCCGACTCGAAGTTGCTGAACAACAGCCAGCGTGTCGCGTTGAACTCCACCGACTGGCGCCCGAACTTCGGGTTGATCAGCCGGGTCTCCGCGGTGATCGTGCTCTTGAGCTTCTGGCTGTGCTGCCACTGGGTGTCCCGCGCGCCCTCGCGGATCTCGTCGACATAGGCCAGCACCTTGCGGGACAGCATCCCGTTGTACTGGCTGGACATCAGCTCGGGCAGGTTCACGTTGGCCGCGACGCTGCCCGCCCACACGCGCGTCAGCACCGAGGCCATCCAGTTGCGACCGAGTCCGACTGATCGTGCGATGTGCAACCACGCGATGTGCGGCAACACGCCGGGGTACTGCTCGATATGGGCCAGCCAGTCCAGGAACCGATCGGCGTCGGTGCCGAACAGCATGCGGATGTGATCGACGAACAACTGCACCGCGCGACGATCGGCATCGGTCACGACATGGCTACGGTCGTAGGGCCGCCAGGTGTTCAGCGCCCGCCTGCCCTCCGGGTCATTGAGGACCAACCCACCGCCGGCCTTGAACGTGCGGCAGACGACCGTCTTGCGGTGCACTGAGGCCTTCCACAGGACCGTGACCGGCACTTCCTTGTCGGGCAGGTTCTTCGCCTTGCCGTTCGCCAGTTGCTTCGTCGGCTGTGGCACCTTCTCCATTGACGCGGCGTAGGTCGCCGCCCAGTCGGGGTACGCCAGGTCATAGTGCGGCGCGAACACATCAGCCACGCGTGATCCGTCCGACAAGAACACGAAGCGATTGATCGCGGCGTCGAGCGTGAGCCCCTCCGCAACTGGTACCTTGTGCTCGCCCTCGCCGATCTCCTGGTTCTCGCGCTGCTGGTGCTCGCGCCGCTGGCGGTCGAACTCGTCACGGTCGCCGCCGTTCAGTGCCTCTCGTAGTTCAGCGGCCGCCTTGCGTTCGGCGGCCCTCGCCCACTTCTCTGCGTTGCGCGCCCGCACGATCGCGTCCGCGGCCTCTTGCTCCGCGGTCGGGTGCGGCAGCACCTCGAAGTCGTCCGCGACGTTGACGATGCCAACGTCGCGCAGGTACACCGTCGCGTTGATGTGCTCGCAGTGCTCGTGCTGACACTTGACCCCTGGTTCGTTGCGCCCGCCGACGCCCTTGGGGAAATACATCGTCTCCGACGGTCCGCTGTCGCCTGAGTGCGCGCCCTGGTTGCAGCAGATCACGCCATACCCTTTGCCGGGGAACACCTGACGCACGAGGCCGCGATCGAACAGCTCGGGCACGTACGCGTCGCTCATGTCGCCCAAGTCGCGGGGCTTGTCGAGCGTCGTCATGGGTGCCGCCACTGTGGCGCGCGCCGAATCGCTGATGTCCAGGTGCACCTCGCCGCCGGGCACGAACCCACAACGAACAGGCACGGGATCGATGACGCCCTGATCGAGCACCGGCGCGGCCGTGTAGTGCCACTGCACGGGATGGAACAGCGCTGCATCGACCGGTCGCTCGTCGACGTTCGGCCACCGTCCAACCGCCCAGGCCTTCAACTGTGCGCTGGTCAGCGCCTCGGCAAGCCAGAACCAGATGTGCGCACGCAGCCCCGGTTTGAAGCCGGCGCTATTGCTCATCTGCCAGCAGTACGCTGCGCCTTGAAACTCAGGCGGCAGGCACATCAGGATGTACTCGTGGATCGCGTCGGCATCGAGCGGGTCGCTGGCACAAGGTGCGTACTTGTCGACGTCAATGCACACTAGGTCCAGCGGTTGATCCTCGAAGTAGTGCAGCGCCTTGCGCACCGAGCCGGCGCGCGCGCCGTCGTCGTGGTCGGTCTCGAACTGGTCCGGGCCGCGCCAGCGCCCGCGAATGACGGCGGTGTGCGGGTCACCTTGCAGCTCGTCGCGCAGCCACGCGTGGAACTCCGCCAGGTTGCGCACCTGGCGCGCCTGGCGCTTGAAGAACTTGGCGTCGTCGTACGAGTCGATCCTGCCGTCGGCGTGCACGCGCTTGGCCAGGCGCAAGCTGCCATGCGTCAGTACCTCGACGCTGTCGCCTGGCGCTCCGCCATCGTCCGATTGCTGGCCGGAGACTCCGTCATCCACGCCTGGATCGAACCAGGCGGATCGCTCGTAGCTCACCGCGACACTCCCTGCGCAATCAGCGCGTCGACGTCGGCCTGACGCCAGCGCATGACCCCCGTGGGAAGGACCACTGCGCGCAGATGGCCGCGCTGGTGCCAGGCGTAGACCGTCCGGCGCGATACATCGAAGATGCGCTGCACCTCGCTCACGCGCAGCAGTTGGCTTTGGGTCGGCTGGTTCATCTGGCTTCCTTGGTTAGACGCGTGCATGCATTCAACAACACGCGATGCACGGCAAGGCAGCAGTGTCCGGGCGCCGACCCGCGACAGAGGCACACTCAGTGCCAGGCACGCAACACCCCGGTGACGCCGCTGCGCACCTTGGCCGCGAGCAAGCGAATGCCGACCACGATCTGCAGGCGGATGAAGCGCACGCTGGTCACGGCGACACCTTCCGGCGGTGCTCGATGGCGTCGAATCCGTCCAGCTCGGCCACTGGCAGCGACTGCACCCACGCCGTCACCTCGGACCGCAGCCACGCGATCGAGTGGGCACCGACACGCCGTGGTTTCGGGAAGGTGGCGTCGCGCCGGAGGCGGTGATAGACGGCCTGGCGGGACTTGAGACCCAGCACGCGCAGCAGCGCGCGCATGGGCATCAGCTCGATGTCGGTGGTGGACGGGGAAGCAGCGCGCTCGGCGCGGCTTCGGGCTTGGGCTGGCATGGGGCGACCTCGATCAGGTTGCCCCCCGCTGCCCGTCTCTCAGGGCTCTGCCTCAGCGTTATGACCGGTACCGGCTGGCGGGGAGTGCGCCGGGCTTCGATCGCGCTGGCCGTCAGCTTTGCGACGGCGCCAAGTACCTACCGAAAGGAATAGATAACGACTTGATCTTACCAGCCGCCCTACTTCCTGAATCGAAGGGACAGACCTACGCCGCCCTGAGGCTCGCCTTCGCAGCGGCGAGCTTGTCGAGGTGCTGCCCGAGCTTGGCGAGCCACTCGACCTTGGCGGCCGCGTAGTCGTGCCGGTTGTAGACCCCGTGCACGCCAGGCAGCGTGTGCGCCAAGACGGCCTCGCCGACCTCGTAGGGGCAACCAAGGGCCGCCAGCAGGCTGCGCGCGGTCCGGCGCAAATCGTGCACTGTCCAGTCGCCCACGGGGCACACCTTGCGCGCCGCGTAGGCCTTCGCGGTGGAGCGCCCGCTGCACGCGTACACCTCGACCCCCAGCACCTTCTGCTCGATCGCCTTGTCGCCGCTCGTGGCCGCGAACAGGTAGCCGCCCTTCTCCGGCACGCGCGCGAGCACGATCTGCTCGGCGCGGCCGACCAGCGGCACTGAATGCGCGGCGCCGGCCTTCATTCGCGCCGCCGGGATGTCGAGCCACAGCACGCCATCGCGGCGCACCAACTCGCGCGAATGGATGGCACACACCTCGCCGCTGCGCAGCCCCGTGCGCACCACCAACTCCAACGCGTCGCGCACGGTGCGGCTGTAGGTGCCGGGCTCGGCCATCCAGCGCAACAGCGCGCCGGCCTCCTCGGCCGACAACGCACGTTCGCGCTTGGAACTGTTGACGAGACCACGGCCGCCGAACTCGTCGAGCTTCGCGCCTGGCACCTTCTCGAACGGGCTCGGTCCGATCAACCGCCCTGCGGCAATCGCGTACCGCCATGCGCCGCGCAGCTCCTGTCGCGCCATCGCGGCCGCCCGCGGCGCGCTCTCGCCGAAGGCCACGAGCAGTTCGTGCGCCTGCTGACGCGTGAACTCCAGCGCCGACACATCGGCGACGTCGCGCACGCCCTTCGGCAGCGCCTTGCGCCGACGGCCGGCGGTCTTGTCCCTTTCGCGCTGGGCCGCCGTCCAGGTGCCGAACCGGATCAACTGCTCGAGCAACCGCCGTGTCTCGGCGGCGCCCTTTGCCTTGCGCGACTTCTCCACGCCCTCCTGCAGATACTGATCGACGATGTCGCCCACGGTGAGCACGCGCGCCACGGCTGCCTTCGCCTCGCGCACCTTCGTTTCCTTGTCCGCCTTCTTCTGCGCGCGTGGATCGCCGCCGCCCCGCACAACGTCACGCAGGCGCTCCCACTCGACGTGGAGCTGAGCCAGAGTCTTTGGCCCCAGCACGCCGACCTCCACCTGGCGCAGCGCGCCGACCGGGTTCCGGTAGCGATAACCGAAGACTCGACGATCGTGAACGCGCCTGACGCGAAGGCCTGGGCGCTCCGGGTCCGCCAGCTCGTCACCGTGCGCCATGCCCTTGAGGACGGCCGGCGACAATGACCCGCCTGCCAGCTTGGCGCGCCCAGTCGGCCGCCTGGCGGTCAGTGTAGGTTTTGCGTGGGCCGGCTTGCTCATGGTGTAGATCTCCGCGATTTAGGCGCCAGAGTACCACTATACCCATACTGAACGGCACGCCGAGAGCAGACGAGTCTGGACAGCATTTCACACGGCAGTCGAACACCTTGAACCAGAAAGCTGTTGAAAAACAACAACTTGCGGTCGAACTTCCCAGTCCGATCAAGGGCTTAGCGCAGCCTCCGCTAAGTGCACATACCCCCATGATGCAGCAGTACCTGCGCATCAAGGCCGAGCACCCGGACACACTGGTGCTGTACCGCATGGGCGACTTCTACGAGCTGTTCTACGACGATGCGCGCCGCGCGCATCGCCTGCTCGACATCACGCTCACGCAGCGCGGCGCCAGTGCCGGCGAGCCGGTGGTGATGGCCGGCGTGCCGGTGCATGCGCTCGAGAACTACCTCGGCAAGCTGATCAAGCTGGGCGAGTCGGTGGCCATCGCCGAGCAGGTGGGCGACGTGGCCACCGCCAAGGGGCCGGTGGAACGCAAGGTCGTGCGCGTGGTGACGCCGGGCACCGTCACCGACGGCGAACTGCTCGACGAACGGGCCGACACCACGTTATTGGCACTCACGCGCGAGGCGCGCGGCCGCACCTGGGGCCTGGCCTGGCTGACGCTGACGAGTGGGCGCTGCGGCCTGACCCAATGCGCCGAAGCCGAACTGGCGGGCTGGCTGACCCGGCTCGGGCCGGCCGAGATCCTGCTCGCCAGCGACGAACTGCCCGCGGCCGTCGTGGGTCAACGGGCCGCGCGCACCGTCCGCCCGGCGTGGCAGTTCGACGCAGCACTGGGCGTGCGCAAGCTGTGCGAGGCGCTGCGCGTGGCCTCGCTGGCCGGCTTCAATGCCGATGGGCTGCCGCTGGCCCACGCGGCGGCCGCTGCGTTGCTGTCGTATGCCGAGCGCACGCAGGGCGACGCTCGCCCGCATCTGGCGGAGCTCACAGTCACGCAGGCGGCCGAGTTGCTCGCACTGCCGCCGGCCACGCACCGCAACCTCGAGCTGACGCAGACCCTGCGCGGCGAGAACGCGCCCACCTTGCTGTCGCTGCTCGACACCTGCAGGACCGGCATGGGCAGCCGAGCCCTGCGCCATTGGCTGATCAACCCGCTGCGCGACCGCGCGGCCGCCACGGCACGGCACGACGCCATCGATCGTCTGCTCGGCGGGCCGGGCCTCACGCTGCGCGAATCGCTGAGGAACGTGAGCGACGTCGAACGCGGCGCCGCGCGGCTGGCGCTGCGCCAGGTGCGCCCGCGCGAGCTGGCCGGCCTGCGCGACACGCTGCGTGCGTTGCCGGCGTTGCGCGCGCAGGTACCGACCGACAGCGCTCTGCTGCAATCGGCACTCGCGGCCCTGCAGCCCGACGCAGCGATCCTCGCGCTGCTGCAGCGCACGCTGGCCGAGGAGCCGGCCGTGCTGCTGCGCGACGGCGGCGTGATCGCCACCGGCCATGACGCCGATCTCGACGAACTGCGCGCGATCGGCCAGAACTGCGACGCCTTCCTGCTCGAGCTCGAGTCGCGCGAGCGCGCGCGCACCGGCATCGGCAACCTGCGCGTGCAGTTCAATCGGGTGCATGGCTTCTACATCGAGGTCACCGCCGGCCAGGTCGACAAGGTGCCCGCCGACTACCAGCGGCGGCAGACGATGAAGAACGCCGAGCGCTACATCACGCCGGAGCTCAAGCGCTTCGAGGACAAGGCGTTGTCGGCACAGGACCGCGCCCTGGCGCGTGAGAAGCTGCTGTGGGATGCGCTGCTCGATGCGCTGGCGCCGCACGTCGACGCGCTGGCCGCGCTCGGCCGCGCGCTGGCCACGTTGGACGCGCTGGCATGCCTGGCCGAACGCGCCGCGACGCTCGACTGGAGCCGGCCGCAATTCGCCACGCACCCCTGCATCGACATCGAAAACGGCCGCCATCCGGTGGTGCAGGCGCGGCTGGCCGAAACCGGCGGTGCGCCGTTCATCGCCAACGACACCCGGCTCGATGCGCGGACGCGGTTGCAGGTGATCACCGGCCCCAACATGGGCGGCAAGAGCACCTACATGCGTCAGGTGGCGCTCATCGTGCTGCTCGCGGCGATGGGCTCGTTCGTGCCGGCTCGGGCCTGCGTGCTGGGGCCGATCGATGCGATCCACACCCGCATCGGTGCCGCCGACGATCTGGCCAATGCGCAATCGACCTTCATGCTCGAGATGACCGAGGCCGCAGCGATCGTGCACGCCGCGACCGACCAGTCGCTGGTGCTGATGGACGAGATCGGCCGCGGCACCTCCACCTTCGACGGGCTGGCGCTGGCCAGCGCGATCGCCACCCACCTGCACGATCGCAACAAGGCCTTCACGTTGTTCGCCACGCACTACTTCGAACTCACCGAATTTCCGGCCCGACATGCACAGGCGATCAATGTGCACGTGTCGGCCGCCGAGTCGGGCCACGACATCGTGTTCCTGCACGAAGTGCAAGCCGGCCCGGCGAGCCGCAGCTACGGCGTGCAGGTGGCGCGACTGGCCGGCGTGCCCGCTGCCATCGTGCGGCAGGCGCAGCACACGCTGGAGGCGCTGGAGCGCCAGTCGCGCGAAGGCTCTGCGCAGGTGGACCTTTTCACGGCGCCGCCGGCCGCACCCGCCGCGCCCGGTCTGCCCCCGGCGCTGGCCGCGTTGCGTGATCTCGAGCCTGATACGCTGACGCCCCGAGAAGCGCTCGACGCGCTGTACCGATTGAAGGCCCTGGCCAAGGACGACACCGCATGACCTACTGCATCGGCATCCGGCTCAACGCCGGTCTCGTGTTCCTGTCGGATTCGCGCACCAACGCCGGCATGGACCAGATCAGCACCTACCGCAAGATGATCATCTACGAGAAGCCCGACGACCGCTTCATGGTGCTGCTGTCGGCGGGCAACCTGTCGGTCTCGCAGTCGGTGCGCGAGCTGCTGCAGGTGGAGAGAATCGACCGCGGTGCGCACGAGGCGCCGCTGACGATCTGGAACGCCACCAGCATGTTCGATGCCACGCGCGTGCTCGGCGCCACCGTGCGACGCGTCTACGCCGAGGACGGCGCCGCGCTCAAGGCAGCCGGCATCGACTTCAATGCGTCGATGATCTTCGGCGGCCAGATCCAGGGCGAAGCGATGCGGCTGTTTCTCGTGTACTCGGCCGGCAACTTCATCGAAGCCACGCGCGAGACCTGCTACTTCCAGGTCGGCGAGTCCAAGTACGGCAAGCCGGTGCTCGACCGGCTGATCACGCCCGCCACGCCGCTCGAAACTGCCGCCAAATGCGCACTGGTGTCGATGGATTCGACGCTGAAGTCCAACCTCGGTGTCGGCCTGCCGCTGGACCTGCTGGTGTATCGCGCCGGTGAGATGCGCAGCGACCGCATCGTCTGCATCGACGAGGGCAACCCGTACTTCCAGATGATCCGCGGCAGCTGGGGCCAGCGCCTGCGCGAGGTATTCGACAGCCTGGAAGACCCGCGCTGGGACGGCGGCAGCGCGCAGTTCCCGCTGCGCGTGGACTCGCCCCGCTACGAGCCGATGCGCAAGATCACGCATCCGGGCGAAAAGGTGGTCTAGGGCATCGAGCCGCCGGGCGCTACGGCCAATGGCCCGGCCCGCGGCGTCAAATGGCCCTTGATGGCGTGCCGTGGGCGGCGCTACACCTGAGCCATTGTGAATACACCGCTGCAGGCCATTGTCGAGGCCCACCCCCCGCGCGCGCATGCCGGCGTCGCGGCGGGCCGCCGGGTGCAGGTGATCTGCGATGACCTCGAGGCAGCACTGCCCTGGTCGCGCGCGCTCGCCGCCGAGGGCCTGCGCCCGCACACGCGCACCTGGGACGGCGCGCCGGACGCGGCCGCCGACGGCGACCGTCCCGACGCCTGGATCGTGCACCTGGCGCGTGCGCTGCCCGAGCAACTGGCACGGCTGCGCCAGCTGCGTGCGCAGGCACCGCGCGAGCCGCTGCTGACGGTGTGCGCCGCGCTGCGCGAGCTCGATCAGGTGCTCGCGCTGGAGATGGGCGCCGACGACGTACTCGACGCCGGCGTCGGCGCGCCGGTGGTGGCGGCGCGGCTGCGGGCACTCTGGCGACGCTGCGATACCGCCGGCGACGCGCCGCAGCGACATCCCGAGCAGTTGCAGTTCGGCGAGCTGAGGCTGCTGTTGCGCGAGCGCCGTGTCACGTTGGGCCCTGTTGAAGTCGCGTTGACCGAGGCCGAGTTCGAGGTGTTGTGGCTGCTGGCGCTGCGCGCCGGCCATGCCGTGTCGCGGCTCGAGCTGGTGCGGCAGATCCGCGGGCTCGACTACCAGCGGCTCGACCGCTCGATCGACTGCCGTGTCTACCGCCTGCGCCTGAAGCTCGGCGACGGCGACCCGGCGCACCAGCGCATCCGTACGGTGCGCAATCGCGGCTATCTGTTCGCGCCGTCGCCCTGGTAGCCGCCGCTGCGCTCGATGTCGTGCAACGCCCGTCCGATCACCCGCACTGACCGCTCGATCGTGCGCACATCGAAGGCGCCGTAGCCCAGCACCAATGCGTTCCAGCGCCCAGGCTGGATGCAGGTGGATGACAGCGCGATCGCCAGCACGCCCTGCTCGCGAATGCGCCGCACCACCTCCATGTCCTGCACAGCGGGCGGCAGGTGCAGGCAGGCGAAGGTGCCGGCCGCCGTCGGCCCCAGGCGCGCCCAGGGCGGCACGTGACGGCGCACCGCCGCCACCAGCGCATCACGCCGCTCGCGTGACAGCCGGCGCAGCGTGCGCAGGTGCATGCTCAGATGGCCCTCGTCGATGAACGCGGCCATCGCGAGTTGCAGCGACGTATTGGTGTGGTCGCCGAGCAGGCCCCGCATGGCAATGAAGACGTCAACCAGCCGTATCGGCACCACCAGGTAGGCCAGGCGCAGCGCCGGGAACATGATGCCCTCGAAGGTGCCCATCAACAGCACGCGGTCGGAGCGGTCCATCGCCTGGAACGCCGTCGGCGCCTCGGCGTCGTGCGCGATCTCGTCGTTGAAGTTGCCCTCGATGATCCAGGCCCCGGACTCGTCGGCCCATTGCAGCAGGTCGGCCCGGCGCGCGCTGTCGGTGCGCACGCCGAGCGGAAACTGCGTCAGCGGGTGCAGGTAGACCGCCGCCGCATTCGGTGCAGCGGCGCGGCCGGCGGCCACGTCGAGCCCGCGCGCGTCGAACGACACGCCCACCACCCGGGCATGCAGCGCCTGGAACAGCGACAGCAGACTGGCATGGCCGGGATCCTCCAGCCACACCTGATCGCCGGGCTCGAGCAGCACGCGCACGATGAGCTCGATCGCCTGGCTCGGGCTGTTGAGCACCAGCACCTGGTCGGGCAGACACAGCGTGGCGCGTGTCAACGACAGATGGCGCGCGATCGATTCGCGCAGTCCCGGCAGGCCGGCGGCCGGCCCGTAGCTCAGGTGGTCGCGATAGTGCTCGCCGAGCGAACGCGTGACCAGCCGCCGCCAGGTCGACAGCGGAAACGCGTCAAGCATCGGCGCGCGCGGAAACAGCGGCGCGGGCGCGATCAGCCGGTGCGGCAATTCGATCTGCCGCGGCTTGCCGAGGTAAACCGCCATCCGGTTGAGCACCTGCCCGGCCGATTGGCTGAGTGGCCGCATCACCGACCTGGCCGGGTCGGCACGCGCCGGCTGCGGCCGGCTCGCGACGTAAGTGCCGTCACCGACGCGACGTTCGAGATAGCCCTCCATCTGCAGTTGCGCGAAAGCTTCGTCGACGGCGCCGCGCGCGACCCGCCAGTCAGCAGCGAGCTGTCGCGCCGACGGTAGCCTGGTGCCGGGCCGGAGGTGGCCGCGCTGGATTGCATCGAGCACCGTCTGGTAGACACGCAGCCGCCGCGGCATGCGGGCGTTCGACGCCGGCAGCAATGGCTGGATGATGGCGCCTGCAGCTTGTTTGGCCAATCTCGGTCCCTCGTCCGGCAGTCGCGACTTTAGGCGTGCGGCGCGACGAACGGCGCCGCCGTGCGATGGACGGCCGAGCGGGACTCCCGAGACGCAGCCGGCGCGCATTGGCTCGCATCGCCGGGCCACAATGGTTCTTGTCGCGCCGAGGCCGCCTGTCCATGATGCGTCGGAACATGGGCTATCACCGCGAGCCACTGGCGAATTCTTTCGATCGCACGCAGGCGCCGCTGCGCGCGTCGGATGTGGGCGCGCCGGCGCGGCTGGTGCTGGTGGTCGGTGCGCAGAGCCGGCCGCAGCGGGCCTGGCTCGACTGCCTGGCCGAGCGCGGGCTGCGCTGCGTCTGGGAAGCCGACGTCGAACACCTCGCAGGCCTGCAAGGCCAGGTGCTGTTCGACGCGGTCGTCGCCGACCTCAGCGGCGCCGGGGACGACCGCATGGCCGGCCTGCTGACCCGCGTGCGCCAGCTCTACCACGGACGGGTGCTGGTGGTGTCGGATTCGCACGACGAGATCGACGAGATCATGGCGCTCGAACTCGGTGCCGACGATTTTCTCGCCACGCCGGTCAGCCCCCGGCGGCTGCGTGCGCGCCTGCTCGCGCTGCTGCGGCCCGAACCCCTCGCCGGCCCGCCTGCGTTGCAGGCGGCCGTTCCACCCGCGCCGTTGGCGGCGCTGGGCGGCTGGCGACTCGACGCCGCGCGGTTGCGCCTGCAGCGCGACGAGCACACCGTGCCGCTGACAGCCACCCAGGCCCAGCTGCTGCAATGCCTGGCCCACCACGCCGGCCGGCTGGTGCCGCGCGCCGAACTGCATGAGCGCATCTGTCCCGGCGCCTCCGACATCCGGGCCCGGACGATCGACGTCTACGTGCACCGGCTGCGCCGCCGGCTGGCCGAAGCCGGGGTCGGCGGCATCCACATCGAGGCGGTGCGCGGCCGCGGCTTCGTGCTGCATGCCGAGGTCGACGCCGACACCACCACCGTCGAAACGCGGCGCGGCCCGGCCGCACTACCGTTGCGCAGCGTCTACCTGAAGGCGTAGCTCACGCCCAGGTACATGAAGCGGCCGCGTGGATCGGCGTACTGCGGGTCGTAGCCCGACTGGAACGACGTCTGGCCACCCGCGTTGGTATACGGCGGCGCCTTGTTGAGCAGGTTGCGCACGCCGGCCGTCAGCGTCAGGTTCTTGAGGCCGGTGTACTGCAGCTGGGCGTCCACGGTCTCGTAGGCGCCGACCCGTCGGATCGGCAGATCGAAGAACGGCGAGTTGCCGAGGTCGTAGTAGCTGCTCTGCCAGTTGTAGGCCAGCGTGCCGCTCCAGTCGCCACGCGCCAGGTTGGCCGACAGGTAGGTCTTCAGGCGCGGTACCACGCCGCCGGTGGCGCCGTTGACCTGGCTGATGGCGGTGGTGTAGGTCCCGTCCGGATTCTGCGCGTCGTAGGTGATGAAATAGGTGCCGCTGTAGGCCAGCGTGAGCCGCCCGATGTCGCCCGCGTTGAAGCGCCACTTGGCGTCGAAGTCGACGCCCGCGATGTGGATGCGCCCGATGTTCAGGTTGCTCTGGTCGATCTGCGTGATCTGTCCGGGCAGGGTCGGGAATGCCGGGTCGACCGCCCCACGCGTGATGAGGCTTGCATACTTGGCCAGGCTGGCGTCGTCGGCCAGGATCACCGACGGCGTGATGCCGTTGTTGATCTGGTCCTTCAGGTTGATCTTGAACACGTCGACCGCCAGCGACGCGTCGGTGGCCGGCTCGATCACCAGGCCGAGCGTGGCACTCACCGACCGCTCGGGCTTGAGCGTCGGCGTGCCTTGGAACAGCACCGGGAACTGGGTGCCGCAGTCCTTGACCTGGTCCTGCGTCGTCGGGCAGCGCGCCGGGTCGCTGAGGCCCGGAGTCGTGACGCTGCTCTGCGCCGGCAGGTACAGGTCCTGCAGGCTCGGGGCGCGATAGCCCTTGCCGATCGAACCGCGCATCAGGAAGGCGCGCATCGGCTGCCAGCGCAGGCTGAACTTCGGCGTCGTCGAGTTGCCCACACCCTGGTAGCGGTCGAAGCGCACCGCCGCCGAGCCCTCCAGCCCCTTGGTGATCGGCACGACGGCTTCGCCGAACACCGAGTCGACGTTGCGTGAACGATGGGTGTCGAGGAAGTTGCCGCCATAGCCCGACACGTCGCCGGTCTGGATCTCCGGGCTGGCCACGAAGTCGTACTTCTCCTTGCGCGCCTCGACGCCGATCGCGATCGCCAGCGGGCCGCCGGCCATCTGCAGCAGGTCACGCGAGCCCTTGACCTGCACGCTGTCGAGCTGCGAGTCGATCTCGAACGCCTTGCCGACGAAGTTGGTGGCCTTGATCTGCGCGTCGATGTCCGGCGTGTTGGGGCCGAAGAAGTTGACCGTGCCGCTGTTCAGCAGCGGCATGATCCGGGTGAGCATCGGAAAGCCGTCGTTGACCTGTTCGGTCACCTTGCTCCGCGAATGCAGCACGCCGGCGTCGAAGTCCCAGCCGAAGCGGCTGCCCTTCACCCCGGCCGTCAGGCGCGGTGCCTCGGCCGTATCGGTGATGTCGCGGTCCCCGCTGACCGCCGCGCGGTAGCGCACCAGCAGGTCGGGCGTCGGCCCGCCGGTCTGGCTCTGCACGTACGCGGTCGGATAGAACGGGCTGGCCGGCGTGAGCAGGATGGTCGACGACGGAAACGCGGTGAACGTGTTGTAGGGCGCCTGGGTGGCCAGCGGATTGTTCAGCGGGATGGTGAACTGGTCCGACAACGGCACCGGCTGGATCACGTTGTTCTGCTTGTTGCGGTTGAACGAGGCCTGCACGTAGGCCTCCAGGTCGGGCGCGATGGTGAACGACGCCGAACCATAGACGCTGGCCCGCTCGGTGTCGGGCAGCAGCGAGACCAGCGGCGCCGGGTCGAAGCGGCAGGCCGCCGTCGAGCGGAACGGAATGAACGACGAGTACGGCCCCGGGCAGGTGGGCGCCGTCGGGTTGCCGGCAAACGACCCGTCGACCGCCGCGATGTTGGCCGGGAAGGTGTTGCCCGAACTGGTGTCGTTCTGCGCGTCGAGATTGGTGCCCGACGAGGCGAAGCCGCGATCGCGGCCGAACAGCGCGGCCTCCTTCTGGTAGGACGCGCCGATCATCACGTTGAAGCGGTCGCGCGCGAGGTCGCCCCAGCCCCACAGCAGGCCGACCCGCTTGCTGCTGGCGCCACCGTCGCTGGTGTCGCCGTAGGTGGCGCTCAGCTCGAGGCCGGTGTAGTCCTTGCGCAGGATGAAGTTGACGACACCGGCGATCGCGTCGGAGCCGTAGACGGCCGAGGCGCCGTCCTTCAGCACCTCGACGCGCTCGATCGCCGCCACCGGGATGCTGTTGACGTCCACCGACACCGAGTCGCCGCTGAAGCCGATGCCATAGGGCGCGATGCGCTTGCCGTTCAGCAGCACCAGGGTGCGCTGCGAATTCAAGCCGCGCAGCGAGATCGACGAGATGCCGCCGGTGGTCGCGCCGGAGACGGCCGACGCGGTGAAGCCGCCGGAGCTGGCCACCGCGCTGACCGTCTGCATCAACTGCTCGACGTTCACCGCGCCGCTGCGCGCGATGTCGTCGCGCGTCAGGATCTGCACCGGCAGCGCCGTCTCGGCGTCGATGCGCCGGATCGACGAGCCGGTGATCTCCACGCGTTGCGCATCCTGCGCCCAGGCACCGCACAGCGCGGTGGCGAGGGCCCCGCCACAAGCCCAGCGTGCGGCCTGGCTGACCGCCCTGATGTGAAATCCTGTCATGTCGCCTCCCGATGAATGACCGTCGTCGATGCAAGCGGCTGCGCCGATTGCTTGCCGGCAATCTAGGCAGCACAGGCAGACACATCCGAAGCGAAAGGTGGAAGCCATGTCGCTGTGGCGATCCAGCAGCGCCTTTCGGTCGCACGTGTCGCAGGTCCGTGGCGTTGGCGACACCGGATGCGTGCCGACAGCCCCGGCGCCTGGCCCGTGCTTTCCCGGGTGTGTGGCGGCCGTCGCACACCGGGCGCCTGTGCCCACCTGATAGCCTTGCGTCAGATGCCCGCCAAACACCCGCCAGCGCCGCCGTCGCACGCCGCGAGGACGATCGTCTTCAGCCATGCCAACGGCCTGCCCGCCGGCATCTATGAAGTGCTGTTCGCGGCGTGGCGCGCCGCCGGCTGGCGCGTGCTCGCGCTTCAGCGCTTCGGGCACGACCCGTCGCACCCGGTGACCAGCGGCTGGCCGCACCTGCGCGACGAGTTGCTCGCCTTCATCCGCCGCGAGGCCCAGGGCGAGGCGGTAGCGCTCGTCGGCCACTCGATGGGAGGCTACCTGAGCCTGCTGGCCGCCTGCCGGCTGCCGGCACAGGTGCGCGCGGTGGTGCTGCTCGACTCGCCGATCGTCGCCGGCTGGCGCTCGCACGGCTTTCGCCTGCTCAAGGCCGCCGGGCTGATGCGCCGCGGCGGGCCGGGCAAGGTGTCGGCGCGACGGCGCGACCACTGGCCCGACATGGCCGCGGTGCGTGAACACTTCCTGTCCAGGCGCGCGTTCGCTGCCTGGGATGCACGCTGCTTCGAGCACTATCTGCAGCACGCCTTCGAGGCGGCACCGGGCGGCAGCGTGCGGCTCGCCTTCCGCCGCGACGTCGAGACGCGCATCTACGAGACGCTGCCGCACCACGTGGAGCCGCTGCTGCGCCGCCACCCGCTCGCGTGCGCGGTGTCCTACATCGAAGGCACACACTCGACCGAAGGTCGACAGCTCGGTCTCGGCTTCGTGCGCCAGCTCGCCGCCGAACGCTGGCACTCGATCGACGGCTCGCATCTGTTCCCGCTGGAACAACCCGACGCCACTGCACGCGCGGTGCTCGAGTGCCTCGGCCGGGCAGCGCCGGCAGCGCACCTATAATCGCGCTTTCCACCACAGCCTTCGTGCGCCGCGGCGCGCCACGAGGCTGAACGACATGACCAAGTACGTCTTTGTCACCGGTGGCGTGGTGTCCTCGCTCGGCAAGGGCATCGCGTCGGCCTCGCTGGCCGCGATCCTGGAGTCGCGGGGCCTCAAGGTCACCCTCATCAAGCTCGACCCCTACCTCAACGTCGACCCGGGCACGATGAGCCCGTTCCAGCATGGCGAGGTGTTCGTCACCGACGACGGTGCCGAGACCGACCTCGACCTCGGCCACTACGAGCGTTTCATCGCCACGCGCATGCGACGCAGCAACAACTTCACCACCGGGCAGATCTACAAGAGCGTGCTCGAGAAGGAGCGCCGCGGCGACTACCTCGGCAAGACGGTGCAGGTGATCCCGCACGTCACCAACGAGATCCAGGACTTCATCCGTCGCGGCGCCGGCGTCGGCACGGCCGACGAAGCCCAGGTGGCCATCTGCGAGGTCGGCGGCACGGTGGGCGACATCGAGTCGCTGCCGTTCCTGGAAGCCGCTCGCCAGCTGAGCCTGAAGCTCGGCCCCACCAACGCCGCGTTCGTGCACCTGACCTATGTGCCGTGGATCGCCGCCGCCGGCGAGCTGAAGACCAAGCCGACGCAGCACACGGTGCAGAAGCTGCGCGAGATCGGCATCCAGGCCGACGCGCTGCTGTGCCGCGCCGACCGCCGCATTCCGGACGAAGAGCGCGACAAGATCTCGCTGTTCACCAACGTGCCGGCGCAGGGCGTGATCTCGGTCTGGGATGCTGACACCATCTACAAGGTGCCGCGCATGCTGCACGAGCAGGGCCTGGATGAGCTGATCTGCATGAAGCTGCAGCTGCTCACCCGCCCGGCGGATCTGAAGCGCTGGGACCGCCTGGTGCACGAAGTGGAGCACCCGAAGACGTCGGTGCGCATCGCGATGTGCGGCAAGTACACCGACCTGTCCGACAGCTACAAGTCGCTCAACGAGGCGCTGCGCCACGCCGGCATCCACAACCACGCGCGGGTCGAGATCGAATACGTCGACTCCGAGACGCTGACGCCGGCCAGCGCCGACCAGCTGGCACAGTTCGACGCGGTGCTGGTGCCCGGCGGCTTCGGCAAGCGCGGCATCGAGGGCAAGATCATCGCGGCGCAGTACGCGCGCGAGCACCGGGTGCCCTACCTCGGCATCTGCCTGGGCATGCAGGTGGCTTCGATCGAGATCGCGCGCCACAAGGCTGGCCTGGACAATGCCAACTCCACCGAGTTCGAGCCCGACACGCCGCATCCGGTGATCGCGCTGATCGACGAGTGGCACGATCGCGACGGCACGCTGCAGAAGCGCCACGCCGGATCCGACCTCGGCGGCACGATGCGGCTCGGCTCGCAGAGCAGCGACGTCAAGCCCGGCACACTGGCGCACCGCATCTACGGCAGCGTGGTCACCGAACGGCATCGCCACCGCTACGAGGCCAACGAGCGTTATCTCGACAAGCTGCAGGCCGCCGGTCTGGTGATCTCGGCGATCACGCAGCGCGAGAAGCTGACCGAGATCGTCGAGCTGCCGCAGGCGGTGCACCCCTGGTTCGTCGGCGTGCAGTTCCACCCCGAGTTCAAGAGCACACCGTGGGACGGGCACCCGCTGTTCATCAGCTACATCCAGGCCGCGCTGGCGCACAAGGTCGAGCGCGAAGGCGCCGGCGAGCAGCGGGCGGCCGCATGAAGGCCTGTGCCCGATGAAGCTCTGCGGTGTCGAGGTCGGCCTCGACAAGCCCTTCTTCCTGATCGCCGGCCCCTGCGTGGTCGAGTCCGAGTCGCTGCAACTCGACGTGGCCGGCGCGCTGAAGGAGATGACCGGCGCACTGGGCATCCCCTTCATCTTCAAGTCGAGCTACGACAAGGCCAACCGCTCCAGCGGCACCTCGTTCCGCGGCCCCGGCATGGACAAGGGCCTCGAGATCCTGGCCAAGGTGAAGCGCGAGCTGACGGTGCCGCTACTGACCGACGTGCACACCGAAGCCGAGCTCCCGGCCGTGGCCGCGGTGGTCGACGTGCTGCAGACGCCGGCGTTCCTGTGCCGGCAGACCGATTTCATACGCGCTGTGGCACAGGCCGGCTTGCCGGTGAACATCAAGAAGGGTCAGTTCCTCGCGCCGCACGACATGGTGAACGTGATTCACAAGGCACGCGCAGCTGCCCGCGAGAAGGGCCTGCCCGAGGACCAGTTCATGGCCTGCGAGCGCGGTGTCAGCTTCGGCTACAACAATCTGGTGTCCGACATGCGCAGCCTCGCGATCATGCGCGAGACCGGTGCGCCGGTGGTGTTCGACGCCACGCATTCGGTGCAATTGCCGGGCGGACAGGGCACCAGCAGCGGCGGGCAGCGCGAGTTCGTGCCGGTGCTGGCACGCGCCGCGATCGCGGTGGGCATCGCCGGCATCTTCATGGAAACCCATCCCGACCCGACCCACGCATTGTCGGACGGCCCGAACGCGGTGCCGCTGAAGCACATGCGCGCCCTGCTCGAGCAGCTGCTCGCGCTCGACCGTGTGGTGAAGCGGCAGCCGCTGCTGGAAAACGACTTCTCCTGCTGAAGCAGGCGCGCAAGGAAACGACCATGCCGTACGGGTACATCATCGTCGAGATGAAGATCAACGACCTCGAGCAATACAAGAAGTACATGGCTGCCGCGCAGGAGGTGGTGAAGGCCGCGGGCGGCGAATACCTGGTGCGCGGCGGCCGCGGCGAGACGCTCGAAGGCGACTGGCAGCCGGCCCGCGTGGGCGTGATCCGGTTCCCGACCTTCGAGGCGGCCAAGGCCTTCAACGACGGGTCATCGTATGGCTCGGCGCGGCATCTGCGCAAGGGCACGACAGACTACTTCAACATGATCCTGGTCGAGGGCGTGGCTGCCCCGGTCTGAACGAACTCCACATCCCCGAGAGGACCCCTGCATGAGCGCCATCGTCGATATCGTCGGCCGAGAGATTCTCGACAGCCGCGGCAACCCCACCGTCGAGTGTGACGTTCTGCTGGAGTCCGGCACCATGGGCCGCGCTGCGGTGCCCAGCGGCGCCTCCACCGGCAGCCGCGAGGCGATCGAACTGCGCGACGGCGACAAGAGCCGCTACCTCGGCAAGGGCGTGCTGCGCGCGGTGGAGCACGTCAACACCGAGATCAGCGAGGCCGTGCTCGGGCTCGACGCGTCGGAACAGGCCTTCCTGGACAAGACGCTGGTCGACCTCGACGGCACCGACAACAAGTCGCGCCTGGGCGCCAACGCCACGCTGGCCGTCAGCATGGCGGTGGCGCGTGCCGCGGCCGAGGAATCCGGCCTGCCGCTGTACCGCTACTTCGGCGGCTCGGGCGGCATGAGCCTGCCGGTGCCGATGATGAATGTCATCAACGGCGGTGCGCACGCCAACAACAACCTCGATCTGCAGGAGCTGATGATCATCCCGGTGGGCGCGCCGAGCTTTCGCGAGGCGGTGCGCTACGGCGCCGAGGTCTTCCACGCACTGAAGAAGATCATTCACAACAAGGGCATGAGCACCGCGGTCGGCGACGAAGGCGGCTTCGCCCCCAACGTGGCCAGCCACGAGGCGGCGCTGCAGATGCTGATCGAGGCGATCGACAAGGCCGGCTACACGCCGGGCGAGCAGATCGCGATCGGTCTGGATTGCGCGGCCAGCGAGTTCTACAAGGAAGGCAAGTACCACCTCAGCGGCGAAGGCATGATCCTGTCCGCCGCCGAGTGGACCGACATCCTCGCCACCTGGGCCGACAAGTACCCGATCATCAGCATCGAGGATGGCATGCACGAAGCCGACTGGGACGGCTGGAAGCACCTGACCGACCGCCTGGGCAGCAAGGTTCAGCTGGTCGGCGACGACCTCTTCGTCACCAACACCAGGTTCCTCAAGGAAGGCATCGCCAAAGGCGTGGCGAACTCCATCCTCATCAAGATCAACCAGATCGGCACGCTCTCCGAGACCTTCGCCGCCATCGAGATGGCCAAACGCGCCGGCTACACCGCGGTGATCAGCCATCGCAGCGGCGAGACCGAGGACGCGACGATCGCCGACATCGCGGTGGGCACCAACGCCGGCCAGATCAAGACCGGATCGATGAGCCGCAGCGACCGCATTGCCAAGTACAACCAGCTGCTGCGCATCGAGGAAGACCTCGGCGACGTGGCGCAGTATCCGGGCCGCGCCGCTTTCTACAATCTGCGCTGACATGCCGACCCGTGCACGCGCCGTCACCTGGGGCCTGGCCCTGCTGCTGCTGCTGGTGCAGGCCGGTCTGTGGTTCGGCAAGGGCAGCGTGCCCCATGTCTGGAACCTGCAGACGCAGCTGAAGGACCAGGGCCTTGCCAACGAGGGGGCGCGACAGCGCAACCAGCGCATCACCGCCGAGGTGGGCGACCTGCGCGAAGGCCTCGAGATGATCGAGGAAAAGGCGCGCAGCGAGCTCGGCATGGTGCGGCCCGACGAGGTGTTCGTCCAGATCACCGGCCGGCGCTGACGCGCCCGAGTCAAGGGCATGCCGGCCGCTATCGACTGGGCCGCCCCGGCGCTGTCTGCCGCCTTCACGCTGTGGGGCTCGCCCGTCACGTGGCTGGAGATCGTGGCCTTCGTGCTGTCGCTCTGGATGGTCGAGCGCAACATGCGGGTGGACCCGATCGCTTGGCCGCTGGCGATCGCCGCCTCGGCCCTGTACGCGCTGCTGTTCGCTGCCAACCGCCTTTACGGCGAAGCGACGCTGCAGTTCTTCTTCATCGCGGTGTCATTCTGGGGTTGGTGGCAGTGGCTGCGTGGACACAGCGCCGACGGCACCGTCCTGCGGGTCCACCGGCTGCCGGCCGCGGGCCGCTGGCGCGTGGCGCTGCTCACGCTGCTGACCTGGCCGCTGCTGGGACTCGCGCTGCAACACGGCACCGACAGCGACGTGCCCTTCCTCGACGCACTGCCCACGGTGGGCAGCGTGGCGGGCCAGCTGCTGCTCGGGCGCAAGCTGATCGAGAACTGGCTGGTCTGGCTCGCAGTCAACCTGATCAGTGTCGGCCTGTTCGCCTGGAAGGGCCTGTGGCTCACCGTGTTGCTCTATGCCCTGTTCGCCATGCTCTCGGTGCTGGGCTGGCGCATGTGGCACCGGCAGGCCGCCTCAGCGTGAGCCGCGCTGCAGGGCGATCAGGCCATGCGCCGCCGCGCGCGCCGCGGCCTCGGCGCGGCCGGCCACACACAGCCGCGAGTAGATCGATGTGAGGTGATCCTTCACCGTGCGTTCGGTGACGCCGATGGCTCGCGCAATCTCCTTGTTCGAGCGGCCGATCGACACCAGCTGCAGCACCTCGGCCTGTCGATCGGTGAGCGTGACGGCGTCATCGTCGTTGTCGCCGTCATGGGGGCTGAAGCACAGCTCGCCGCCCAGCATCAAGCCGATCGCGCGCACCAGCGCCGTCGAATCGAGCATCTTGGACAGACAGCCCACGCAGCCGAGCTGCCGGGCACGCACCGCGATGCCTGATTCGTCGACACCGGAGATCAGTGCACAGCCCACGGTGGGCCAACGGGCGCGCACGGTCTCGATCAACGACAGGCCATCGCAGCCGGGTAGCCGGTAGTCGACCACCAGCAGGTCGTAGCCCCGATCCCGCGTGAGCGCCTCGATCGCCTGCTCGGCATTGGGCACGGCGTTCACGTACAGGCCGCCCCGTTCGCTCTGCAGCGCCGACACCAACCCCTGCCGGTAGATCGGGTGGTCGTCGACCACCAGCACGCTGGCGCCACGCGAAGTGAGCATGTGGTCGATGATAGCCAGCTGACCGGTAAGCGCCGTAACGCCATACCGTCCATCCGGACGGTGGTCGCTCGCGCGGAGGGCGGCCCCGCTTTGGCCCAGCTGCGCCACGGGCCGGAGCCACCGTGACGAAGCTCGCGTCCGGCGCCTGCGCGTGACGCGCCCCCGTACCTCCGTACGGTGCGGTGCACGCCAGCCTCGACCCAGACTGCGCCCGCATTCCACTACCTGCGAAAGGCGCATCACATGCAATCACGTCGATGGTTCTCCACTGCGTTGGCCACGGCCGCGCTGCTCGCCGCCTGCGGCGGCAGCGACCCTACCACCCCCTTCATCGTGACCGAACCTGCCGACACCACTGTCGGCGAAGGCGGCACCGCGAACTTTGCCGTCGAGGCTGTCAGCAGCGACGCGATGACCACCGATTGGTGGCGCGCGGGTGCGTCCACTGCGGTGGGCAGTGGCGACAACTTGAGCGTCGGGCCGGTCACGCTGTACGACGACGCTGCGGCATTCACTGCCGTCGCCACCAACGCGCAGGGCTCGACCACGAGCCGTGCGGCCACGCTGACAGTCACGCCGCGGCAGTGGAGCGCCAGCCCGCAGGCCAGCGGGGTCGCCTCGGAGGGCTCGGCCAACGAAATCGTCGGTGTCACCGACGCACAAGGCAACTTCGTGTTTGCCTTCTACGGCCCCAGCGCCACCCCGGGTCGCTCCGGCATCTGGGCCGGCCGCCGCACGGCCGCGGGCAGCTTTAGTGCCAATCAGTTGAGCAGCACCACCGATGCCGCCAGTGCCGCACCGATGGAGCTGCGCGTGGCCGTCGACACCAATGGCACGACGATCGTGGCCTGGCGCCGCCGCGACGTGGGACTGAACAACGCGTCGGAGATCTACGCGGCCGTGCAGCAATGGGGCGCCGGCCCCGACGTTGCCCCGGTGCGCCTCTCGGCGCAGGGCGATTTCGCCATGGAGCCCGATGTGGCGGCCACCGGCCCCGGCCAGTTCGAGGTGGTGTGGACGGAGGCCACGCTCGGCAACCCGCAGATCCGGGTGGTCACGAGGGCGTTCACGCTGGGCGGTGCCCCGTGGGCGGGCCCGCAGACCGTTGCCGCGGTCACCGGCGTGAACGTGACGGGACCTCGCATCGCATCGGACGGTGCGGGTCGCGTCTGGGCCGCCTGGTCTGAGTACACCCAGTCCAACGTGTACACCGTCTACGGCAAGGAGCGCACCGCCGGCGCGAGCACCTGGGGCGGCGGCGCGGCCACCGCGTTGAGCGCGGCCGGCCACTCCGCACCTCAGATGAAGATGAACGCCAACGGGCAAGGCGTGCTGACGTTCAGTGATTCGATCGGGCGCGTCCACGCCAGGCTTCTCACCCCTACCGGGTGGGCCGCCGCGCAGTACGTGGCGAATGCGCATATCGTTGCGCCCGCCGTCGCGCTGCACGCCGATGGCCGCATCGCTATTGCGTCACTGTCGGTGGGCACGGGCCAGAACACGCTGTACCACTGGTCCTACGACCCGGGCAACCAGGCCTGGTCGTCGGCGTCTGTCGTGCGCGCCACCACAGGTGCCTCGATCGGTGCGCCGTCGGTGCGATTCGATGCCGCGGGCAACGAGGTGGTGCTGTGGAGCGAAACGCAAACCGGCAACGGCCCCGTGCAGGTGAACGCACGCCGCTTCATCACCGGCGGCATGGGCTGGCTGGCGCAGGCGGCAGTGAGCCCGCTCGTCACCGGCGAGGCCCACACCAACCCGGCGCTGGCGGTCGCGGCCGACGGCACGTCGATGGCCCTGTGGTACCACGTGAGCAACCAGGGTCAGTCGCGGGTGCCGGTGTACGCATTGCTGCGCTGATGGCGCGGTCGGCCGGCGCACCCGGCCGACCGATCGCCCACGGTCGTGCCGGGCATTTGGTCTACGATCGTCACTGTCCACCACGCGTCTGCACGGCGCCGATAGCGCGGCCACGCATGCCCCACCAAGAGCCAAGCAGCGAATCCCTGATCGCACGGGGCTGGCACCTGCGCGAAGTGGCGCCGCAGACGCTGCGCGCACACGCCGCCAGAATGCGCGAACTCGCTTCAGCAGACCCGCGCTCTCGCGCATATGCCGAGCTGTTCGAAGCCTGGGGTTGGCTCACGGAGCGTGAGCGATCCGCCTGCGAGCGGGCACTCGCGCAGGCCATCGAATGGGCCGGTCGCGCGCAAGGAGTCGACGCACGGATGGCCTGCGTGCATCTGCAGAGTTACCTGCTGTCGCGCGATGCACGGTACGAAGCCTCGCTCGAAGTCGGCGCGCCCGTCGTGGACTTGCCAGACGACGCGTTGCCGGCCGCATTGCGGCACGCCGCGTGTTCGCATCGCAGCATGGTGCTGGAGTCGTTGGGCCGGCATGACGAATCGTTGCGCCTGCACCATGCCGCTGTGGCCGCTGCGCGGCGGCACGGCGATCCGGCGATTCTGGCGGTGGCACTGGGGTACCTGGGCGGCCTGCAATCGAGCTTGTTGAACCTCGACGACGCCATGCCGCCGTGCGACGAAGGCTGGGCGCTGTGCGAGCACAGCGACTGGCACGGTGTGATCGGCACCGTGGGTACCAACCGCATGATGGTGCTGAGCGGTCTGGGCCGACATGACGAGGCCTGTGCGATGGCCGAGCGCCTGATGTCGCAGGAAGATCACTTCCTCGAGCGCCATCGATCGTTGCGGTTCTTCCTGTACGGCACGGCGTTGGCAGTGGCCGGGCACTTCGAGCGTGCGCAGCTCTGCCTGGACCGCGGTCTAGCCGAGCGGCCGGCCGGCCAGCCGATACGCGTGGAGTGGGCGTGGACGCAGGCGCGCATCTTCAACCGCAGCGGCCGGCCGGCTGAGGCATTGGCCACTGTCGAGCCGTTCTTCGAGCCGGTGAGCCGCTTCGGCAACGACTTTCCGATCGACCGCGCCAATCTGTTCGCCGAGGCGGCACTGGCCAACGAAGCCCTGGGCGACCTGGCCGCCGCGCTGGCACACGAACGCCTGGCCGCCCAGGCACGCGAGGAGGCCGTGCGCCAGTCGGCGCTGGCCCGGCGCGTGACGCTGCAGATCGTCTACGAACTCGACGCGGCCCATCACCAGCGCGACGCCGCATTGCGCGAGCAGCAGCGCGCCACCGTCGAACAGCAGCGCCTGGCCGAGCTGAATGCAGCGCTCGAGGCGGCCAACCTCGCCAAGACGCGGTTTCTCGCCGCCGCCAGCCACGATCTTCGCCAGCCGGTGCACGCGCTCGGGCTGCAGTTGGCCACCCTGCGCGCCGTCACGCGCCGGGGCGCGGCCGCCGACGTCCGCCAGCGCATGGAAAGCACCGTGGACGCATTGACGTCGATGTTCGACCTGCTGCTGGACATGTCGCGCATGGACGCGGGCGTGATGCCGGCTCATCCCCGCGCGGTGAGTCTGCATGCCCTGCTCGTGCGTGTGGCCGACGAGTTCGCCGACGTTGCCACCGCCAAGGGTCTGCGACTGGCGCTGCGGATTCCCGGCGACGCGTGGGTGCGCACGGATCCGCTGCTGTTCGAACGGCTGTTGCGCAACCTGCTAGACAACGCCATCAAGTACACGGCGCGCGGCGGCGTGCTGCTGGCCGTGCGGCCACGGCGCACGGCCGACGGCCAGCCGGTCTGGCAATTGCAGGTGTGGGACAGCGGACGCGGCATCGCGGCGGCCGAACAGGCACGCGTATTCGACGAGTTCTACCAGGCGGGCGATGGTTCACCCGACCGGGCCGCCGGCCTCGGCTTGGGGCTGGCCATCGTCAAGCGCCTGGGTGCGCTGCTCGACCACGGCGTCGAATTGGCCTCGCAACCGGGGCGCGGCACCCGCGTGACGGTGTGGCTGCCGCACGCGGCTGCTGAGCCTGCAGCCGCAGCACGCGAGCCCCGGCGCACGGCGGCGACGGCCGCTCTGTGCGTCGCGGTGATCGAGGACGACTCCGAGGTGCGCGCCGCGACGCGCGCGCTGCTCGCCCAATGGGGCCACCGAGTCGTCGACGGCGCCGACTGGCGCGCCGTGCTGGCCGGCTGTACGCACGATCTGCGCCCCGACGCCGTCATCGCCGACTACCGGCTGCGCGGCGTGCAGACGGGCGACCAGGATGCGGCAGCATTGTGTCGCGCCTTGAAGACCGAGCTGCCGACCTTGATCGTCACCGGCGATACGGCCCCCGAACGACTGCGTGCGCTGGCGGCGAGCGGCATGCCCTGGTCAACACCAGCGAACGGGTCAGCGAGACGTTGCGCGGGCTCGGCACGGAAATCCCGCAACTCATCGAAAAGCTCTCCGTGCAGCAGGTCAAGCTGACCGATATCATCGAAGGCGCCGGACAGAACCTCACCTCGCTCGAGAGCGCGATCACCGCGACCTCGGTCGTGCCGCCACCGATGCTGCCGGTCTGGCGCATCAGGAAGTCGTCGCCGATCGCGGCGACCATCCCGTCCGTCACGTATTCGCGCTTGACGAGAGCCCGCTCCACCGATTCATCGACGTGCGCCCGGATAGGGAACAGAAACGGCGTCGGCCTCGCACCAGCAGCCGGGTTCGGAAACGTCAGCGATGCATTGGCGGTCACCGCCGGGTCGAAGAAGACCTGCGGAGGAAGGCCGAGGCGCGTGTCGGAGGATACGTAGTGCAGCTCAGTCTCGCAGAAAAGAGGCTCGACAGCCGTCGCCGCGCCGCCGGGGAGGAGCCCGTCGCGCGTGCGGTTGAACCATCCGGTCTTCCCACCCGCACCACCGAGAACGTACTCGTCGGTGCCCGCGCGGATGATGCC
>CALMQI010000301.1 GCA_937871935.1 uncultured Burkholderiales bacterium
GGGGCCTTGCTGGCGGTGCGGTATTCCAGACCCGCGCGCTCCAGCAGCGACTGCTTCATGACGTTTGTGGCTTCGTCGTCGACCGGGGGCGGACCGACGGCGCCCAAATCGAAGGGCGAATAGCGGACGTCGTAGCGGTGCTTGGCGATCGCCTCGAGCGGCAGCATGGCAGCGACAGATAGCGAGCTTTCCTCCGGCGTGCCGGCCGCGCGGCCCTACGTGGTGCTGCATCCCGGTGCCAGCGCGGCGTCGCGGCGCTGGCCGGCGGCCGGCTTCGGCAGCGTGGCGCGCACGCTGGGCTCGGCCGGCATCGCCGCCGTCTTCTGCGGCAGCGTCGACGAAGCCGCGCTGGTCGACGAGGCGCTGCGCGCCGCCGAGCCGGCGCCGCCGTGGTCGGCACCGGTGGTGTCGCTGGCCGGCGCGCAGACGCTCGGCGAACTCGCCGCCACGATAGCAGGCGCTGACGTGCTGGTGGCCAACAACAGCGCGCCGGCGCATCTGGCGGCCGCGCTCGGCACGCCGGTGGTGTGCCTGTACGCGCAGACCAATCCGCAGCACACGCCGTGGCGCGTGCGCCAGCGTGTGCTGACGCACGACGTGCCGTGCCGCTGGTGCCTGCGCAGCACTTGCCCGCAAGGGCACCACGACTGCCTGCAGCGCATACGGCCCGAGCAAGTGGTCGCCGCCGCGCTCGAGCTGATGAGCAGCCAGCCGGTGACGCACTCGCAGCCCGAGGTGCGCGCATGATCACCCTCGGCCTCAACGCGACCTTCCACGACAGCGCCGCGGCACTGGTGATCGATGGCGTGCCGGTGGCCGCCGCCGAGGAGGAGCGCTTCACGCGCATCAAGCACGCCAAGCGCCCGCTGCCGTTCACCGCCTGGGAGCTGCCCTTCCACGCCGCCGCCTGGTGCCTGGAGCACGCCGGCGTGACGCTGGCCGACGTCGACCACGTGGCCTACAGCTTCGATCCCTGGCGCTTCGCCGAAGGTCGCGCCGACCTGCCGCTGCACGAGCAGGCGACGCTGCAGTTGCCGCTGGCGCCCGACGCGCGGCGCGACCCGGCGCTGGCGCCGTGGGACAGCCCGTGGGACGCGCTCTTCCTGGCCGGCGTGGTGAACGCACCGGGTCAGCTCGCCGACGGTGCGCCGCATCACCTGAAGAAGCGCCTGTACGGCAGCGGGGCGCGTCACAACGGGCGCGCATGGACCTGGCAGTTCGTCGACCACCACCTGTGCCACCAGGCGAGCGCGTTTCTGGCGGCGCCGTACGAGAGCTGCGCGGTGATGACGCTGGACGGCCGCGGCGAGCGTGCGACCATCACCTACGGCGTGTTCCGCGACGGCCGCTACCGCGGCCTGGGCGAGGTGCAGATGCCGCATTCGCTGGGCCTGCTGTACGAACAGGTGACCAGCCACCTCGGCTTCCTGCACTCCAGCGACGAATACAAGGTGATGGCGCTGGCCGCGCTCGGCCGGCCGCGCTTCGGCCAGCAACTGGCCGAGCGCGTGCACGTGCGCGCCGCCGGCCAGCTGGTGATCGACCCGATCGATTTCACCGAGCTGGCCGGCCCGCCGCGTGAACCGGGCACACCGCTGGTCGCCGTGCACTTCGACCTGGCCGCGTCGTTGCAGCAGGTGCTCGAGCGCACCGTGCTCGAGCTGACGCAGTGGCTGCGCGAGGCCAGCGGCGAACATGCGCTGGCGATGGCCGGCGGCGTGGCGCTCAACTGCGTGATGAACGCGCGACTGCGCGACGAGGGCGTGTTCGAGGGCATCTGGGTGCAGCCGGCCGCGGGCGACGCCGGCACTGCGCTGGGCGCCGCGCTGTGGGCCGACGCCCGCGCGCGCAGCACGCGGCTGGGCTCGTCGCGCCGCCTGTCGCCGGCGCCGGGCGATCCGGCCAGCGGCTGGCCGCTGGCGCCGCGGCGCTGGCAGATGACGCATGCCTACCTCGGGCCCGAGTGGGCCGACGACCAGATCGAGCCGCTGCTGCAATGGGCGGGCCTGGCCTACGAGCGGCTGCCCGACGACCGCGCGATCGCCGAGCGCACCGCCGAGCTGCTGGCCGACCAGTGCGTGGTCGGCTGGTTCCAGGGTCGCATGGAATGGGGCCCGCGCGCGCTCGGTGCGCGCTCGATCCTGGCCTCGCCGATCTCGCCGCAGATGCAGGCGCGCCTGAACGAGCTGAAGGACCGTGAGGACTTCCGCCCGGTCGCGCCGGCGGTGGCGGCCGAATCGTTCGGCGAGTGGTTCATGCCGGCACACACCAACGGCGGCCAGTCGCCCTTCATGCTGTTCACGCACCAGGTGCTGCCTGGCCAGGCGCAGCGCATCCCGTCGGCCTGCCACAGCGACGGCAGCGCCCGCGTGCAGACGGTGCATGCCGACACGAATCCGCGTTTCCATGCTTTGCTGCGTGCCTTTGCGCGCCGCACCGGCGTGCCGGTGCTGGTGAATACCTCGTTCAACGTGCGCGGCGAGCCGATCGTCTGCAGCCCGAAGGACGCACTCGAGGCCTTCTTCACCACACCGCTGGATGCGCTGGTGATGGGGCGCTTCCTGCTGCACAAGCCAAGGCTGCAGCCGCGCGCGGGAACCGGCGGATGAGCGCGACGACCGCACCGCCGCCCCCGCTGGACACACCGCAGGCAGGCGCCACGGCGGCGCCGCCGCAGGCATCGGCCGGCGGGCCGACGCCGCGCGTGTCGGTGGTGATACCCACCTGCCGCCGGCCCGAACTGCTGCTGCGCTGCCTGCAGGCGGTGCTGGCGCAGGACGTGCCCGCCGACGACTACGAGATCATCGTGGTCGACGATGGCCGCTGCGACTGGACGCGCACGGTGATGCGCGCACTGGCCGCCGAGCTGCCGGCGCCGATGCTGCGCTACCTGCGCCCGCAGCAAGGCCACGGCCCCGCCGCGGCGCGCAACGCCGGCTGGCGCGCGGCGCTCGGCCCGGTGATCGCCTTCACCGACGACGACACCGTGCCGGCGCCCGACTGGCTGTCCGCCGGGCTGGCTGCGCTCGACGATGACGGCGCCTGCGCCGCGCTGGCCGGCCGCGTGGTGGTGCCGCTGGCACAGTGGCCACCGACCGACCATGAGCGCATGACGCAGGGCCTGGAGCGCTGCGCGTTCGTCACCGCCAACGCCTTCGTGCGGCGGCAGGCGCTGTTGCGCGTGCAGGGCTTCGACGAGCGCTTCACGCGGGCCTGGCGCGAGGACTCCGACCTGCAGTTCCGCCTGCTCGACGAGGTGGGCACGGTCGGCCGCTGCGACCAGGCCGTGGTGATGCACCCGGTGCGCCCAGAGCCCTGGGGCGTGTCGCTACGCCAGCAGAAGAACGCCTTCTTCGAGGCGCTGTTGTACGCCAAGCACCCGCGGCGCTACCGCACGCAGGCCGGCGTGCCGATTCCTGCCTCGTACTACGCGATCGTCGCGCTGACGCTCGGCGCCGCCGCCTTCGCCGTGGCCGACATCATGGGCTCGGCCCTCGTGTGCGCGCTGCTCGCGCTGGCACTGGTGGCCCGCTTTGCACTCCAGCGCCTGCGCGGCACCTCGCACGAACCCGGCCACGTGCTCGAGATGTTCGCCACCGCCGCGGTGATCCCGTTCCTGTCGGTGTACTGGCGGCTGCGCGGTGCACTGCATTTTCGGGTTTGGTTCTACTAAGTGCCCCCCGAAGCGACCTTCGGTCGCCTCCCCCCAGGGGGCGACGCCAGCGGACCGGCGAAGCCGGATCCGCGGCGTCCGCTGGGTGGCTGTGGATTCATGCGTCGCGGATCGCGCGACGCGCAATGGAGCAACTGACATGCCGATCGCCGATCCCATCCACGACGTGCTCGTCTTCCGTGCCTTGATGCTCGGTGACCTGCTCTGCGCCACACCGGCCCTGCGCGCGCTGCGCGCCGGGTTGCCAGACGCCCGCATCAGCCTGGTCGGGCTGCCGTGGGCGCGCGAACTGGCTGAACGCCTGCCGAGTGTCGACGAGTTCATCGAATTCCCCGGCTGGCCCGGGCTGCCCGAACGCACGCCGGCCGACGCGGCGCAGCGCCAGCAGTTCATCGAGAGTTTGCGTGAGCGCCAGTTCGACCTCGCGCTCCAACTGCATGGCAGCGGTGCCATCGTCAACGCGCTGGTGTCGAGCTTCGGTGCGCGCCGCACCGCCGGCTTCAACCATGCTGAAGGCTGGACGCCGGCGGCCGATGCCGAGCTGTTCACCGACTGGCCCGAGACCGGTACCGAGGTCGAGCGATTGCTGGCGCTGACCGATCACTTCCAACTGCCGCGCCGCGGCCTGGCGCTCGACTTTCCGCTGCACGACGCCGACCGCGAGGCCGCCGCCGCGTTGTGCCGCGGCCTGGGCGAGCGGCCACTGGCGATCGTGCATGCCGGCGCGCAGTTGCCGTCGCGGCGCTGGCCGCTGGAGCGCTTCGGCGAGGTCGCCGACGCACTGGCCGCGGCCGGCCTGGCGGTGGTGCTGACCGGCAACGCCGACGAGCGCGAGCTGGTCGACGAGCTGGCGCACCAGCTGCAGGAGCCCGCGCTCAACCTGGTCGGCAGCACGACGCTATGGACGCTGGGCGCGCTGGTCGAGCGCGCGCGTGTGGTCGTCTGCAACGACACCGGCCTGTCGCACATCGCGGCCGCGTGCGGCACGCGCAGCGTGGTGGTGGCCAGCGGCGGCGACGTCGCGCGCTGGGCACCGGCGGACACGCGGCGCCACACCGTCTTGTGGCACGACGTGGCGTGCCGTCCGTGCGCCCATGGGCACTGCCCGATCGGCCATCCCTGCGCACTTGGTGTCGGCGTGGCCGAGGTGCGCGCCGCGGCGCTGCACGCGGCAGCCGGCATGCGGCGGCCGGCCGCAGGCAGCTACGCTCGCCTGCCCGTGGGCACCGCGGTGTGAACCCGCGCGACGACGACGCCATCGCCGCGGCTGCCGCGCCCGAGCCGGCCGTGCTCGCCGCGCCGCGGCGGCGGCTGCGCATCCTGACCTGGCACGTGCACGGCAACTATCTCTACAACCTGACGCAGGTGCCGCACGATTTCTATCTCGTCACCGACTCGGCGCGCTCGATGCACCGCAGCGGCCGCGCCGGCGTGCTGCCGTGGGGCGGCAACGTGCACGAGGCACCGGTCGAGCGCCTGCGCGACATGGCCTTCGACGTCGTGCTCTACCAGCACCGCCGCCAGTGGGACGAAGACCGCCATGTCGAGCTGAGCCCGGCGCAACGCCGGCTGCCGCGCATCGTGCTCGAGCACGATCCGCCGCAGGAGCACCCGACCGACACGTTGCACTGGTGCCAGGACCCGGATGCGCTGCTGGTCCACGTGACGGCCTACAACGCGCTGATGTGGGACAACGGCCGCACGCCCTGTCGCATCGTCGAGCACGGCGTCAAGCCGCTGGTCGAGCTGCCGTGGCGCGGCGACGTGCCGCGCGGGCTGGTGGTGGTGAACCACCTGCGCCAGCGCGGGCGCCGGCTCGGCCTGGACGTCTACGGCCAAGTGCAGGCGCAGCTGCCGCTCACGCTGGTGGGCATGGCCAGCCAGGAGCTCGGCGGTGCCGGCGAGGTGCCGCAGTTCGAACTGCCCGCGCTGCTGGCGGCGCACCGCTTCTTCTTCAACCCGATCCGCCACACCAGCCTCGGCCTGGCGGTTGTCGAGGCGATGATGGCCGGGCTGCCGGTGGTGGGGCTGGCCACCACCGAGCTCGTCACCGTGATCCACAGCGGCCGCAACGGTTATGTCGACACCCGGCTGCCGCAGCTGCTGGCCGTGATGCACGAACTGCTGCGCGACGCCGGGTTGGCCCGCGAGTGGGGCCAGGCCGGCCAGCGCCTGGCGCGCGAGCGCTTCGGCATTCAACGCTTCGTGCGCGACTGGCTGGCCGTCTTCGACGAAGCCGCCCGCTAGCGCGCAACCGGCGGCGAAGGGCATGTCGATTGCCCGTTGGCGGCATGCCGCACCCCGCGTCGACCACGCGCCTGCTCGACGACGCCCGTCCGGCGCCAGGCCTGCACCTGCTGGATGCCTCGATGTTCTGGGGCCAGGTCGGCGGCGTACGGCGCGTGCTGACGACCAAGCACCGTCTGCTGGACCGCCTCGGCTGGCGCCACACCGTGCTGGCACCGGGCGCGCGCGGGCCGGGCTACCTGGACTGTGGGGGCGTGCACTTGCCCGCGTCCGGCGGCTATCGCGTGGTGCTCGCGCGCCGTCACGTCGAGCAGATGATCGAGCGCGCCGGGCCCGACGTGGTGGAAGCAGCCGACCCCTACACGCTCGCCTGGGCCGCGCTCGTGGCCTGCCGACGCCTGAAGGTACCGGCGGTGGCGTTCTGCCACAGCGACCTGCCGGCGATCCTGGCGCGGCTGCTGGCGGGCAGCACCGCGCTGGCCACCGCCCGCGGCCGCTGGGTCGCGCGCAGAGCACGCGACTACCTGTCGGACCTGTATGCGCGCTTCGACCTGGTGCTGGCGCCGAGCGCGACGATGGCGCAGCGCCTGCGCGGCTGGGGCGTGCCGCGCGTCGTCATGCAGCCGCTTGGCGTGGACTGCCGGGTGTTCCGCCCCGGTGCCCGCGATCCGGTGTGGCGCGCGCAGTTGTGCGATCAGCTCGGCCTCGACCCGGGCGCGCGGCTGCTCCTGTATACCGGCCGCTTTGCGCCGGAGAAGAATCTGCAGATCCTGGCCGACGCGGTTCGCCTGCTCGGCCCGGGCCACGCCCTGCTCGCCGTCGGCACCGGCCCCGCGCCGCCACGCGGCGAGCGGGTGCACCTGGTCGAGCCCGAGGGCGACAGCGCGCGGCTCGCGCGTCTGCTGGCCTGCAGCGACAGTTACGTGCATGCCGGCAACCAGGAGACCTTCGGCCTCGGCGTGCTGGAGGCCATGGCCTGCGGCACGCCCATCGTCGTCAGCGCCGGCGCCGGCCTGGGTGAGCTGGCACACGATGCCGGCATCGCCGTGCCCAGGCTGCGCGCCCAGGAATGGGCCGAGGCCATCCACGAGAGCCTGCGCACCGGGGTCTCGTCACGCAGCCAGGCCGCGCTCGAGCGCGCCCGCCGTCACGACTGGCCGTTGATCGTCGAACAGATGGCGGCGCGTTACGCCGCGCTGGTGCGCCGGCACCACGGCGAGCAGCAGCCGATGC
>CALMQI010000302.1 GCA_937871935.1 uncultured Burkholderiales bacterium
TCGTCGGCCAGCACCAGGAAGAAGGCCTCGCGCACCTGCGCAGCGTCGGCGCGCGCGAACTCCACGCCATAGGGCCGCTGGCGAGCGACCACCACGTCACCGGCGGCCAGGCCACGCGGCGCAAGCGCCTGCCGCGGTAGCGTCAGCCACAGCGTGCCTTCGTCGCCGGGCTGCGCCACGGCCTGCAACTTCAACTGCAGATGGCCCGGCCGGTCGGCCGCGTCGGCGACCTCGAGCACGCGATAGTCGCCCTCGGCCACCTTCTTGTCGTCGCCCGACGAACTGCGGCTCGAGCCGCGCACCGAGTCCGACAGGCTGCCGATCGAGGCCGACCCCGCGCTCGACGCCGACGACGCAAAGCTCTCGGCGCGTGCAGCGGTCGCGGCAGCCAGCCCCACGGCGACCAGCGCGGTCGGCAGGATCAATCGATAGGCATGCATGGGCAGACTCCGTCGATGGCCGCGTGCGGCCGGTGCCACGCAGAATACCGCGGGTCGGGCGATCAACGCTCTTGCCAAGGTTTCCGAACGTCAACACAAATGACGTACCGGCCAGTCGCCGGCGCGATAGCATCGCGCCCACGATGCGCCGCCTCGCCGACTACCCGATCACCCGCAAGTGGCCCGCGCGACATCCCGAGCGCATCCAGCTGTATTCGCTGCCCACGCCCAATGGCGTGAAGGTGTCGATCATGCTCGAGGAGACCGCGCTGCCCTACGAGCCGCACCTCGTGCGCTTCGACGCCGGCGACCAACTGTCGCCCGAGTTCATGTCGCTGAATCCGAACAACAAGATCCCGGCCATCATCGACCCCGACGGGCCGGGCGGTGAGCCGCTCGCGCTGTTCGAGTCGGGTGCGATCCTGGTCTACCTGGCCGACAAGAGCGGGCGCTTCATGCCCGAGGGCGCGGCGGCGCGCTTCGAGGCGCTGCAGTGGCTGATGTTCCAGATGAGTGCCATCGGGCCGATGTTCGGCCAGGTCGGCTTCTTCCACAAGTTCGCCGGCAAGGACTACGTCGACAAGCGCCCGCGCGACCGCTACGTCACCGAGTCGCGCCGCCTGCTCGCCGTGCTCGACCAGCGGCTCGCCGATCGCGCGTGGCTGCTGGGTGACGACTACTCGATCGTCGACATCGCGACCTTTCCGTGGGTGCGCAATCTGGACGGCTTCTACGGTGCGGGCGAGCTGGTCGGCTTTGCCGACTTCGCCCACGTGCAGCGTGCGCTCGCCGCCTTTGTCGCCCGCCCCGCGGTGACGCGCGGGCTCGAGATTCCGCGCCGTGACGCGGCGTCCTGACGGCGCCTAAGCCGGCCGCAGCGGCCGGAAGAACTCGGCGATCTCGTGCGCCAGCGCTTCGGGCTGCTCCATCGCTGCGAAGTGCCCGCCGCGCGGCATCACACTCCAGCGCCGGATGTCGGTGTACATCGCCGCCGCCATCGAGCGCGGCGGCCGCAGGATCTCGGCCGGAAACTCGGCATAGCCCATCGGCACGCTGACGCCGCCTGCAGGGATCGGCCACGGCCCGTGCATGCGGGCGTAGTACGGCCAGAACGACGAGCCTATCGCGCCGGTGAACCAGTACAGCGCGATGTCGGCCAGCAGCTGGTCCTTGCTGAACACGCGCTCCAGGTCGCCGTGGCAATCGGACCAGGCGCGGAACTTCTCGACGATCCAGGCCGCCAGCCCGGCCGGCGAGTCGCTGAGGCCGAACGCCAGCGTCTGCGGCCGCGTGCCCTGGATCCACTGGTAGCCGGTATCCTCCTTCAGCCAGCGCTCGAGCTCGCGCAGGAACTGCGCCTCCTGCGCGGTCGGCTGCGCCAGCGTCTTCGGGTCGCGCCGCACGGCCAGCAGATTGACATGGATGCCGAGCAGCTTGTCGGCGTGCACGGCGCCGAGCCGCGACGTGACGAAGGCACCCCAGTCGCCGCCCTGGGCGGCGAAACGCGGGTAACCGAGCACGCCGCTCATCAGCTCGGCCAGGCAGTCGGCGATCTGCTCGATGCCGAAACGCGGCTGCCCGGATGCAAACGACAAGCCATAACCCGGCAATGAAGGGGCCACCACGGTAAAGGCATCGGCCGGATCGCCGCCGAAGCGTGCCGGGTCGGTGAGGCGCGGGATCAGCTCGAGGAACTCGAACACCGAGCCCGGCCAGCCATGCGACAGCAGCAGCGGCAACGGCTTCGGGCCGCGCCCTTCGACGTGCAGGTAATGCAACTGGATGCCATGCAGCGGCACAGTGAACTGCGCGAATGCGTTCAGCCGCGCCTCCTGCGCCCGCCAGTCGAAGCGCTCATGCCAGTAGGCGACCAGCTCACGCAGATAGGTGACGTCGGTGCCGTAGGCCCACGGCGCGCCGGGTGCCTGGTCGGGAAAGCGCGTGCGCGCCAGGCGACCGTGCAGGTCGGCGATGGCGTCGTCGCCCACGTGCAGCTGGAACGGCGTCGGCTTCCCCGGCTTCATCAGTGCTCCTTCAATCCACCCGCGCCGGCGCCTCGCGCACCGGATCGTTGGCGTCGCGCGTCGCGAACTGCGCCATCGCCACGCCGGCCAGCGTGACAGCGGCGCCACCCAGCTTGGCCAGCGTGAACTGCTCGCCGGTGGCCCACCACGCCACCACACCGGCCACCAGCGGCATCAGGTACTGCAGCGGCGCCGTACGGCCGACACCACGTTGCTCGTTGACCCAGCCCCAGACCAGCCAGCCGAGGAAGGCCGACACCAGCGCGGCCCACAGCAGCAGGCTCCAGTGGAAGGCGCCCATCTGCGCCCACGGCGCATCGAGCGCCACCGGCAGCGCGGCCAGCACGATCAGCGGGCTGCCGGCGACGGTGGCGTAAGCCATGACCGCGACGCCGCCGTGACGCTGGATCAGCGGCTTGGTCATCACCGTGTAGTAGGAGAACAGCGACGCCGAGAACAACATCATCAGGTCGCCGCCGGTGGCCGCCCACTGGCGACCCATCAGCTTGTCGGACAGGAAGGTCAGCACACCGGCGCAGGCGAGCGCCACGCCGGCGACCTGGCCGCGCGTGAGTCGCTCCAGTCCGGCCCAGTGCAGGATCAACAGCGTGAACACCGGTCCGCAGGCCATGATGAGCGCGCTGGAGAACGCGGTCGACCAGTGGATGCCGTAGGTGACCATGCTCACGTGCACCGTGTGGGCCAGCACGCCCAGCCCAGCCAGTTTGATGGCGTCGGCACGCGGCAGACGCAGCCAGCGCCAGCCGTTGGCGTGCAGCAGCAGCAACGCGGCGCAGAGCGGCATCAGCAGGTAGCGCGCGAACAGGAACGCGCCCGGCGGCAGCAGGCCGAACAGCGTCTTCTGCACCGCGAAGTTCGCACCCCACACCGCTGCCACCGCGACGCCGGCGGCGAGCGCGAGTTGCTGGTGCGATGGGGATGCGGGCCGCGTGGCGGCGCTACTCGATGACGCGGGCATGAGGGTTTCGATACCATTGTGCCGTGCGGTCCGCGCCGACACGCCGACGAGGTCGGCGCGCTAACATGCCCCGATGCGCGGCCCTCGACGAGACATCGTGCAACGCCTCATGCGTGGGTCATGCCTGGCGGCGTGCCTATGGCTGGCGGTCGCCTGCGGCGGGGGCGGCGGGGGCGACGATGAGCCACCGGCGCCCGATACAACGGCCACGCAACCCGCGGGCGCCGGCCGGCTCGAACGCGCGACGGTGCTCAACCGCATTGCGCGTGTCGACATCGCGGCCGCCACCCAGGCTGCCGACAGCCGCACGCGCACGCTGGTGCCGCTGTACGACGTGGACAACCATCGCCTCGAGTACCTGACCAGCGATGCGCAGGGCCGGCCGATCGTGGCGTCGGGCCTGGTCAGCGTGCCGGTCAAGGCCGCCGGCGCGCGCAGCCCGGTGTTGAGCTACCAGCACGGCACCACCTTCGTCGATGCCGAAGCGCCCAGCAACCACGCCACCGCCGACGAGGCCGGCGTGATCCTGGCGTCGCTTGGCTACATCGTGATCGCACCCGACTACGTGGGCTACGGCGCGTCCAAAGGTGCGCCGCATCCGTACCTGCTGGCGGCGCCGTCGGCGGCGGCCACCGTCGACCTGCTGACCGCCGCGCAGACCTGGCGCCGTGCGCAGGCGGTGGCCGACAACGGTCAGCTCTTTCTCACCGGCTACTCCGAAGGCGGCTACGCCACCATGGCCGCACATCGCGCGCTGCAGGCGTTGCCTGGTGCGCTGTCTGCGCAGCTGCTGGCGGTGGTGGCCGGCGCCGGCCCCTACGACGTGCGCGTCACGCTCGACACGCTGCTGGCGCGCGTGCGCGCCGAGCTGCCGTCGCTGGCGGCGCTGCTGAATCCCGGCGTGCTGCGTTTCCTCGGCGCGACCGACCGCGAGCGCCTGCGCGACGAGTTGATGAAACGCCTGCGCCCGGCCGACGCCGATGTCGCCTTCGACAACACGATGCTCGACCTCTATCTGGCCGACGACACGACGGCGATCGCGCAGCGCGCCAGCGTGCACGACTGGGCGCCGGACGCGCCGCTGCGGTTGTTCCACGGCCGCGACGACCAGACGGTGCCGTTCGCCGCCAGCTCGGCCGCGCTACAGGCGATGCGCGCGCGCGGCGCGAACGACGTGACCCTCACCGAGTGCACCGAAGTGCCCTCCAGCCACATCGGCTGCGTGCCGCAGTTCCTGGTCTTCGTGCTCGGCGAACTGGCCCGGCACGCGCGCGACCTGTAGCGCCGCACGCGGCCTTGACGGAGAAGCCGAGCATGACGAACCGCCTCACCTGCGCCCACCGCTGGGCCTTCGACCACTGGGGCGGCGCCTTGTCCGATCGCGCCGACGATCTACCACCGCCGCTCGGCCACGAGGTTACCGTGCGGGTCACGCATTGCGGCGTCTGCCACTCCGATCTGCACATCCAGGCGGGCGGCTTCGACCTGGGCGGCGGC
>CALMQI010000303.1 GCA_937871935.1 uncultured Burkholderiales bacterium
CTGAAGCTGCCGGACTTCAACGGCACCTTGCGCCTCGCCGCGGTCGCCTACGCCGAAGAACACTATGGCGCGGCAGAGCGCGAAATCATCGTGCAGGCGCCGCTCGTCGTTGAAGCCAGTGCACCGCGTGCAATGGCCAGTGGCGACGTCGCCGAGCTGGCACTCGATCTCGACAATCTGAGTGGCAAGCCCGGCAGCTACAACGTCAGCAGCCTGGCCACGGTGGTGCAGGGCCTGCTCAAGGCGGGAGGCCCTTCGGCGGCCGGCAGTTTTCGCAACATCGAAATCCGCCGCGGCAACCAGCGCGTGCGCGTACCCGAGCGAACCCTTGGCTCGCGACTTTCCGAGTTCGTCGACGAAGATTTCCTCGAGCGAACTCTCCCGCGTCTCGAGATCGCGAAAGCGTACGCCCGAGGCGGCGAGGTCGCGGAGCAGGGCATTGATGCCGGTGCGCTCGGCCTCGCGGTCGTAGCTGTAGGTCAGCACCGCGCCATCCTCGGAGAGCGCCAGCGCGTAGGGGGCGAGGGCGGCGGGCAGCGATTGCAGCCGCTCGACCAGCTCCTCGCGGGCCAGCACGTCGTCGCCGGCCAGGCGCTCGGCGATCTCCTCCAGAGTGTCGGCCAGGTAGCCGTCGCCATCGAGCGATTCGATCAGCACTTCGACCGCGCCGCGATCCTCGTCGCTCAGCCGCATGCCGGCGAGCTGGCCGCGCAGGTGTTCCTGCAGCGACGGCACGGCGGCGCTGCGATCCTGCGCCTCGCTGTCCTCGTCGCCGCCCGCTGAGGATGGCGCTGCCGAGCCGGGCAGCTCACGAATGCCGTCGAAGTCGTCGCCTTCGGTGCCGTTCTCCCACTCGCTGCGCTCGGCCTGGCCGAATTCGGTGTTGTCGATGCCGCGCGCGTCGTCGCCACCGTCGAAGCCGGTGTCGTCGCCGCTGCCGTCCTGCTCGGTCGTGCGCTCGGCGGGCGCCTCGGCGAGCGCCGAGCGCTCGAGCGCGGCCTCGGGCGCCGGGGCCTCCTCCTCGGTTTCGAGGAACGGGTTCTGATCGAGCATCTGCTCGATCTCCTGCTGCAGCTCCAGCGTGGACAGCTGCAGCAGGCGGATCGACTGCTGCAACTGCGGCGTCAAGGCCAGGTGCTGCGACAGGCGGACTTGGAGCGAGGGTTTCATGGCCGCACTTACATCCGGAAGTGCTCACCGAGGTAGACCCGGCGCACGTCGGCGTTCTCGACGATCTGCTGTGGCGTGCCCTCGGCCAGCACACGGCCCTCGCTGATGATGTAGGCACGGTCGCAGATGCCCAGCATCTCGCGCACGTTGTGGTCGGTGATCAGCACACCGATGCCGCGGCTCTTCAGGAACCCGATGATGCGCTGGATCTCGATCACCGCGATCGGGTCGACGCCGGCGAACGGCTCGTCGAGCAGGATGAACCGCGGCTGCGTGGCCAGCGCGCGGGCGATCTCGACGCGTCGCCGCTCGCCGCCCGACAGCGCGGGCGCCGGCGAGTCGCGCAGCTTCTCGATGCCCAGGTCGCGCAGCAGTTGTTCGAGCAGGCGGTCGATCTCGGCCGTGCGCAGCGACTTGCCGCGCCCGTCGTGCTGCAGCTCCAGCACGGCACGGATGTTCTCCTGCACGGTGAGCTTGCGGAAGATCGATGCCTCCTGCGGCAGGTAGGACAACCCCATGCGCGCCCGCTGGTGGATCGGCTTGTGGTGCACCGGCTGGCCGTCGATGTGGATCTCGCCAGCATCGGCCCGTACCAGGCCGACCACCATGTAGAAGGTGGTTGTCTTGCCGGCGCCGTTGGGTCCGAGCAGGCCCACCACCTCGCCGGCACTGACGGCCAGATGGACCTCGGAGACGACCTGCCGCGAGCCATAGGACTTGCGCAGCCCGGTCACCTCGAGCCGGCTGGCCACGGCCGACGGCACGGGCGGCTTGAGCACGGCACTCATGCGCCGGCTCCGCTGCCACGGCAGCACGATGTCGGCGCCCGGGGGAACCCGGGCCGCTGCGATGGCGTCACTGGCGCGCGCCCAGATTGCCGCTCGGTCGCAGCGTCGGGCTCGACGCCGCGCTCGCCGAGATCGGCGCCGACGCCTCACGCGGGGCCAGCACGGCGCGCACGCGACCGGTCGGGTTGCCCGGGGTGGCGGCGCCGCCCTGCACCGTGAACAGCTCGGCCGTGTTGTCCCAGAGGATCAGGCTGCCCAGGATCTCCTCGCTCGGCACCGCGCCGCGCAGCCGCCTGACCTGCGCGTTGCCGACGAAGCGCAGCGTGTCGGCGCGGGCGTCGTACTCGATGCGGTCGGCACTGCCTTCGATGTGCTCCTCGCTGCCGTCGCGGCGCTGGCGGTACAGTGCCGGCGCGCCGGCGCCGCCGATCGCGATGGCCTGGCGGTAGCCGTCTGCGGTCTCGCGCAGCTCGACCCGGTCGGCCCGGATCTGCAGCGTTCCCTGGGCGATGACAACGTTGCCGCTGCACACACTGACCTGACGGACGAGGTCCACGGTGCAGGGCTTGTCGGACTCGAGGGTCAAGGGCTTGGCGCGGTCGTTACGGTCGGCAATCGCCGGCTCGGCGCCGACGAGCATCAGCGCAGCGAGCAGAAACGGGCGGAGCAACGGGAGCAGAGGCATGGTCGGCACAGAACTTGCAGACCATTCTAGCCCTGGCATCTGGCGCCACATGAGACGAAATGCGCGCGACGGGTCCGGCGACCCGCTGACGAGGGTAGTCTGGGGGTCCTGTCGGGCGCCGGCGCTTAGCCCTTGGCGACGCGCTGGATCAGGAAATTGGCGACCCGCAGTGCCTGCTCGTGGCCGCCGGCCAGCGAGGGAGACGTGAAGTATCGGCCGTGGATGCCCAGGGTCGGCACGCCGTCGATCTTGTAAGCCTCGGCCATCTGGCGCGCCTGCTTGGCCTTGCTGGCCACCGTGAAGCTCTTGAACGTCTCGGTGAACTTGGCGCCGTCGATGCCGTTGGCCGTCATCAGGGCCAGGATGTCGGCGTCCTTGTCCAGGCGCTGCTTCTGCACGTGGATGGCGGTGAACACCTTGCGGTGCATCGCGTCGAGCTGCCCCATCGCCTCGAGCGCCAGGAAGATGCGCTGGTAGGGCTCCTGTGGCGCCGAGAAGGCGACCGGGATGCGGCGAAAGTTCACCTGGGCCGGCAGTTTGCGCGCCCATTCCTCGAGCATCGGCTCGAAGGCATGGCAATGCGGGCACCAGTAGCCGAAGAACTCCACCACCTCCACCTTGCCGGTAGCCGGCAGCGCGATCGGCTGCGCCAGCCGGGCGTAGTCCTTGCCCTCGACGGGTGCACCACCCTGCGCCTGGGCGAAAGCAGGCGCCGCCAGGCCGGTGGCGATGGCGGCGACCTGTAGGGTGAATTCACGGCGTTTCATGAGCATCCTTCGGTTGCGTGAGTCTGTTTGTTCGGTCATCGCCATTCATCGCTCGACACGCACAAGTGCCGCTTCTTCGCCGCCGGACTGGAGCTTGGTCTGCGTCGATTCGGCCTCGTCGCGCATCTGGTAGGGGCCCAGGCGCACCCGGTACATCGGGCGTCCGGATTGTTCACGTTCACTGACCTTGGCGCTGAACCCCAGCATCGCCAGCTTGGCCCGCTGCTGTTCGGCATCCTCGGGCTTGGCGAAGGCACCGACCTGCACGAAATAGATGAACGGATCGGCGCCCGGTTTGGTGGACTTGGCCGGCGCGGCGGCCTGCCCTTGCGGAGCCGGCGGCTCGATGGCAGCCGCTTTCGGGGGCGCTGCCTGCGGCGTCGGCACGGCGGGCGCGCTGCCCGCCGGCAGGCCCACGCGCGGCGGCGCCTTGTTCGACAACGGCGCGTTCGGATCCCAGTTCTTGTTGCGTTCCATCTCGGCGGCGTTCTGCTCGGGGCCGCGCTGCGGCACCTTGTTGACGAACGGCACCGGCACCTTGGTGACGTACAGCGCCACGCCCAGCGCCAGCGCCAGCCCGACCAGCAGGCCAATCACCATGCCCATCACGAAACCGCCGCGTTGCGATTGCCTTGCTGTGAATTTCATTGTGTTTCCAACTCTCTGTTCAATCTCTGGGGAGCGCTGACGCCGAGTACGGCAAGCGCGTTGTGAATCACTTGCCGGGTGGCCGTGAGCAGCGCCAGCCGGGCGCGGGTCAATTCGGCGTCGTCGACCAGGAAACGTTCGGCAGCGTAATAGCTGTGGAACGTGCCTGACAGTTCGCGCAGATAGAACGCCACGTCGTGCGGCGCCAAGCTGGCGGCGGCGTCGCTCAGCATGCGAGGGTAGTCGGCCAGCTTGAGCATCAGCGCGCTCTCGCTGGGGGCATCCAGCAAGGCCAGGTTCGCTCCGCCCAGCGCTTCGACGCGTCCGCCGCGTTCCACGTACTGCTGCAGCACCGAACAAATGCGTGCATGCGCGTACTGCACATAGAACACCGGGTTCTCGTCGTTTTGTTTCAGCGCCAGGTCGATGTCGAACACCCGGTTCGCGTCGGCCACGCCGGCGAGGCTCTGGAACCACAGCGCGGTGAGCCCCGGCGACTGCGCCTCGACCGCCGCCTGGACGTCGTCGCCGCGCCCCTCGATGCCGCTGCCGCTGACGTGCAGCCGCGCTCCGGTCGCGCGCTCGGCCTGCAGGCGCAGCAGGCTGCGT